>JAJFKZ010000085.1 GCA_021772955.1 Gammaproteobacteria bacterium | reverse complement strand
GTATCCGGCCCTCGAGCAGCAACAGCAGTTGCTCGGGCGTTTTGCCGGGACCGAAGATGACCGTGCCCGCAGGCACGCTGACAACCTCGCTTTGCGTCAGCAGCGTTGCCTTGATGGATGCCTCCAGCTGCGCCAGGCCGGGAAATGTTGTGATCCAGTCAGTTGTCATTGTGCTTCTCCGGGTTTGCCCGCCTATTTCATGAAGGGTTTGAGGAGCAGGGCGAAGCTGGCTAAGCAGCTTGGACGATCAGCCGCTGAAGCCAGTGGGCCGCCGCACAAGCACCGTGGGCTGCGTTCCGCTCGCTTGAATTGACTACGGCCAGTCCTGCGCTCGTGCGCCTTGTCCACGGCGCTTGTGCGACGGCTGAGTGTCACCGAACTACTCGCGTGGTCCACTCGCCCGTAGCTATGGTTCAAGGGTGATCGTTCGAGGTGCAACGCCAGATTTGGCCTGAACTCGAACAGGACAAACCGTATCCACTCCACTATGCAAAATTTCAATGTTATCGCCTTATTTATCCGTAAAATATGACTAGTAACTAGTCCGCCTTCATGAAATAGGCGGGTTAGCTCCATAACGCAAGTTGCTGCAAGTAGTCGGATCTGGACAATTCCACAGCGCCCAGAGAGGCCAGATGCGGGGTCATCATTTGCACATCGATGAGCTTGAAATCCAGTTGCTGCAGCCAGTCGCTGAGCGCCAGCAGCGCAATTTTGCTACCGTCGGTCTGGCTGGAGAACATGGATTCGGCAAAGAACACCTTGCCACTGGCTACGCCGTATAAGCCACCAACCAGCTGATCATCAGCATCCAGGATTTCGACACTGTGGGCATGGCCCAGAACATGCAAACGGCCATAGGCAGACTGCATGTCAGCATGTAGCCAGGTGCCTGGTTCATTGCGTCGAGGTTCGGCACAGTGTTGCATGACGCCGATAAAATCGTGGTTGCGAACAGCTCTGTAGCGGCTTTGGCGCAGCTTGCGACGCAATCTGCGGGAGCAGTGAACGTGGCCGGGATACAGCACCGCGCGTGGGTCTGGTGACCACCACAGAATCGGGTCCTGCTCGCCGTACCAGGGGAAAATACCGCTGCGGTAAGCCGTCAACAGTCGTTGTGGCTGCAAGTCGCCGCCGATGGCCAGCAAGCCAGCTGGTTCTGTCAGTGCCAGGTTCGCATCGGGGAAGGTGTGCGCCGGCCAGCTGTCCAGATCGACAATGTTCATGTGCGCTTGAACGGTGTGAATTGACGGTCCTGGATTTCGAAGCTGTGCCGCAGCTTTGCTTCGTGCAGTAATTGTGCTGCCATCAGCTGCCGTAACTGTGGTTCGGGGAACCAGTGACAGGTATACACATCGACTGGAGTGAACCCGCGATGGTATTTGTGCCCGCCGCCGGCACCGGGCTCAAACACATCCAGACCGTGCTCAAGACAGTACTCGATGCCCTGGTAGTAGCAGGTTTCGAAGTGCAGACAATCGTAGTCAGCCATGGCTCCCCAGTAGCGACCATACAAATGCGTATCCGAGCGCAGCATCAGCGCAGCGGCAATTGCCTGACCGTGCAGCGAGGCCATGCAGATCAGCAGACGCTCGCCCAGATGCTCGGCCATGGCCTGCAGACAGGCCAGGCTGATGGCAGGAAAATTGCCTTTTTCATGAAATGTTTTGACATAACACTGATGCATGAATGACAGATCTTGTGGGCTGGCCTGGACGCCGTTAAGCCAGTGATGCGTTATGCCCTGCGCTTTGACCTTGTTGCGCTCGCGGCGAATTTCCTTGCGTCGCTTGTTGCGCAAACGCTCAAGAAAACCATCGAAATCGGTAGCATTATTGCACTGCCAGTGAAACTGCTGATCACGGTTGATGAGAAACCCGTTGGCTGCCAGCAATTCGGCTTCGTGTGCGCTGCAGTAGTTGACTTGCACGCAGGCTATCTGGCGCTGATCGGCCAGTTGCTGAATGGCTTGTATGAGCAGTTTGCGCGCTTGCAAATCGATCTGACCGTCTGCCGTCATCGGTGTCAGTAGACGCGGGCCGGTGACGGGCGAGTAGGGGGCTTCAATTACCCATTTCGGGTACCAGCTGAAACCGGCCTGTGCCGCCATTTGCGCCCAGCCCCAGTCATAGACAAAATCGCCAAAACTGTGTGTGGTCAGATAGCCTGGCGCAGCAGCATAACAGTGCTGATCCTGTTGCACGGCAAGATGACATGCTTGCCAACCCAGGTTGTTGTCCAGTGCGCCGTGGTCTTCCAGTGCCAGCAGAAAGCCGCTGGCTATAAAAGGATTTTGTGAGCCATGCAGATCGTCCCAGTGCGCAGCCAGTTGGTGCAGACTGGTGTGCGTCTGGGCGCTGTACTCAATACCGGCCAATGTTGACCGGGCGCCGCTGGCGGTGTTGTCTTTTCGTTGCTGACTCAGGTTTCAAGGCTGTCCAGATAGCGTTCGGCGTCCAATGCCGCCATGCAACCAAAACCGGCCGAGGTAACAGCCTGACGATAAACGTGGTCGGCAACATCGCCGGCGGCAAAAACGCCTGGCATGCTGGATTGCGTCGCCATGCCATTGGTGCCGCTGCGTACGTGCAGGTAACCGTTGGTCATGTCCAGCTGACCGCTGAAGATATCGGTGTTCGGCTTGTGCCCGATGGCAATGAATACCCCCTGCAATGGAATGTCGCGTTTGCTATTCGACTGCGTGTGCGCGATGCGCATGCCGGTGACACCGGCGTCGTCACCCAGTACCTCTTCCAGCACATGATCCCAGAGCAGCTCGATCTTGCCTTGTTTGGCTTTTTCAAACAGTTGGTCTTGCAAAATCGCTTCAGCACGCAATTTATCGCGGCGGTGTACCAGTGTGACCTTGCTCGCGATGTTGGACAAATACAGCGCTTCTTCAACCGCTGTATTACCACCACCAATCACAGCAACCTCTTGATCTCGAAAGAAAAACCCGTCACAGGTAGCACAGGCGGAAACACCGCGCCCCAAATAGGCCTGTTCCGATGGCAGGCCCAGATACTGAGCGCTGGCGCCAGTTGCGATGATCACTGCGTCGGCGGTGTAGCTGCCGTTGTCGCCGGTCAGGCGGTAAGGTCGGGCCGAAAAATCGACGCTATTGATGTGGTCATGAATGATGTTGGTCTGGAAACGCTCGGCATGCTGCAACATGCGTTGCATCAGATCGGGTCCTTGCAGGCCGCTCACGTCACCAGGCCAGTTGTCGACATCGGTGGTGGTGGTCAATTGCCCGCCAACTTCGATACCGGTGATGACAGCCGGATTCAGGTTGGCGCGGGCGGCGTAAATTGCGGCGGTGTAGCCCGCTGGCCCAGAGCCCAGGATCAACAGGCGATGATGTTGCGGTTTGCTCATGTATACTGCTCACTCAATATGAAAACGAAACACCAGTGTGCAGGCACGCGTCCAGATGCACTGTGCTTTGGTTTCGGTAAATAACAAGAGGGCTATAATAACGTGGGCACTGCAACTTGTGCCGCCCAGATCTCGCATACGGGTTCATGAATGTGCTATTCTAGCCGTGATTTAAATTGAAAATTCTTATCTAATACATTGAGATACAGACGAAACATCAAGTTGTATCAAATTATTTCACATGACTGCTGCTGACACCGTTCATCCGATGCTGATGCGCTTGCGCGAGAGTGCCTGCGTGGTGCTTAGTCTGTTGGCCGTGTACCTGCTCATGTGCCTGCTCAGCTTTGACCCGCGCGATCCGGGCTGGACGCACAGCGTGGATGTCAGTCAGCTGCACAATCTGGGCGGTATGTTGGGGGCGTGGCTGGCTGATTTTTTGCTGTCATTTTTTGGCGTCATTGCTTACCTGTTGCCGTTATTGCTGTTTTATATTGGCATCAGATTACTGCGTGACAACCCGGCCGAAAGCTACTGGGTACTGCTGATTTATCTGGGTGGTTTTGTGTTGGCCATTGCCTGCGCAAGTGGCCTGGCGCACCTGAACATGTGGGCACCTGTTGCCTGGTTGCCGTCGGGTGTTGGCGGCGGCGGCATCCTTGGCCAGATTGTGGTCATGCCGCTGATTGGCAGTCTCGGTTTGCTTGGCGCGACACTTTTACTGCTGGCATTCCTGCTCACTGGGTTGACTTTTTTTAGCGGTATTTCCTGGCTTCGGGTCATGGACGCTGTGGGTTTCATGACCTTGCACAGTATCGATTCACTGGGTCGCTGGTATGGCAATATCCGCGACTGGCTGGCCGGTCGCCGGGCCCGGGTGCAGCGCGATGTTGTGCGCCGTGAAGATACCCGCAAGCGGGCCAGGCGCACGGCGCCGCAACCGAAAATCGAGCCTCGGTTCGTCGCTTCGCCAGAAGTCAAACGACCCCGGCAACAACAGCAGCCATTGTTCAAGCAACTGAGCCCGGGTGAGTTACCCAGTCTGGAATTGCTGGATCAGGCACCGCAACAGGCGCGCGGCTTCACCAACGAAGAGCTGCAGGCCATGTCGCGGCAGGTAGAGTTGAAGCTGGCGGATTTCGGGGTCGAAGTGGAAGTGGTCGAAGTGCATCCTGGGCCGGTGATTACGCGCTTCGAGTTGCTGCCTGCGGCCGGCGTCAAAGGGGTCCAGATCAGCAATCTGGCCAAGGATCTGGCACGCGGGTTGAGCGTCATCTCGGTGCGGGTGGTGGATGTGATCCCGGGCAAGTCGGTCATTGGCCTGGAGATACCGAATCAGAACCGTGAAATTGTGCATCTGCGCGAGGTGCTCGAGTCCAGAGTTTATCAAGACGCCACATCACCATTGACGCTGGGCTTGGGCAAGAGCATCGGTGGCGAACCGGTGATTGCAGATATCAGCAAGATGCCGCATCTGCTGGTGGCCGGGACCACCGGCTCCGGCAAGTCGGTGGCGGTGAATTCGATGATCCTGAGCTTGGTCTACAAGGCTACGGCTGATCAGGTGCGCATGATCATGATCGATCCGAAAATGCTGGAACTGTCGGTGTATGAAGGCATTCCGCATTTGCTGGCGCCGGTGGTCACGGACATGAAGCAGGCGGCCAATGCCTTGCGCTGGTGCGTGGTGGAAATGGATCGCCGCTACCGCGTCATGTCGGAGCTGGGCGTGCGCAACCTGGCTGGTCTGAACAAAAAACTGAACGCCGAGCGCAAGCGCGGCAAGCCGATCACCGATCCGATGTTCAAGTCCGTGCATCCTGACGACAGCGCACCGGAACTGGAGAACATGCCTTATATCGTGGTCATTGTGGATGAGTTTGCCGACATGATGATGGTGGTCGGCAAAAAAGTTGAAGAACTGATCGCCAGGCTGGCGCAAAAGGCCAGAGCCGCCGGCATTCACCTGATACTTGCTACCCAGCGACCTTCGGTGGACGTGATTACCGGTCTGATCAAGGCCAACATCCCCACCCGCATGGCATTCCAGGTGTCGTCGAAAATCGATTCCCGCACCATCCTTGATCAACCCGGAGCTGAACAGTTGCTGGGTCATGGTGACATGCTGTTTCTGCCGCCTGGCAGCGGTTTGCCGGAGCGCGTGCACGGGGCCTTCGTGGATGATCACGAGGTCCACGCGATCGCCGAATCCCTGCGCAGCCAGGGTGAACCATCTTATCTGGATGATGTTCTCAATGACGTGCAAACCATGAATGATGGCCAGGTGGTCGGCGAAACCGGATTGCCTGAGGCCGGTGATGGCGAGGCAGACGAGCTCTACGATCGCGCCGTACGTATCGTCACCGAATCTCGCCGGGCATCGATATCCAGCGTGCAGCGGCAATTGCGCATCGGCTATAACCGCGCCGCCAGACTGATCGAAGAAATGGAAGCGGCCGGTATCGTTAGTCCGCCCGAGCACAATAACCAGCGTGAAGTGCTGGCACCTCCGCCGCCGCGCGACTGAGCTGTAGCGTCTGCAACAGCCCGACACTGCGGCGGCTTGTTACCTTTGTTAATCTGGTGGTTGAATGAACACATTTACGTCATTGTTGCTGACTTGTGTGGTGTGCTTGCTGATGCAAACCATGGGCCATGCCCAGGCGTCTGCTGCGCCATCCAATGCTGGCCAAGTACAGCCAGCACAAAAGCTGGCTGCGGCTGCGACAGGCGGCGACAGGATCGAGCATTCGCATGTTCGTGCCACGTCCCAATTCAAGGCCTTCACCGATGATCTGAGCTCCTTTAGTGCCAGCTTTGAACAGCAGGTTTTTGACGCCAACGGGCAACAGGAAGAATTCAGTGAAGGCGTGTTTTATCTGCAGCAGCCAAATCTGATGCATTGGGCTTACCAGCATCCCTATCCGCAGCAGATCATTGCCGATGGCAGCACGCTGTGGTCCTGGGATGTCGAGCTGGAGCAGATCACGCGTCGTGAACAGTCGACGGCAGAACAGCAAAGTCCGTTGACATTGCTCACCGAGCCCGAGCGTTTGCAGCAGCAGTTTGAATTGGTCGACCTGGGCATCGATGATCAGGGCATGGCGTGGATGCAGTTGCGACCGCAGACCGAAGCTGCCGCAGAGGAATCCGAACAACTGGCTGATTTCACACGTATTTTGGTAGCATTCCAGGATCAGCTACTGAAACTGATGGTGCTGGAGGACAGTCTCGGTCAACGCACCGAGGTGCGTTTCACCCAGGCGCTGAAGAATCCACGTCTGGATGCAGATCTGTTTAAGTTCACGCCGCCTGCTGGGGTTGATGTGCTGGATGGTTGAGGCAGAGCCTGGCGCTTTGTCCTGAATACACATTCTAATTGACAAAATAATACCAGCCCCGCCATCTGCGCTGGAATGCTGGTCGAACTTGCAGGCACTTATCAAAGCATAACTGCAATGCTGCAGAAGCGAGGTTAGTAAGTCATGGAGCTATGGTCTGATCCGGTCATTTTGGCGCGCATACAGTTTGCCTTTACCATCAGTTTTCATATTGTATTTCCAGCCTTCACCATCGGCCTGGCCAGTTACCTGGCGGTACTGGAGTGGCGCTGGTTGCGCACGGATAATAGCGTTTACCTGGATCTGTATCGATTCTGGGTGAGAATCTTTGCCGTGGCTTTTGGTATGGGGGTGGTGTCGGGTGTGGTCATGTCGTACCAGTTTGGTACCAACTGGTCGGTGTTTTCCGATCAGGTCGCCAATGTTATCGGCCCGTTGCTGGGGCTTGAAGTGCTCACCGCGTTTTTTCTCGAAGCGTCGTTTCTCGGCATCATGCTGTTTGGTATGAACCGGGTAAGTCGTGGTATGCATTTTGCTGCGACTTGCATCGTCGCCGTTGGAACGCTCATCTCCGCATTCTGGATTTTGTCGGCCAACAGCTGGATGCAGACACCGCAGGGCTTTGACCTGCTTGCCGACGGCCGCCTGATTGCTAATGACTGGCTGGCAGTGATCTTCAATCCGTCGTTTCCGTATCGTCTGGCGCACATGGTCGCGGCGGCCTATCTGACTACTGCATTTGTCGTCGGTGGCGTGGCAGCCTGGTATTTGTGGCGCAAGTGCCATGTTGAACACGCGCGGATCATGCTTGCCAACGCCACGCTGATGGCAGTGCTGGTGGCACCCATGCAGTTGTTCATCGGTGATCTGCATGGCCTGAACACTTTTGCGCACCAGCCGGCCAAAGTCGCCGCCATGGAGGGTATCTGGGATGATGAACAAGGTGCTGCCTTGCGCTTGTTCGGCTGGCCTGATGCGAAAACTGAAACGACTCGCTATGCTGTGGAAATCCCCAGGCTGGCCAGTCTGATTCTGACCCATGATGCCAATGGCGAGATCAGGGGGCTGAAATCCTGGCCGCGCAACGAGCGCCCACCCGTGGCCATCGTGTTCTGGTCGTTTCGTATTATGGTGGGTATCGGCATGCTGATGATTGTGTTGGGCGTGATCAGTGCCTGGAGCTATATGCGTGGACGCCTGTATACACGACGCTGGCTGCAGCTGGTGTGGATGGGGATGATGCCATCGGGTTTTGTTGCCTTGCTGGCAGGCTGGTTTGTGACCGAAATCGGGCGTCAGCCCTACACCGTCTATGCAGTGCTGAGAACCGCCGACAGTATCTCGCCGGCAATACTGGGTACTCAGGTACTATGGTCGTTGCTGGCGTTTGTGCTCATGTACAGTTTTGTGTTCGGTGCTGGCAGTTATTACATTTTGCGCCTGATCGGCAAGGGGCCGGTCGGATTACAGGGGACCCCCAAATACTACCAGCACAGCATCAAGTCGAGCCGATTTCCTGCAAATTCCAAACCAGGTGAACCCCATGCTTGATTTCTCTGCCAGCCTGGATTTGCCGCTGATCTGGTTCGTGCTCATAGCACTGGTCATGTTTTTGTATGTGTTGCTGGATGGTTTTGATCTGGGTATCGGCATTTTGTTTCCGCTGGCGCCGACGGATGCATGCCGCGATCAGATGATGAGCTCGGTCGCGCCGTTCTGGGATGGCAACGAAACCTGGTTGGTGATGGGCGGTGGCGGATTGATGGCGGTATTTCCGCTGGCCTATGCCATTTTGTTGCCGGCTTTCTACATACCAATGATCAGCATGCTGCTGGGGCTGATCATGCGTGGTGTGGCATTTGAATTCAGATTCAAGGCCAATTCCCGACACTCCCGTAAACTCTGGGATCTGGTGTTTCATTTTGGTTCGCTGATAGCAGCACTAAGCCAGGGCATGATACCTGGCGCACTGCTGACTGGTGTAGATGTGGATGGCCGTAACTTCGCTGGTGGTCCGCTGGACTGGATCAGTGCGTTCAGTATTATCACCGGTATTGCGGTGGTTTTCGGTTATGCCTTGCTGGGGTCGACCTGGTTGATCATGAAGACCGATCAGCGTACCCAGGATTGGGCGCGCCAGGTGGCCATCTATGCGCTGGCTGCGGTGGCCGTGTTTTTGGGGCTGGTGAGCGTGGTCACGGCACTGATTAATGCTACGATCACACAATTTTGGTTCAGCATGCCGAATTTCTGGTTCTTGTTACCCATCCCGCTGCTGTCAGTTGTGGTGCTGCTGCTGTGTGCTCGCGACCTGCTGCACAAGCAGGCTGAATATCGGCCCTTCCTGCTCGCAATTGCGGTTTTTGCACTGGCTCATATTGGGCTTGGCATCAGTCTGTATCCGTGGATCATTCCCTATCAGTATACGATTCACCAAGCGGCAGCTGAGGGACCTACGCTGTCGTTGATGCTGTTGGTTGTGGTGCCCATGCTGCCGCTGATTTTGGCTTATACCGGGTATAATTACTTCGTTTTCCGCGGCAAATCAGCACCTGGACATGGCTATGGATGAGGCCGCTGAGCAAAGACCTCGCAAGCTACTGATCAGCGTCGTGGCACGCGCTTGCACAATCGTGCAATGTGAGCATGTAGTTGAAAAAATGCGAGCATGGCTGGCTGGCAGAAATTCAAGACAGCAACAGTGGTTGTGGTTTTTTGTCTTATGGCTGGTGGGCTTGCTGGCGGTAAGCCTGTTGGCATGGCCGTTGCGCTGGTTGGTTCGAGCAATGTCCGGTTATTGATCAGGGGCGGTGCGGCATAATACTTTCATATAATAGCGATTCCTGCTAATCTTGCAGCAAGTATCAAGCAAGGGAATGACGATAATGATATCTGTAATGATCGTTGATGATCATGATCTGGTGCGTACTGGACTTAGGCACATTCTATCTGACTGCTCGGATATCGAAGTAGTCGCCGAAGCGGCCTCGGGTGAAGAGGCATTGCAATTGGCTCGTGAACAGCAACCGGAAATCATTCTGCTGGATGTTAGTATGCCGGGATTGTCCGGCTTTGAAGTTGCCGATCGACTGCACAAGTATCACAAAAAATGCAAGACCGTGATTCTTACCGCGCACGCCAGGCTACCGTTTCCCTCACGACTGCTGGAAGCCGGCGCGGCCGGTTATCTGACCAAGGCCTGTGGCGCTGAGGAACTCAGATCAGCCATTCGGGCTGTGCATCGTGGCGAACGCTACATCGGCTCGGACATTGCCCAACAGCTGGCATTGGCGATGCTGCCCGGGGCAGACAAGTCGCCATTTATAAAGCTCTCATCGCGAGAAATGGAAGTTACGCTGATGCTGACCCAGGGCATGACCATGAATGGCATTGGCGATGCGCTCAGCTTGAGTCCTAAAACGGTGGCCACCTACAAGTACCGTGTGTTCGACAAGCTGGAGGTCGAAAATGAAGTCGCGCTGGCGCATCTGGCGCTCAAGCATGGCCTGGTTGAAGATTCTGGTTGAACCTGATAAACCGACTGCATCACCCAGTCGGCATTTGATCATTGCAACAGTCTGGAATGGATGGCTGCAGTCGGGCGACTGCAGCCAATTGTCAGCATTGTCTCAGCTGGTGATTTCCGACGCCTAGTCCGACTGGCCTTTGCTGTCAGCTTGCGCATCTGTCTTCGGCAATACATACAAGCCTTTGGGGCCATCAGGAATAGCGCGAGATGCATCGCTTGCTGCGCTCGATTTGTCCGTGCCGGTCGACTTGGCCGGGTGTTTGTCGATTGCTGCTGCGGCCGTATGGTCGGTGTCAGCTACAGGCCTGCTGTTTGGCTCATTGCCAGCAGCTTTGCTCGGTGACTTGTCGGCGACCGGCTGCTGCGTAGACACAGTGGATGGTGACGACGGGTTCTGAGCATTGCCGGAGCTACTGGCGGACTGCTTGACTTGTGCTGCTGACTCAGGCTTGTTGTCGGCAGCATCGTTACGGGTATGATTGGCGTCAACTTTTTTATCTGGTCGGTCGGCGGGCTTTGCCGTGGTCCGGTTCCCGGCTGACTGGGCTTGCGCATTATCGTTTGCGTTACGGGCAGTCGCCTGACCGGCCTCGTTGTTTGCCTGGTTGGCCGGTGCATTGGCCGACTGATTGTCGTTCGTTGTCTGGGCCCGGTTGCCGTCTACAGCTGCTGGTCGCTGCGATTTGTTTTCAGCCGCATCCTCACCGGACTGCTGCTGTGTGTTGGTGCCTGACTGTGCGGTAGATTCCTGCTTGGATCTTCTGCGGCGACCACCTCGTTTGCCGCGGCGGCGCGGCTTGGATTCAGTCGCATCACTGCTAGCCGCGCTGGCACCGGTTCTGCTCTGATCGCTGCTGCTCTGGCTGTGCTTTTGTTCCTGACTTTCAGCTGTGGTGTTCTCGGCAGACGTGGCGGGCTGATTTTGCGCTGCTGCTGGCTGTTGCGCTGCTGAGTCGCGAGAATCAGCATGCGTGCTGGTCTTCTTGCTGACCTTCTTGCCTCTGCGCTGGCCTCTGCCAGATGCTGAATCGGTATCCTGGCCCTTGGTATCTTGACGACCGGAATCTGGGCGATTGGCGTCATTTGGATCGCCCTGGCGGCGCTGATTAACTTGAGACTTTTTCCCGGTTTTCTTTTTGCTGCGGGTCTTTTTGCCTACCGGCCTGGTATCACTTCGACCGCCACGCCCTGCAGGGCGTGATGAATCCGCTTGGCTGGCGCCAGATGATTGACCAGCTCTGCTTGCAGATGCGGTTGACCTGTGGCTTTTGCGCCCGTTTTGACTGTCCGCATCATTGCCGGCGAAAAATGCAAACAGGGATTGCAGCCAGCCGGCCTTGGCGGTTTTGCGCATCGGTGCAGGGGCCGACGGTTGAATCCGGTCGACGATTGCTTTCGGGCGGTTGGCAACTGCCTGCGTCGAGTTGGATGACTCCAACTGCTGCGCTATCGGCGTGACCTGCTCATAGCTGGGGGCATCTTCAACCTCAGTTGGCCGCAGACGCTTGATCTCATAATGTGGTGTATCCATGCCTGGATTGGAGAGCAGCAACACTTGGACATCATGGCGTTGTTCAATGACCTGGATGGCATGGCGCTTTTCATTGAGCATGAAATTGGCGACCTGAACCGGAACCTGTATCTGTATCTGACCGGTATTGTCTTTCAGCGCTTCTTCCTCGAGCAGGCGCAGAATCGACAACGCCAGTGATTCGACGCTGCGAATATTGCCGCTGCCCTGGCAACGCGGGCAAGTCAGGTAGCTGGAATCACCCAGTGAAGGACGCATGCGCTGGCGCGACATCTCCAGCAGGCCAAAGCGCGAAATCCGACCTACCTGAATCCTGGCACGGTCTGATTTAAGCGCAGCGGTAAGTTTATCCTCGACCTTGCGCTGACTGCTGCGCTTGCTCATGTCGATAAAGTCAATCACCACCAATCCGCCCAGGTCTCGAATTTTGAGCTGTCTGGAAATTTCATCAGCAGCCTCGAGATTGGTCTGCAGTGCGGTTTCCTCGATGTCTGCGCCTTTGGTGGCACGGGCCGAGTTGATGTCGATGGAAAGCAGCGCTTCGGTATGGTCGATGACCAGTGCTCCGCCGGACGGCAGGCGTACTTCGCGGGCAAACGCGGTTTCGATCTGGCTCTCGATCTGAAAGCGGGTAAACAGCGGGGTTTCGCCTTCGTAGCGCTTGAGTTTGCGCAGGTTGTGCGGCATCACCATCTGCATGAATTCCAGCGCCTTGTTGTACACGCCCTCATCATCGACCAGAATTTCTGTGATGTCATCGCGCAAGTAATCGCGCAGCGCGCGTATGAACAGATTGCTTTCCTGATAAATCAGCAGTGGCGCCTTGTGCTCGGCAGATGCTGTCTTGATGGCGGCCCACAGCTGCACCAGGTAGTCGATATCCCACTGCAATTCGTCGGCTTCTCGGCCCATGCCGGCGGTGCGGATGATCAGCCCCATTTCTTCCGGTAGCGTGAGCTGGTCAATCAGCGCGCGCAAATCGTTGCGTTCCGGGCCGTTGATGCGGCGTGATACACCACCACCACCGGGGTTGTTGGGCATCAAAACCGAATAGCGGCCAGCCAGACTGATGTAGGTGCTCAAGGCCGCACCTTTGGTGCCGCGCTCCTCTTTTTCGACCTGGACGATGAGTTCCTGGCCTTCCTTCAACAGATCCTTGATATTGCCGCTTTTCTTTTCACCAGCTGGCATATCCAGGGCATCCGGATTGATTTCCTTGAACGGCAAAAAGCCGTGTCTGGCGACGCCGTAATCGACGAAACAAGCTTCCAGGCTGCGTTCCACACGGGTGATACGAGCTTTGTATATATTGGCTTTTTTCTGTTCGTGAGCCGGGGTCTCGATGTCCAGATCAAGCAGCTTCTGGCCATCTGCTATGGCCACACGCAACTCTTCGGACTGAGTCGCGTTAATCATCATTCGTTTCATTGTAGGTTCCTGGTTACGGGCCCGTATGGTTAACGGACCTGCCGCGCATGTTCTGCAGCGGTTGCCCCGATTGTTGATACGGGGCTTATAGTTAAAATTACCGCACTGCAGCTGTGTCGCTGCCGTGCAGATGGTATTCTCATTGCTGAATCAGAAAATCCGTTATCATTGGTATGGTTCTGATGTGCAGATTGCCAGTCCAATCATTGCGACAATGCCATCAAGCGATGGTTCGCAGTGTAGCCTGTTGCAGATGTGCTCGGCACTGTGCCTGACCGTGCAACTAATCCCCATAAGTTCAGCCTGGTTATTCTATCACCTCGCGGTAACTCAGACAATATGAATCAATCATCCAGCAAACGCTCTGTCGATGTTCAACATCTGATTGTCGACGCGCAGCGGGCCGGTCAAAGGCTGGATAACTTCCTGCTGCAGCACCTGGACAAACACACACCACGCAGCCTGGTCTACCGGTTGATTCGCAGTGGCCAGGTGCGCATCAACGGCGGCCGCCGCAAACCCATGTACAAGCTGCAGGAAGGCGACGATGTGCGGGTTCCGCCAGTGCGCCAGTTGTCGCCTGAGTCCATCACGATCCCACCGGCATTGCTAACGCAGTTGCGCGAGGCCATCGTCTATCGCGATGCTGAGCAACTGGTGGTTGACAAGCCGGCCGGGTTGGCCGTGCACGCCGGCAGCGGTTTGACTTTCGGGCTGGTTGATGTGTTGAAGAAAATGCTGCCGAAGTATCCGGATTTGGCGCTGGCGCACCGCCTGGACCGTGACACCAGCGGCTGTGTGCTGATAGGGTTGAACCGTCAGGCTCTGGTGCAGCAGCAGCAGGACTTGAAGCAGCAGCGTATCCGCAAGCATTACCTGCTGCTCGTGGTCGGCACCCCGCGCGAAACATTGCTGGAAATTGATCTGCCGGTGGCCAAACATGCGGCCGGAGATCGTTCCAAAATGTACGTGGATGAAGCAGGCAAATCGGCGCTGACGCGGTTCAGGCTGTTGCAGCGCTATGGTGATTACAGTTTGCTGCAGGCCGAACCGGTGACCGGACGCACCCATCAGATTCGTGTTCACGCCCTGGCCGCCGGCATGCCGCTGGCCGGTGATCGATTGTACGTGGCCGGGGATGCGCCCAGCAGGGCCTTGCAGGTCCAGGCGCCACGACTGTTTTTGCACGCCGCCGAGTTGCGCTTGTCCTGGCCGCAGGATACCCTCGTGCATGCGCCGTTACCGGAACCATTACGTACATTCCTGGATCACTTGTAATATGATCCGTTGACGGCATTTAACTGAACAACATCAACCCGGAGTCCACAACACCGTGTTTCAACCCTTATCCCTGTTCGTGGGGCTGCGCTACATGCGCGCCAGACGACGCAACGGCTTTATCTCGTTCATTTCACTGAGTTCGATGATCGGTATTGCGCTGGGAGTGGCAACCCTGATCACGGTACTGTCGGTGATGAACGGCTTCGAGAAGGAGCTGACCCAACGCATATTGGGATTTGTTTCGCATGCGACCATCGAAAGCTGGGGCGAAGAATTCGCCGACTGGCAAGAGGTTATCGACAAGGCCGACGCCAACCCCGAGGTCATTGCTGCGGCACCGTATGTGGAACAGGAAACCCTGCTCAAGGGCCGCAGCATCAACGGTGCGCTGGTGCGGGGCATTCTGCCTGCAGCCGAGGCTTTGGTGTCGGATATCCAGAAAGACATCATCGCCGGGAGCATGGACTCGCTGCAGGCAGGCTCATTCAAAGTGTTGCTCGGTGAAGGTCTGGCCATGCGTCTGGGCGTTAGCATTGGTGATTCGGTGACCATTTTTGCGCCGCAGGTCAGGGCCACGCCAGCCGGCGTCATACCACAAGTCAAGCGCTTCACCGTCGGCGGGATTTTTTCGGCAGGCGTCAATGACTACGATACGGCGCTGGCGGTGGTGCACATGCGCGATGCCCAGCGGCTGCTGCGCATGGGCGACAACGTCACCGGTGTGCGTTTGAAGCTGCAGGACATGTTTCGTGCCTGGCAGGTCGCCGGTCGCCTGGCGAATGAGCTGCCGGGCGTCTACAACGTTCGGGACTGGACCCAGTCCCACAGCAATCTGTTTCGTGCCGTACGCATGGAAAAACTGGTGATGTTCGTGATCTTGTCGATGATCGTCGCGGTGGCCGCTTTCAATATCATTTCCACCCTGATCATGGTGGTCACCGACAAGCAGGGCGATATTGCCATATTGCGTACCATGGGCGCCAGTCCGGCCACGATCAGGCGTATCTTCATCGTGCAAGGCACCTTGATCGGCATCGTTGGCACCCTGCTGGGTGTGGTCGGAGGCGTGGCGCTGGCGTTGAACATCGAGACCATCGTGCCAGCACTGGAGCGTGTGCTGAACGTCGAGTTCCTGTCTGCCGATGTGTATTACATTTCCGAGCTGCCGTCGGCGCTGGAACTAACTGATGTGATCAAATTCTCCATTCTGGCCATGGTGTTGAGCATGCTGGCGACCCTGTACCCGGCTTCGCGAGCGGCCCGCGTGCAACCTGCGGAGGCACTCAGCCATGAATGATCAGAGCAGCATAGGTAGCGAAGCAGTCGATCAGGAATCGACCCGCAACAAATCAACCATGGTGTTGCAGGCGCAAGGCCTGAGCAAGGTGTTCATTCAGGGCGATCGGCGACTGGAAATCCTGGACGACCTGGATTTGCAGTTACAGGCTGGTGAAAGTGTCGCCATCATGGGTAGCTCCGGGGTTGGCAAAAGCACACTGTTACACCTGCTCGGAGGGCTGGATAACCCCAGTGCCGGACAGGTGTGTCTGGCCGGGCACAATTTGTCAGAACGCAATGAGCGTCAGCGTGGTGAGCTGCGCAATCGTCACCTTGGGTTCATCTATCAGTTTCATCACCTGTTGCCGGAATTTTCTGCATTGGAGAACGTCAGCATGCCGTTGCTGATTCGTGGCAACCAGATCGCCGCTATCACTGCAGTAGCCACCGAGTTGCTGCAGCAGGTCGGCTTGGGCGAGAGATTGCATCACAAGCCATCGGAATTGTCCGGCGGTGAGCGCCAGCGAGCAGCAGTGGCGCGTGCGATGGTCGGCAAACCGAACTGCATCATTGCCGATGAACCCACCGGTAATCTGGATGAGGCCACTGCAGAACGGGTGTTTGATGTGCTGCTGGAATTACGCGCAAGGCACAATACCGCGCTGCTGTATGCCACGCATGATCACAAGCTGGCCGCGCGTGCTGATCGAGTACTGGAACTGACGCATAAAAGCCTGCGACAGATCACCCTCTGAGCTGCATATCGACCGCCGTTGCTGGCCGCTCACATCTGGATCCGGCCACGGCTGAGTGGCTGGATCATGTAAAATAGTCAATCATCTCAAACCATTCATATTATTGTGATCAAAACCCGTTTCGCCCCCAGCCCTACTGGTTATCTGCACATTGGTGGTGCCCGCACTGCCTTGTTCAGCTGGCTGTATGCCCGCCATCATCAAGGCAAATTTGTACTGCGCATCGAAGATACCGACCGCGAGCGCTCCACACCCGAGGCAGTGGATGCGATCTTGGATGGCATGCGTTGGCTGCAGCTGGACTGGGATGAAGGTCCAGTCTTTCAGTCCGAGCGCAACGATCACTATCAGCACAACATCGATGCCTTGCTGGCCCAGGACCAGGCTTACCATTGCCATTGCTCGAAGCAGCGTCTGGAAGAGTTGCGCGAAACCGCCATGCGCGAGAAGCGCAAGCCACGCTATGACGGTCATTGCCGTGAGCTGGGCCTGTCGGCGGCGATCGGTTCGGTGGTGCGATTCAAAAATCCACAGTCTGGCAGCAGCGGCTTCAATGATCTGACGCGCGGTCCGATCGAAGTTGACAACGATGAGCTGGACGATTTCATCATTCGCCGTGCCGATGGTGCACCGACCTACAATTTCTGTGTTGTCATTGATGACATAGACATGCAGATCACGCATGTGATTCGTGGTGATGATCACATCAACAACACCCCCAGACAGATCAATCTGTATCACGCGCTGGGGCAGCCGCCGCCACAGTTTGGGCATGTGCCGATGATACTGGGTGAAGATGGCGCGCCACTGTCCAAACGGCACGGTGCCGTCAGCGTGATTGAATTTCGCAATCAGGGTTATCTGCGCGAAGCGGTACTGAACCAACTGGTGCGGCTGGGCTGGTCGCATGGAGATCGCGAGCTGTTTGCCGTTGCCGACATGGTGCAACTGTTTGACCTTGGCGACGTCAATCGCAAGGCCTCGGTGTTTGATATGCAGCGCCTGAACTGGCTCAACGAGCACTACCTGCGCAATCTTCCACTAGCGACCATCAGCGAACAGCTGCAATGGCACTGGCAGCAGGCCGGCATTGATCTGGCCGACGGCCCGGCCGAAGCCGATGTCATCAGCGTGCAGCGCGAACGGGTCAGTACGTTAACTGACCTGGTGGCGCAAAGTCATGCTTATTACCAGGATTTTGACAACTACCATCCCGATCATGCGAAAAAACACCTGCGACTGGTCGCGGTGCCGGTACTGGAGGCCTTGCTGGGCTTGCTGGAACAACTGCCCGACTGGCAGGAGCAGGCTTTGCACGAAGTCGTTGAGCAGGTGATGTCGCAAATGCAGTTGGGCATGGGCAAGGTGGCGCAGCCGCTGCGCGTGGCACTGGTGGGCAGTTCCATCTCGCCATCCATCGACAAAACGCTGCTGCTGGTGGGGCGTGAGCGCAGCCTGCAACGTATCCGTCGCGGCATTGACTGGATCAAAACACATCGGGCAGTAGCCTGATAAGATGACCGCATGACCAATGCAGCCAGCCTCAAACTTGTACAGCAGTTATGCGACCAAAAAGGCCTGCGTCTGACCAAGACCCGCAGGCAGGTTCTGGAATTGATCATCGCCGCGAACGGGCCGGTCAAAGCCTATGATTTACTGGGTCAGCTGAAACAGCACGATACCAGCACGACCCGCACCAGTGCCCCACCGACCATCTATCGAGCACTGGATTTTCTGCTCCAGAATCATTTTATTCACAAGTTGGAGTCGATCAACGCCTTTGTGTTTTGTGCCCATCCGGAACACCAGCACAGCGGTCAGTTTCTGATCTGTGAACGTTGTGACCGTGT
>JAJFKZ010000084.1 GCA_021772955.1 Gammaproteobacteria bacterium | reverse complement strand
GATCATTGGGGCTTCCCGCGCCAATTCGAACGGCAGCCTGTCCGGCAGCAGCTATGTGGTGTTCGGCAAGAATACCGCGACGGCGGGATCGTTTCCGGCAACACTCGCGCTCGGAGATCTTGACGGCAGCAATGGCTTCCGTCTCGACGGACAGGCGTTGGGTGACCAATCCGGCGGCTCGGTCAGCGGCGCCGGCGATATCAACGGCGACGGCATCGATGATTTAATTGTCGGGGCTTTTGGTGCCGACCTGAACGGCAGCTACTCCGGCAGCAGCTATGTGGTTTTTGGCAGCACCGATGTCGTATTTGCCGATGGGTTCGAGGATGGTTAATCCAGAGCACCTGCAGAACCAATGCATATTGTATTGCGGAACGGTACACAGCTATGATTTCTCAGTCAATACAGGATATTTCATGCTGGCCTCAATGCCTGATGTGACTACCTGTCAGTGCTGCACGTAGACAAGCGCTTATCCATCAGATCTCCGCGCCGCGGTCATGTGCTTGACAGGCCTACATGATGAAGCCATACAACTATTAATCAGATCGCACAGATTGTTTTTCTCAACTTATGGGTTGTTGGACTATTGCTGTTCAGCAAGACAGGCTGCAAACACCGGTTTAGCCCACTCCGGCACTTGCTCCAGATCGATCGACGCGACCATCTCAACGTCGCGAACATACAGCAGACTGACCGGTTGCGGTGCTTCGCCCTGGTCGATGGCAACGCTGTGGCTATTATCGAATACGCGGCATTCACTGAGCAGTGGCAGCAGCATGATGAGGTTTTCCAGGCTGCGGGTGAAGCGCTCGTGGATCTTGCTGGCCGAAATGGGGTGGCCGCCGCGCTGTACGCGTGATTGTACCCGCTTGATATGCGTTTCCGGTGCAGCCAGGCCGATATACCAGATCACCAGTCGGTGACCACGCGCAGCGGCTTCAGCCAGAAGGCGCGGCATGGTATTGCCACCGAGCGTGGTTTCAAACACGTAATCGTGACCGTGCTCGATCGCCTCGACCAACCGATCACGGCCGGCGCTCCAGGCCAGACCGTTGGCGTCTTCCTGCTTGAGTTTCGGGTGTTGCTCGCGCAGCTGACGGGCCAGCTCGTCGGGATTGAAATACTCGCCACCATGCTGGCGCAGGTACTCGCCGAGAATGCTGCTTTTGCCAGCGCCGTTGGTACCGGCGATAACCGTGATCGTCGGTGTTGTTGCTCGGTTTTGTTTAGTCACTCCGCTTGCTGGCCCGCTGCGTTGCCTGGCCCAGTGCCGTCGGCTGCACGCTGCCGATACTGGCTACGGCCGTGCGGGCTTTTGACGTTTGCATGCGGGCAACCATGTCGTCGAACTGGTCGCGCAAGGCCTCCAGTGGAGAGCCTGCCCGCGCCTGCAAAGCGGTAAGTTCGTCCTCACGCAGCAACACCAGGCGATCACTTTTGCGGCCATGACGGATGATCCGCACTGGCTGTCCATGCGCAACACCCTCCAGGGTTTTGCCGAAGCGTTGCTTGAACTCAGTCGCGCTGATGTCGAGGAATTCGCCGGATAGTGGGTTGATCATCGTTTCAACTCATTACTAATGATGGTTTAAATATAGCACGTAATGACCATTTCGTGCGAAATAGTCGAAACAATGTTTGTTGCCTTGGCAATGCTCAACCATGCCTGATGCGCTACGCTTATCAGGTCCACAGATTCAAGCATATAGAGGCCGACATACAGATAGGGCATACACATAGGGGCATGCAGATTGGCGCCTACAGGCAGCAGGTGAACATCAGACTTGACATTCAATTGAGAATGATTATCATTTAGATTATGAGCCTGACCTCAAACAAAGATTTACCCGAAGACCGCGCAGCTACAATGCACAACGTCAGCGTGATCAGCTGTGAACGCCGCGCATGGCAACTTGAATATCGACACAACACAGAGCCTCGTCTGGCGCTGCGGCGCAGCAATGGGCATTACCTGCGGCAGTGGCATTGCCACCAGGCTATGGCCATTCTGTCCCACCCGCAAGCGCAGCAACTTCTGTGTTTGCCGAGCCTGTGCCATGACCGCCGACTGGCGCTGAGCAAGGCCCAGGCACAATCATTGTTACTGATCGCAACTTGTTGCAGACTGCTGGCCGCCGACACCTGGAACACATGGGAATCCTCTGAATGACTACCCATGCAGCGCCTGTTTCCTGTATCTTATGCCCCAATGACACGTTCTGCACATCTCAATATCGCCATTCGAGCGGCACTTCGCGCCGGTGACATCATGCGCCGCGAGCGCAATCACCTGCATCAGCTCAAGATCGAGACCAAGGCACCGGGAGACTATGTCACCGAGGTCGATCGTGCTTGTGAAGCCACCATCGTGCGCGCGATTCTGGACATGTATCCAGATCATGGCATCCTCGCCGAGGAAGGCGGCAGGCAGGGCAACCCGGACAGCGATCATGTCTGGATCATCGATCCGCTGGATGGCACCACCAACTACCTGCATGACCACCCGCATTTTTGTGTTGCCATCGCCTTGCGCGTGCGCGGCGTGCTGCAGGATGCGGTGATCTATGATCCGGTGCGAGAAGAGTTGTTTACTGCGAGCCGAGGTGAAGGTGCGCAACTGAACGAGCGACGCATTCGCTGCAGTCGGACGGGAAGCATGAAGGAGGCGATGATCGGCACTGGGTTTCCGCTGCGCAAACGTCGGCAAATGGCTGATCACATCAAGCTGTACAGTAGCTTCATGAACTCAGCCCAGGACCTGCGCCGCAGTGGCTCGGCATGCCTGGACATGGCCTACATCGCCTGCGGTCGCCTGGACGCCTATTTTGAGTCAGGCTTGCAACCCTGGGACATGGCCGCAGGCGCACTGATTGTGCGTGAGGCTGGCGGTGTGGTGGTAGATTACCAAGGCGGTGATGATTATCTGCGCAGTGGCGAGGTGATCGCGGCGCCTTTCAAGATGATTGCACCGATGCTGCAAATCATTCAGGTCCAAAACAAGAAAACCACCAAGACCAAGAAAATCACCAAGACCGCATCCTGACAACCTTATCGGACCAGGTCATGCGTGCAGATCTGGCACACCTGCCGGGTCAGCGTTTTTTCGGCCTGACGTACATAACCAGACTGTGGTCTTCGAGTTCATAACCGTGCTGTTCGGCGATGTCGTGCTGCAGCTTTTCAATCTCGTCACTGACGAACTCGATCACTTTGCCGGTTTCCACACAGATCATGTGGTCGTGATGCTCACCTTTGTCGATCTCGTAGGAGGCCTGACCGCCTTCGAAGTGGTGCTTCATGATCAGCCCGGCGGCTTCGAACTGACTCAGCACCCGATACACCGTGGCCAGCCCGATGTCATCATTGGCTTCAATCAGCGCCCGATAGACATCGTCCGCGGTCATGTGCTTTTCCTTGTTCTCGCCCAGGATTTCCAGTACCCGCAGTCGCGGCAGCGTAACCTTGAGCCCGGCCTTACGTAAATGATTGGGTTGATTGCTGGTCATATCTGCCACCCCGGCAACAAGTTTGAATCGCTACGGTCAGACATTGTATCATTGCAACATGAATACTCGCTCCGCTAACAACATGTACCAGTTTTATCACCCTTTGCGTGCTGCTTGCCTGATTGCACTGTCGGTTGTGCTGCTCAGCGGCTGCAAGGATTTCATCTACAAGAACGATGTCTCGCAGGGCAACATCCTGCGTAGCAAGGACGTCGAGTTGCTGGAAGAAGGTCTGACCAAAAGTCAGGTGGTCAGCCTGATTGGCACACCGGCTGTTACCGACCCGTTTCACCAGACGCGTTGGGACTATATGTCGACCTTCTCGACGCGCGGCGAAGACCTGACCGTACGACACATGCAGTTGACCTTCGATGAGAACGATCGTCTGATCAGCATGGAGGGTGATTACCTGAATGATTTGTTGGTTGCCGGACGCCAGCTCAAGGCGATTGACGAAGGCAAGGAGGACGCCCCGATCCGCACCGATGAGAATGCTCTGCCGCAACCAAACCTGCCAGAACCACCTAGCAGCAACGAAGGCAATTAACTACTGCAATACTTCCGGTTGCTTTCGTAATAAGGCATCTGCTGCTCAGCGGCGCGCGCGAAAGAACTCGCGCAGCATGGCAGAACAGGTATCCGCCATCACGCCATCGGTGACCTCGACGCGATGGTTATGGCGAGCGTCCTGCAGCACATCAAAACAGCCACCGGCGGCACCGGTTTTGGGGTCTGACGCCGCATACACGACCCGCGCAACGCGCGCATGCACGATCGCACCGGCGCACATCAGGCACGGCTCCAGTGTCACATACAAAGTGCTACCCGGCAGGCGGTAATTGCCCATACTGGCGGCAGCGGCGCGCAGCGCCTGCATCTCTGCGTGTGCGCTGGGATCACTCAGACTGATGGTCTGATTGTGACCCTGGCCAATCTGCTCACCATTGGCGACCAGCACCGCACCCACCGGAACCTCATCGGCGGCTATGGCAAGCCGGGCCTGCTCCAGCGCCAGTTGCATCCACTTGTTGTCGTCTGCCTGGCTGCT
>JAJFKZ010000083.1 GCA_021772955.1 Gammaproteobacteria bacterium | reverse complement strand
TAGGCGCTGACCAGTTGTGCCGCCGGACTGATGGCATACAGGTATCTGCCGTCCGGGCTGATTTCAATGCTGGTCACTCTGGACAGTTCCGGCTGATCATTGATCAGTTCAACCGCTTCCAGTATTTGAGACTGCGCGATGCTGCCCAAGAAAGCAAATAGAAGTAAAAATATGAGTGCACATACTGAGATGAATCTGGTTTTCATATGGTCTCCGTGGGCGTTGCTGACTAGCAGCCTGTCGGACTTAACCGATTGTAGCCAGGGAAAGCCAGTTTGAGACAGATTTTTCGATCTTTTGAGGCGAATAGTGACCCTATTTAACGAAAAAGATCGAGAAACAGGGCCAAATCTGGCATTCCCGCAGTAGATCAGTGTTAAGTCCGACAGGCTGCTCGGGTATTGATGGCTTTGTGTTTTGGTCGAGAATGATCATCATAGCATTAATGAACTCTGGACCATTATCACAACGTAGCCGGCCCGGCTTGTCATGCCTCTCGAGATTATGCTCCAAGGTTCGGACCATGCGCACACTCGGCAAGTTGAAGTCCACTTGTATGCCGAGCGCTTCCCGGATGAAGTCGACCAACAGAAGTGAACCTGCATTAATTGGACAGTCCGATGAAGTGCAGCTTCGGATCATGCGCCTACCGCAGTGGCGTCAGCGTGATCTGCATGCTCTACAGGCGGTACGTAACAGTGTCCAGGTGTTATTGCCACAGTTACCCCGAGTGCATCAGCATTCAATCATTGCACAGTCCAGATTCGATTTGGTACAGCGGTGCTGGCAACTGCTCCGTGGTTACCCACAGGCTGCAGCCGTCGCGGTTGAATGCCAGCGCCTCGGTTTGCTGCATGGGCGGTACTTCGATGACACGCGGCGCCTGCCAGGCATTGCGCCAGTCACTGTCGCCCGGGCGCTGAAACAGGTAGGCATGCTTGTAGGTCAGCAATACAGCGCTGACCGGCTGCCCGGCTCGGGTCGGAAGCTTTATGTCCAGTGCGGTGGGTTGTGCAACATAGGGGCTGTAGCGGCCGAAACGCAGTCGATCTGAGGGGCGTGGCGGCTGCAGACCACTGATGTCTGCGATACGACGGGCCAGCAAGGGTTGGCTGGTGGTTTGCAGCCGCAAGGGCAGCACGTAGACGCCCGGCGGGGTGTCGCGCTTGCTGATGAGAATGATTTCCCGGCGCTGCGTATCCACTGCCACGGCTTCCACATCGCGGGCACCATCTTCATAACTGAAGACCAGTTCTGCGGCAATCTGTGTTTCGGCCGGCGGCTGGTTGTCGTGCCAGTCTGGCTCCGGCACCAGATACAGATGCCCGTAGCGACGTTGTGCGGTATTGTCGCCGACGTCAGCGATCAGCAGCCAGTGCTGATTGTCGAGGCTGAAAGCGGCCAAATCTTCCCAGTCAATGTTGCTGCTGCCGGCTACGCGGATGGAGGCCTGCAACGCGCCGGTGCCGCCGTCGATGGCATGCAACAGATTGCTATTGCCGCTGTCGTTGATGGCCCACAGCCGCTGTGCATGCAAACCGGATTCTGCTATACCGCTGACCTCGCTCAACTGACTGGCGCTGATCAGTGGCGGATTGACTGCGGCGGCGGTGTGCACGATGTCGCGCTGACACCCGGTCAGCAGCCATAGCAATAGCGTGCTGATGAGAATGCAGTTCAGCACAAGGAATGCTCGTGATTTCATGTGCTTGCAGTGTATACGTCGGGACATATTGTGGTTCCTGGCTGCTCTGGCTTGGTTTCAGTGACGGGATGCGGGATAATATAACGTTTATATTCGCATCATTGGTGCTTGCCCCATGGATCAACTGCTTGAGTTCATCAACAACCACATGCTGCTGAGCGGGCTGTTCGCCTCGTTGCTGCTGGCACTGCTGGTGACCGAAGTCATGCGTATGACCGGCAAATCCCGATTCGTCAGCAGTGCCGAGGCCATTCGCCTGATCAATCGCGAGGATGCTGCAGTGATTGATGTTTCGGCCAGCAATGATTATCAGCGTAACCACATTGTCGGCGCCATCAACATCAGTCCCAGCCAGCTCAGTGGTTCTCATCCGCAGTTGAAAAAGCTGCAGGACAAGCCGCTGCTGGTGTATTGCAAGACCGGGCAAGCCTCGTATCAGGCGGCAACAAAGCTGGCTGGTGCCGGTAGCCAGCCGGTGTACGTGCTGCGCGGTGGACTGGCGCAATGGCTGCAGGATCACAACCCGGTGGAGTCCGCCTGACCGTTAACCGTGTGCAACGTGCGGTTGTAACTGCTGCACATTGCCCATAACTAGTATTTTACTTTTAACTACAACAATGGAACATTAGACATGGCAGAAGATAATTCAGCAAACGCGGCAGCTGCCGCTGATTCGAGTCAGGTGCAATTCAATCTGCAGCGCCTGTACTGCAAGGATGTTTCATTTGAGGCTCCCAACACACCGGCGATTTTCCAGCAGGAAGCGAACATGGAAATGAAGATGAATCTGGCCCAGCGCATGCAGGAGCTGGGTGAGAATCTTTTTGAGATTGTGCTCACCGTAACCGTGACCGGGACCGTGGCGGAAAAGACCGCCTATCTGTGTGAAGTGCATCAGGCTGGTATTTTTCACATCGCCGGCATGACCGATGAACAACGCAATGCTGCGCTCAATATCCATTGTCCGAACACGCTGTACCCGTATGCGCGAGCTGCCGTTGGCCAGTTGGTTGCCGCCGCCGGGTTCCCGCCGGTGATGTTGCAGCCAATCAGTTTCGAGCAGGTCTATACCCAGCGACTGCAGCAGCAACAGCAGAACCCTCAAGCCGAGACCGGCGACGCGCCGAACTGAGCGCACGCAGCTAACATGATAATGTCGGATGCAGTTGGTCGGTCAGCGTTCAGGGCTCGGTGCGGCGCGCAGTGAATGGCCTGATTCCTTTGCCAGCATCGCAACGCCGCCATGGACACTGATCGGTCAACCCTTTGGGCGCTCCTGTGGCGTCGCGTTGGGGTGTTGCGCTCGCTTGAATTAGCCCAGCCAGTGCTGCGCTCGTGTGCCTGGCAGCTGACTGCTTCGCGCCTGGCTGAAAGTGCCGTATGAGACGTGACCGGACACTGGGTCAGATCGCGGTGCTTGGCGCTGGCTCCTGGGGCACCGCGCTGGCTATGCAGCTGGCGCGCAACCAGCAATCCGTGGTGCTGTGGGGGCGTGACCCTGAACTGCTGGACGATCTGCGTGTGCAGCACGAGAATCGACGTTATCTGCCAGGTATCAAGCTGCCTGAAAACCTGCAGGTCAGTGCTGACCTGGAGCAGACAGTGCGCAACTCCAGCGACGTGTTGCTGGCCTGTCCCAGTGATGCGGTGCATGACCTGGTCTCGCAAATCAAGCCATGGCTGCAAACTGATGCCGGCGTGTGCTGGGCCTGCAAGGGCTTTGAACCGGGCAGTGGGCGACTTTTGCACGAGGTGGTTGCTGACGCGCTGGATGATGGCTTCCAGCTGGCCGTGATCACCGGCCCTTCATTTGCGCGTGAAGTAGCCCTTGATATGCCCACTGCGGTGACGGTCGCAGCTTCCAGCGAGGCTTTTGGTATGCGCATTGCCAGCCGTCTGCACGGCGGAAGTTTTCGGGCCTATTTCA
>JAJFKZ010000082.1 GCA_021772955.1 Gammaproteobacteria bacterium | reverse complement strand
TTGACATAAACATTGCTGGCGTTGGATAATACGCGGCTTGGCTGTTGGAGGGGTACTCAAGCGGTCAACGAGGGCAGACTGTAAATCTGCTGGCTATGCCTTCGCAGGTTCGAATCCTGCCCCCTCCACCATTGATATCGGGTGATATCGATGTGCGCTGGTGTGCTCATTGTCAGTGGCAATGGGGCATGGCCAACGCAACCGCCCAATGCATAGTGCCGGGCCAATGGCCGAATACTGTTGCCGGGCCTATAGAGTTGCAACAAGACGGCGTGTGGTTGGCGCCCGGCGTGTGCCGGATGATTGGTTGTTTAGGTGCGCATGAGGCTGCCGTGACTTGCAGATTGCTCAGCTGCAGCGAGTTTAGGTCGTGGCGGATGATGCGGGAGTAGTTCAATGGTAGAACCTCAGCCTTCCAAGCTGATGATGCGGGTTCGATCCCCGTCTCCCGCTCCAGTTTGGCGGTCAGTGCGCAAGAGCCAGAATACGGTACGGTAGCGGTAACGACTGCACCAGGAATACGCCCACATAGCTCAGGCGGTAGAGCACTCCCTTGGTAAGGGAGAGGTCACAGGTTCGATTCCTGTTGTGGGCACCAGATAGGAACGGATGGCGGCTTTATGATTGAGATCGAGCGTGTTGAGCTCGACAATTGGCAGTCAGAACCCGTAGCAGCAAGCAGTGTCAAGAGCGCTGGTTGCGCGTTTTTATGGATTGATTTTAGTCATTGTATAACATTGTATAACCAGATATCAGCGAGTAAGCACCATGTCCAAGGCAAAATTTGAACGTTCCAAGCCACACGTCAACGTTGGCACGATTGGTCACGTAGATCATGGCAAGACGACCCTGACCGCAGCACTGACGAAAATCTGCGCGGAAGCCCGTGGTGGCGAATTCCGCGCCTACGATCAGATTGACAACGCGCCGGAAGAGCGCGCCCGTGGCATTACCATTGCCACCGCGCACGTGGAATACGAATCTGACAGTCGTCACTATGCACACGTGGACTGTCCGGGGCACGCGGATTATGTCAAGAACATGATCACTGGTGCGGCGCAGATGGATGGCGCGATCCTGGTGTGTTCAGCGGCCGATGGCCCGATGCCACAGACGCGCGAACACATTCTGCTGGCGCGCCAGGTTGGCGTACCGTACATCGTGGTGTACCTGAACAAGGCCGACATGGTGGACGATGCTGAACTGCTGGAGCTGGTGGAAATGGAAGTACGTGAGCTGCTCAGCAGTTACGATTTCCCCGGTGACGACACACCGATCGTCACCGGCTCGGCGCTGAAAGCGCTGGAAGGCGATACATCCGATATTGGCATACCGTCGATCATCAAGCTGGTGGAAGCGCTGGACACCTACATACCGGAACCGCAACGCGACACTGACAAGAACTTCCTGATGCCGATCGAGGACGTGTTCTCGATCTCCGGCCGTGGCACGGTGGTCACCGGGCGTATTGAGCGTGGCATTGTCAAGGTTGGCGAAGAAGTTGAGATTGTCGGTATCAAGGACACGGTGAAGACCATCTGCACGGGTGTGGAGATGTTCCGCAAGCTGCTGGACGAAGGACGCGCAGGCGACAACGTAGGTTTGCTGTTGCGCGGTACCAAGCGCGAAGACGTGGAACGCGGTCAGGTACTGGCGAAGCCGGGCACGATCAACCCGCACACCAAGTTTGAAGCCGAAGTGTACGTACTGAGCAAAGACGAAGGCGGCCGTCACACACCGTTTTTGAAAGGCTATCGGCCACAGTTTTACTTCCGTACGACGGATGTCACCGGTGCGGTGGATCTGCCAGAAGGCGTAGAAATGGTGATGCCGGGCGACAACATCCAGATGACGGTGGAGTTGATTGCGCCGATCGCGATGGAAGACGGTGTGCGCTTTGCGATTCGCGAAGGTGGCCGCACCGTAGGCGCTGGCGTAGTCAGCAAGATTTTGGCCTGAGACTGATCGGGCTTCGTTTAAACAATTTTGGTGATTCATGAGACAGGTTCTCAATACAGGTTGGAGTAGATAATGGCCGAGCAGAAAATTCGCATCAGACTCAAAGCGTTCGATCACAAGCTGATCGATCGGTCTGCGCAGGAAATCGTCGATACGGCGAAGCGTACCGGTGCACAAGTCAGCGGTCCCATTCCACTGCCGACCCGCATTGAGCGTTATACCGTGCTGATATCGCCGCACGTCAACAAGGACGCCCGGGATCAGTATGAAATGCGTACCCACAAGCGGCTGATGGACATTCTTGATCCCAATGACAAGACCGTGGACGCTCTGATGAAGCTCGATCTCGCCGCCGGCGTAGACGTGCAGATTCAGCTTTCCTGAGTGGATACCGGTAATACAGGACAGATGAGTTAATAACATGAATATTGGAATCATAGGCAAAAAGCGAGGCATGACGCGCATCTTCCAGGAAGATGGCACCAGCGTACCGGTGACCGTCGTGGAAGCTTCGCCGAATCGTATTGCTCAGCTTAAAACGCTGGCAACGGATGGTTACAGCGCCGTGCAGGTGACGCTCGGTGAGCGCAAACCTGCGGCTGTGAATAAGCCGTTGGCCGGACACTTCGCCAAAAACCAGGTCAGCCCTGGCAATGGTTGCTGGGAGTTTCGCGTTACCGACACCGCAGATCTGGAAATTGGTGCCGAGTTGACAGTAAGTCAGTTCGAGGCCGGGCAGAAAGTATTTGTGACCGGAGTCAGTAAAGGCAAAGGCTTTGCCGGTGTCATCAAACGCTACAATTTCAGCATGCAAGATGCCACTCACGGCAACTCGTTGTCGCATCGCGCCCCCGGCTCTATTGGACAGTGCCAGACCCCTGGACGCGTGTTCAAGGGCAAGAAGATGGCGGGCCATATGGGCAGTGAAAAAACCACGGTCAAGAACCTTGAGATTGTCAGTGTCGATGCAGACCGAGCGCTGTTGTTGATCAAGGGCGCGGTACCTGGCAGCAAAGGCGGGCACGTAGTCATACGTACTGCCGCGCAAAAGAACTAAGGAGTTATCAGAATGGATATGGCAATAACCGGCGCCAACAGCAGCATCAAGGTTTCTGATGCGGTGTTCGCAAGGGATTACTCTGAAGCTCTGGTGCATCAGGTCGTCGTCGCCTATCAGGCAGGCGGCAGAGCTGGTACCAAGGCCCAGAAGTCCAGATCAGATGTGCGCGGTAGTAACCGCAAGCCGTTCAAGCAGAAAGGCACCGGCAATGCTCGTGCAGGTACCCGCTATGGGCCATTGTGGCGCAGTGGTGGTGTCACCTTCGCGGCACGTCCACGGTCGTTCGCACAGAAGGTCAATCGCAAGATGTATCGTGGTGCTATGCGCGCCATCCTGTCCGAACTGATTCGTCAGCAACGACTGCTGGTGGTCAAGGATTTCGATGTCAATGAACCCAGGACCAGCAGCATGCGTGCCTATCTGGACAAGCTGGACGTTGGCCACTGCATGCTGGTTAGCGTCAGCACCGCTGAGCACGTCTATCTGGCGTCCAGAAACATTCCCGGTGTTTACACCGTTGATGTCAAAGACCTGGATCCGGTCAGTCTGGTGCAGGCCAGCAAGGTTGTCATGACCATTGATGCCATCAATAAAATCGAGGAGTGGCTGGCATGATCAGAGAATCTCTGTACCAAGTTATACGTCGTCCACACGTGTCGGAAAAAACCGCGCGGGTCGGCGCCGACAGCAATCAATATGTGTTTGAAGTCGAAAAAAGCGCCAGCAAGACGGATATCCGTCAAGCCATTGAAGCGCTGTTCGAGGTTCAGGTGCGTGATGTGACGGTGGTCAACATACCCGCCAAACGCAAAACTTTCCGTGGCCGTCCCGGTGCACGCAATGCGTGGAAAAAGGCGTATGTCAGACTGGCAGACGGACAAAGCATCGACCTGGTCGATGGCGAACAGGCCTGAGGAGCGCAACGATGGCGATATTTAAATCCAAACCAACCTCACCCGGTCGTCGCGGACTGGTGCAGATCAAGCATGATCATCTGCACAAGGGCGCGCCGTATGAGCCGCTGGTTGAAAAACAGACCCGCAATGGCGGTCGTAACAACAACGGCCGCATCACCACCAGGCATCAAGGTGGCGGCCACAAACAACGTTACCGCAAGATTGATTTCGTGCGCGACAAGGACGGCATCCAGGCTCGAGTTGAGCGTGTGGAGTACGATCCGAACCGCACGGCTCACATTGCTCTGCTGCTGTATGCAGATGGTGAGCGACGCTACATTGTTGCGCCCAACAAGCTACGTGCAGGTGACGAAGTAATCAGCGGTGCGCGTGCGCCGATCAAGGTCGGCAACACCTTGCCGCTGCGCAATATTCCGGTCGGATCCACTGTGCATTGTGTGGAAATGAAGCCTGGCAAGGGCGCACAGATGGTGCGCAGTGCGGGTGGATCGGCGCAATTGGTGGCGCGTGAAGGTATGTACGCCACACTGCGTCTGCGCTCTGGTGAAACGCGCAAAGTGCTGGCACATTGCCGTGCCACACTGGGCGAAGTATCCAACACTGAGCATAGCCTGGCAAAACTGGGCAAGGCTGGCCGCTCACGCTGGCTGGGCAAACGCCCGACAGTACGTGGTGTAGTCATGAACCCGGTCGATCACCCACATGGTGGCGGTGAAGGTCGCACCTCAGGTGGTCGCCATCCGGTCACGCCATGGGGTGTGCCGACGAAAGGCTACAAGACTCGTAAAAACAAGCGCACCGATGACATGATTATTCGTCGTCGCGGTGCCGGCAAGAAGTAACAATAGGTTAAACAGTTATGCCTCGTTCATTACGCAAAGGACCGTTTGTTGATCACCATCTGCTGAAGAAAGTAGATGTCGCAGTGGCCAGCAATTCCAAGAAACCGATCAAGACCTGGTCACGTCGGTCAATGATTCTTCCGGACATGGTCGGCTTGACCATTGCCATTCACAATGGCCGTCAGCATGTGCCGGTGTTGATCAATGAAAACATGGTTGGTCACAAGCTCGGCGAATTCGCGATGACCAGGACCTTCAAGGGTCACTCTGGTGATCGCAAGGCCAAGTAACAGGATCAGGACATGAATATGGAAACCAAAGCAGTACTCCGGGGCGCCCGGATTTCGGCCCAGAAAGTTCGCCTGGTTGCAGATCAGGTGCGCGGAATGGCGGTTGAAAAAGCCGAACAGTTGCTGAAATTCAGTGACAAGAAAGCCGCTCATATTGTGCGCAAGGTGCTGCTGTCGGCAGTGGCCAATGCTGAAAACAACAGTGGCGCGGATGTCGATGAATTGAGCATCACGACGATCTTTGTGGACGAAGGTCCAACCCTCAAGCGTGGCAGGCCACGCGCCAAGGGCCGCTATAACCGTATCTTGAAACGCACCAGTCACATCACTGTGGCTGTGGCCGAGAAATAAGGCTAATCAGATGGGACAAAAAGTACATCCAGTAGGTATTCGCCTTGGTATTTCCAAAGATTGGAATGCCAAGTGGTTCGCCGGCAAACGTGAGTATGCCTTGAACCTTAACGAAGACATTCGCGTGCGCGAGTTCATCCACAAGCGTCTCAAGGATGCTGCCATCAGTCGTGTGCACATCGAGCGCCCGGCGAAGGCCATGAACATCACCGTCTACACCGCCCGGCCAGGTATTGTTATTGGCAAGAAAGGTGAAGACATCGAGCGCCTGCGCAAGGAAGTCACCGCCATCACTGGCGTGCCGGCAACCATCAGTGTGGCTGAAATCCGCAAGCCGGAACTGGACGCCAGACTGATTGCCGAAGGCATTGCAGCACAGCTGGAAAAGCGCGTGATGTTTCGTCGTGCCATGAAACGTGCCGTAGGCAGCGCGGTGCGCCTGGGTGCATTGGGTATCAAGGTCAGCGTATCCGGTCGTCTGAACGGTGCCGATATCGCCAGAACCGAATGGTACCGCGAAGGCCAGGTGCCATTGCATACACTGCGTGCCGATATTGATTATGGGATCGTTGAAGCACAGACCACCTACGGTGTGCTGGGAGTCAAGGTCTGGGTCTACAAAGGCGAAGTATTTGACCTCGAGCAAGCTGGCAAGGAAGAACAGCCAGGCGCTCGCCGGGCAGCGCGATAGTTTTGGCAGCGGTATAGGAGACAGACAATGTTACAGCCAAAAAGAACCAAATTCAGAAAGACCCACAAGGGTCGTAACCGCGGTCTTGCGCAGGTCGGCAATGAAGTCAGCTTTGGTGAGTTCGGCCTCAAGGCAACCACCCGTGGACAGATTACCGCACGCCAGATCGAGGCCGCGCGCCGTGCCATTACCCGGCATGTAAAACGTGGCGGCAAATTGTGGATTCGGGTGTTTCCGGACAAACCGATCACCAAGAAACCTATCGAAGTCCGCATGGGTAAGGGCAAGGGTAATGTTGAATACTGGGTAGCACCGATTCAACCTGGCCGCATGCTTTATGAGATTGAGGGCGTGAGTGAAGAAGTGGCACGAGCTGCATTCACCCTGGCAGCTGCCAAGCTCTCGGTAAGAACCACTTTTGTCAATCGCACGGTGATGTGATGAAATTTGCAGAATTGAAAAACAAGGATCCTGAGCAGTTGCAGCAAGTACTCAATGACTTGCGTGCAGAGCAGTTCAAGTCGCGCATGCAGCATGGCACTGGTCAACTGACCAACACTGCCGCGATGCGTCAGTTGCGACGGGATATCGCCAGAGTCAAAACCTTGCAGACCCAATTGTCTGCACAACAGTCCGCACCCGGAAGTGCCGATGGAGAGCAAGCATGAGTGAAGTGACCGAAGCCACAGTCGACAGCTCGGCCGCGGGTGAAGACAGTGTTGATCTGGTCCGCAGTCGGGTCGGGCTCGTGGTTAGCGACAAGATGAACAAGACTGTCACTGTGCGTTTGCAGCGTCGGGTGAAACACCCGTTGTATGGCAAATACATGACCCGGGACACCAAGGTTCATGCGCACGATGAAGACAATGCCTGTCACGCCGGTGATACCGTGCGCGTAGCCAGTTGCCGTCCATTTTCCAAGACCAAGGCCTGGAAAGTGATCGATATCGTAGAACGAGCTAAATAAGCTGCAGGAGTAATGACATGATTCAGATGCAATCCAATCTGGCTGCAGCAGACAACAGCGGTGCCCGCCGCCTGCAGTGTATCAAGGTGTTGGGTGGTTCCAAGCGGCGTTATGCCGGCATTGGCGACGTCATCAAAGTGACTGTCAAGGATGCGATTCCGCGTGGAAAAGTCAAGAAAGGCGAAGTCTACAATGCTGTAGTTGTGCGAACAGCCAAGGGCGTACGTCGTCGTGACGGATCCCTGATTCGCTTTGATGGCAATGCGGCAGTGCTGCTTAACGCCAAGCTTGAGCCAATCGGCACACGTATATTTGGACCGGTTACGCGTGAACTGCGTACCGAAAAATTCATGAAAATCATCTCTTTAGCACCTGAAGTGCTATAAGGTTGATCTGGAGACGACGATGAAAAGAATACGTAAAGGCGATGAAGTGTTGGTCATCACCGGGCGCAGCAAAGGCACTCGGGGCAATGTCCTGCGCGTGCTGGACAAAGATCGCCTGCTGGTGGAAAACGTGAACGTGGTCAAGCGCCATACCAAACCTGATCCTAACCAGCAGCAGCAAGGTGGCATCATCGAGAAAGAGGCGCCGATACATGTATCCAATGTCATGCTGTTTAACCCGCAAACCGCCAAGGGCGATCGGGTGGCATTCAAGACGCTGGAAAACGGCCGCAAGGTACGGGTATTCCGTTCCAACGGCGAAGTAGTGGATATCTAAGGTAGATCAATCATGAGCAGACTGCAGCAAATGCATAGCGATAAAGTTGCACCGGAACTGACCGAGAAATTCGGTTACAAGAATCCGATGCAGGTTCCACGGCTAACCAAAATTACCCTCAACATGGGTTTGGGTGAAGCCACCACCGACAAGAAGGTGCTGGATCAGGCAGTGGATGAGCTGGCAAAAATCACCGGCCAGAAGCCTGTGATCACCAAGGCTCGCAAGTCAGTCGCGAGTTTCAAGATTCGTGATGATTACCCGGTGGGGGCCAAGGTCACCCTGCGCAGTGTACGCATGTTTGAATTTGTTGATCGCCTGGTTAATGTTGCTTTGCCACGGGTACGCGATTTCCGCGGCCTGAATGCCAAATCGTTTGATGGTCGCGGCAATTACAATATGGGTGTCACCGAGCAAACCATATTTCCGGAAATCAATTACGACGAAATCAGCGCAATCCGTGGCATGGATATTGCCATCACCACGACCGCCCAGAGCGATGCTGAAGCGCAGGCCTTGCTGGCCGCCTACGGCTTTCCGTTTCGTCAACGCTAACAGGTACAGAACATGGCTAAAAAATCAATGATTGCACGTGAGCTCAAGCGCACGCAACTGGTGGAAAAATACGCTGCCAAACGCGCCGAATTGACCTCCTTGATCAAGAATCAGGAAACACCGTTTGAGGAAAAAATGGCTGCCATCAAGGCGCTGTCATCTCTGCCGCGTGATTCCAGCAAGGTCAGACAGCGTAACCGCTGCCAGATCACCGGTCGTCCCAGAGGCTATTACCGGCGCTTCGGTCTTGGACGCAACAAGTTGCGTGAAGCAGCCATGCGCGGTGACGTGCCTGGTCTGCGCAAGGCCAGCTGGTAAGCGAATAATTGACATGAATAGTATTCTGGCCACTATGGCCCCCAAATCTAGCAACACGATTGTGAACAGGACAACGCGATGAGTATGAATGATCCAATTGCCGATATGCTGACGCGTATTCGCAATGCTCAGGCAGTAGCCAAGAAAACCGTCAGCATGCCGGCTTCCAAGATCAAGGCCGGTATAGCGAAGGTATTGAAACAAGAAGGCTACATTGTGGACTACAAGGTGATGGACATTGACGGTAAGCCATCCTTGACGGTCGAGCTGAAATACATGCAAGGACGCGGTGTCATTGATCGCATCTCTCGTGTCAGCCGTCCCGGGTTGCGCAATTATCGCGGCAAAAATGAACTGCCGCGTGTGCTCAGCGGACTGGGTATTGCCATTGTCAGTACCTCAGGTGGGATTATGACCGATGCCGCTGCGCGCCAGAAAGGTTTTGGCGGCGAAGTGCTGTGCATAGTCGCTTGACCATCAGCACATCCAGGAGAGATTAACATGTCAAGAATTGCCAAAAATCCATTGCCGTTGCCGAAAGGGCTGGAGTTCAGCCAGCAAGGTGAGATTGTGACCATCAAGGGCAGCAAAGGCAGCATGCAGCTGAACCTGCCGGAAGGCATCAGTGTCGATAACCAGGACGGTGTTTTACAAGTGCAGGCCACGGATGCCAAAAACCACGCGCTGCAAGGTACCATTCGCGCGCTATTGGGCAACATGGTCACCGGCGTGACCGATGGCTTTGAACGCAAGCTGGAATTGCGTGGTGTGGGCTACCGTGCGCAGATGCAGGGACAGACACTTAATCTGAGTCTGGGCTTGTCACATCCAGTTGAATACGCAGCACCACAAGGCATCAGCATCGAAACACCGAGCCAGACCGAAGTGGTCGTGCGTGGTGTGGACAAGCAACAGGTTGGCCAGGTTGCCGCAAACATTCGCGCCTACCGTCCACCCGAGCCATACAAGGGCAAGGGCGTTCGCTATGCCGGTGAACGCGTCGTCATGAAGGAAGCCAAGAAGGCTTGATGACTGTGGGATTGATCGGGCGCATAAAGAACACCAGGAGAATACAGAAATGCTGAACAGAAAAATCGCAAGAATGCGTCGTGCACGCAAGACCAGAGCGCAGATTCATCGTCTGGGCATGACCCGTTTGAGTGTCCATCGCAGTGGCCGCCATTTTTACGCGCAGATCATTGCGCCTGAAGGCGATCGTGTGTTGGCAGCTGCGTCAACACTGCAAAAAGACCTGCGTGCCGGCCTGAAAAGCACCAGCTCCAAGGCGGCGGCGGCGGCGGTAGGCAAAGCCATTGCTGAACGCGGCAAAGATGCCGGCGTGGAAAAGGTGGCGTTTGATCGTTCCGGGTTTGCCTATCACGGCTGTATCAAGGAACTCGCTGATGCCGCGCGTGAAGCCGGATTGAAATTTTAATCATTATTTATTGGCAGGATACATTCTATGTCTGCAAAGCATATGGACAATAACGACGGCATGATCGAAAAGCTGGTCGCCGTCAATCGTGTGGCCAAAGTGGTCAAAGGTGGTCGTCAGTTTGGTTTTACCGCATTGAGTGTGGTAGGCGATGGTGACGGCACGGTCGGTTTCGGTTACGGCAAGGCGCGTGAAGTGCCTGCAGCGATCCAGAAGTCAGTGGAAAAGGCACGCCGTAACATGATCAAGGTACAGTTGAAAGACGGCACCTTGTGGCATCCGATCAAGGCCGCACACAGTGGCTCACGCATTTACATGCAGCCAGCCTCTGGTGGTACCGGCGTCATTGCCGGTGGTGCGATGCGTGCTGTACTCGAAGCTGTTGGCATTCGTGATGTGCTGGCCAAGAGCAATGGTTCCAACAATGCTGTCAATCTGGTGCGTGCGACGATCAAGGGCTTGCAGTCCATGTCTTCGCCCGAATCAGTCGCCATCAAGCGCGGCAAAACAGTTGAAGAGGTCATGACAAATCATGTCTGAGCAGGAAAAGAAAACCAGCGCTAAAGCCGCTGCCAGCGCCAAGCCAGCCAAGCCAACCGCGAAAAAAACGGTGAAGAAGGCTGCCAGTAAGGCCAGCAAAAAAAAGGCGACAAGCAAGACTGTGGCAAAGAAATCTGCCAGCAAGCAGCCCGTGGCTAAACAGGCAGCCAGCAACAAGGTCGCAGGCAAGCAGGCCAGTGCCGAAAAACCGGCTCGAAGCACTGCAGCGGCAACAACTGCTGCGGCACCGGCGAAGGCCAAAAAATCTGGCAGCGCAACTGATAAACTGCTGCGGGTTACACAGGTGCGCAGCGTCAATGGTTGTATCGGCAAGCACCGCGCCACTATTCGTGGATTGGGGTTGCGCCGTATGCATCACACCGTGCAGCTGGAAGATACCCCGGCCATTCGCGGTATGTTGAAAAAAGTCGAGTACCTAGTACGAGTGGAGCAGCTTTAAACTGCTTTGCGAACCGAAATTACAGGAAAGTACCATGAAATTGAACAGTATTAATTCGAACGAAGGACGCACAGAACGCAAGCGCGTAGGCCGAGGTGTTGGTTCTGGCACCGGTAAAACCTGTGGTCGTGGGCACAAGGGTCAGAAATCGCGTTCAGGCGGCTTTCATAAAGTCGGGTTTGAAGGCGGGCAGATGCCTTTGCAGCGTCGCTTGCCCAAGGTTGGCTTCAGCAGCGCGATTTCGCGTGTAACCGGTGAAATTTATCTGTACCAGTTGCAACAGCTGTCTGGTACCGAGGTCAACATGGCAACGATACGTGAAGCTGGCCTGATCAAGGGCAGCATCAAGCGGGTCAAACTGGTCGCCACAGGCGATGTGGACAAGGCGTATACCGTGACCGGCATGCGCGTAACCAAAGGTGCAGAAGCTGCCATTGTTGCCAAGGGCGGCAAGGTAGAAGCCTGATGGGTGCATCTTCCTCACAAGTGTCCAGCATGCTCGGCAACATCGGTCGTTTGACCGAGTTGCGTCAGCGGCTGCTGTTTTTGCTGGGCGCCTTGCTGGTGTTTCGCATTGGCACGTTTATACCGGTTCCAGGTGTCAACCCCGCTGCCTTGCTGCAGTTCATGGATCAGCAGCGCGGCACCATCATCGACATGTTCAACACTTTCTCGGGTGGGGCACTAGGCCGGTTCTCACTGTTTGCTCTGGGTATCATGCCGTATATTTCGGCTTCGATCATTATCCAGCTTATGACCTCTGCAGTTCCGCAGCTCCAACAGTTACGCAAGGAGGGTGAGTCTGGTCGTCGCAAAATTACCCAATACACTCGTTATTTCACATTGATTCTGGCAATTTTCCAGTCGGTGAGTGTGGCCCTGGCACTGCAACAGCAAACCGCGGGAGCGGGTCTACCAGTGGTGATTAATCCCGGCACCAGCTTTTTGTTTAGCGCCATGGTCAGCCTGACCGCTGGTACCATGTTCCTGATGTGGCTGGGTGAGCAAATCACCGAGCGTGGGGTGGGTAACGGCATCTCCATGATCATCTTTGCTGGTATTGTTGCCGGTTTACCCTCGGCGATCACCTCCACTCTGGAGCTGGCGCGTACCGGTCAGCTCAGTGTCATGATCGTGATCTTCTTCCTGGTCATGGCAGTGGCGGTAACCGCCTTTGTTGTGTTCGTGGAACGCGGTCAGCGCCGTATTACCGTTAATTATGCACAAAAGCAGGGCGGCCGACGCGCGTATCAGAATGCCTCATCGCATCTGCCACTGAAAGTGAACATGTCGGGTGTGATTCCGGCCATCTTCGCCTCCAGTCTGGTCTTGTTCCCGGCGACCATGACGCAATGGTTCGGTCAAAGCAGCAGCTCATTGATGATCCAGCGTTTTGCCAACTGGCTGTCTCCGGGGCAACCGGCCTACCTGATTCTGTACGGTGCCTTGATCATCTTTTTCTGCTTCTTTTATACCGCAATCGTATTCAATTCGAAGGAAACAGCGGACAATCTGAAGCGATCAGGTGCATTCATACCTGGTATTCGACCCGGACGGCACACGGCAGAATACCTGGACGTGGTGCTGACCCGGCTGACTGCAGTAGGTGCTGCCTACCTGACAGCGGTGTGTCTGTTGCCGAACTTTTTGGTCATGCAATGGAATGTGCCGTTCTTTTTTGGTGGTACATCTTTGCTGATCATCGTTGTTGTCATCATGGATTTCATTGCCCAGGTCAATAATCACCTGGTCACGCACCAGTATGACAGTGTACTCAAAAAAGCCAATTTGAAGAATTACGGCCGTTCCGGCAGCGTCGTCAGACGTTGAACTTGACGGCATTCAGGAGAAGATCATGAAAGTCCAGGCATCAGTCAAGAAGATTTGCAGAAACTGCAAGGTCGTACGGCGTAAAGGCGTCGTCTTTGTCATCTGCAATAGTGACGCAAAGCATAAGCAGAGGCAGGGTTAAGTTCTCATGTTTTCAGGTAATTATGCTATAATTGAACGTTTTCACCGGCCGCAGCGGATGCTGCAGGCCAATTTTACAGCGGAGTTTCGTCCATGGCTCGTATAGCAGGCGTCAACCTACCTGTGCAAAAGCACACCTGGGTTGCTTTAACCAATATTTACGGCATCGGTCCGGTACGTGCCAGGCTGATATGCGAAGACAGCAAGGTTGACCCAAGTACCAAGCTGCGTGACCTTGATGACGAGCAGATCGACAAGATCCGTGCGCAAGTCTCACGCTACGTGGTCGAAGGTGATCTACGCCGTGAAGTTGGCATGAACATCAAGCGTCTGATGGATCTGGGCTGCTATCGCGGCTTGCGTCATCGCCGTGGATTACCGGTTCGTGGGCAGCAGACAAAAACCAATGCCCGCACACGTAAAGGCCCGAGACGCGCGATCAAGCGTTGAACACGGGTAGTATCGATGGTGCATCAACATTTAACGACAACTGCAGCAATGCAACAAATACATAGAGAACTGTAATGGCGAAAGCAAAACAGGCCAAACCTCGTAAAAAGGTCAAAAAGATTGTATCGGACGGTCTCGCGCACATCCACGCGTCGTTCAACAATACGATCATTACGATTACCGACAGACAGGGTAATACTCTGAGCTGGGCCACATCCGGTGGGCAGGGCTTTCGTGGCTCCAGAAAAAGTACGCCGTTTGCCGCTCAGGTAGCTGCGGATCAGGCTGGACGTGCTGCTTTGGACTATGGTCTGAAAAATCTGGAAGTACGTGTCAATGGGCCTGGCCCAGGTCGTGAATCTTCGGTTCGCGCCCTGAATGCGATTGGCTATAAGATACTTAACATTATTGACGTTACACCGATTCCGCACAACGGTTGCCGTCCACCTAAAAAGCGCCGCGTGTAAGGAGAATCTATTATGGCTAGATATACTGGACCAACCTGTAAGCTCGCTCGCCGTGAAGGCACTGATTTGGGACTGAAAAGTCCGGCGAGAAGTCTGGAAACCAAATGCAACCTGGGCCAAGTGCCTGGTGTGCAGGGAACTGCGCGCAGAAGCAAGACTTCCGACTATGCCTTGCAGCTTCGAGAAAAGCAGAAAGTACGCCGTATATACGGTGTGTTGGAACGTCAGTTCCGCAATTACTACAAGGCCGCAGCGCAGCAGAAAGGCGCCACTGGTGAAAACCTGTTGCGCTTGCTGGAAAGCCGGCTGGACAACGTTACCTACCGCATGGGTTTTGCCGTCACCAGGGCGCAGGCTCGACAGATGGTCAGCCATCGTTCAGTGCTGGTCAATGGTCAGGTTGTCAATATTCCCTCGTACAAGGTTCAACCTGATGATGTGATTTCAATTCGTGAAAAAGCCCGTCAGCAATTGCGTATCAAGGAATCGCTGACGCTGAGTCAGGAGCTCGGTCTGGCGCCGCACTGGATTGAAATTGACGCGGACAAGATGGAAGGCAAGCTCAAAATGCTGCCGGATCGTGATGATCTGCCCGCCGAGATCAACGAAAATCTGATTGTGGAGCTGTATTCAAAATAATACGGCAAGGCATGCTGCAGTTCGTGCAGCACAAAGTTCGGCAAGTCGGGTTTGGCAGGCACTGTTTTCAGCTTGCATTTCTGCCCGGTAGCCGTTGATCACTGTCCGGGTACAGTGGCGTTTTACCAATCAAGTAGAGAGATTATCAATGTCAGTTGCTATTGAGCAGATCGTCGACAATATGTTGAAGCCGAAGGCGGCTGTGGTTGATGAAATATCACCAACACGCGCCAAGATCATACTGGAACCGCTGGAACGCGGTTTCGGTCATACGCTAGGCAATGCTCTACGTCGGGTGATGCTGTCATCCATACCGGGAGCTGCAGTCACCGAAGTCGAAATCGACGGTGTCTTGCATGAATACACCGCCATTGAAGGCGTAGCTGAAGATGTCATTGATGTGCTTTTGAACCTCAAGCAGTTGAGTGTCATCATGCACAATGAAGACAAGGCTGTGCTGACACTGAAAAAAAGCGGCCCCGGCCCGGTGACCGGCTCTGACATCACATCGGTACACGATGTTGAAATAGCCAATCCTGAGCACCTGATTTGCACTTTGACCAAGAAGGCTGAAATCAGCATGCGCATCACGGTTGCCAGAGGCGTCGGTTATCAGGCTGCAACGCAGCTGGATATTGGTGAAGCTGAAAGTCGTCCCATTGGCAAGCTGATGCTGGACGCTTCATTTTGCCCGGTCAAGAAAGTTTCCTACAGCGTTGAGGCGGCGCGTGTGGAGCAGCGCACCGATCTGGATCGTTTGATCCTGGATGTGGAAACCAACGGCACCATCAATTGCGAGGAAGTGGTACGCCAGTCAGCCAACATTCTCGCTGACCAACTGTCGGTGTTCGTCGAGTTTGTGGCCCGCAGCGAGCAGCAGGAAATGCAGGAGACCAAGGAAGTTCCGGCCATTTTGCTGCGCCCGATCGACGAACTGGAATTGACTGTTCGTTCCACCAACTGTCTCAAGGCCGAGAATATACTCTATGTTGGTGACCTGGTCCAGCGTACTGAAGTTGAGCTGCTTAAAACCCCCAATCTGGGCAAGAAGTCATTGACAGAAATCAAGGAAACCCTGGAATCACAAGAACTGAGTCTGGGCATGGTACTGGAAAACTGGCCGCCGCCGGGATTGCCTGGAACCGGTGCCTGAATACAGGTTTACCTGCAAACAAGTTATTGACCGTCACCAGTTGATGGTCTGAAGAAGTTAACGGAGATAATCTAATGCGTCACCAGAAATCCGGCCGCAAGCTCAATCGCAATAGCTCGCACCGTAAAGCCATGTTCCGCAACATGTCGGCATCTTTGATCAAACATGAGGTCATTAAAACGACCTTGCCGAAGGCCAAGGAGCTACGTAAAGTTGCTGAGCCGTTGATCACCATGGCCAAAACTGATGGGGTTGCCAATCGTCGACTGGCTTTCAGCCGTCTGCGTGACAAGGAAGCTGTCGGTAAACTGTTCGTTGAGCTGGGCCCACGCTACGCAACGCGACCCGGTGGTTACCTGCGTATCCTGAAGTGCGGACATCGGACTGGCGACAAGGCACCAATGGCCCTGGTCGAACTTGTAGATCGACCGCTGCAAGATGATGCTGCCACTGCTACCGAGTAGCGCCAGCAACAAGGCATTAACAAACGCCAGCTATATGCTGGCGTTTTTTATTGCAGATACAATTGCGCCAATCGTTCCAACGCCTTGCGCTGATCCATACGTAACCACGCAGCTACCAGGCTCAACACTTGCCAGACAGCCAGATTCGGGTTCTGCGCCAATGGATCTGGTGATATGGCGCTGAAACTCAGCCAACTGTTCATGATCAGGAGCATATTGCGGGACAAGGTAGCGCGTTCCAGCGCATTGGCTTCCAGTTGACCTGATGCTGCCAGATCATTCAGCAGGCGCTGGATGCTGCGATGCTGCAATTCCAGTATCGCCTGGAAGCGCTTGTGCAGAGCCGGATATTCACCGCCCAGCTGATTCATTTCCCGGTACCAGAAACGGTATGCGATCTGGCGCTCGAACTGAAGGTGCAGAAACAACCAGATGTCCTCGGCTTCGTTCAGCGTGTTCTCGGGGATGGTGGCCAGCTCCAGCATGGCCTGCTCCATTTGCATGAACAAGCCGTGCAGCAATTCAGCCCGGCTGCGAAAATGGTAGTGCAGGTTACCTGGGCTGATGTCCATCTCGTTAGCGATCTGGTTGGTGCTGACATTGCTGGCTCCCAAATCGTTGAACAGCTGCAATGTGCAGGCTAGAATGCGCTCAGCCGTGTTTTTGGGCATGTCCGCGCGGCTTGTGTTGCAGATGCCTGGCCTGGTTTTGCGTGTGCATCAGTGCTGCAGTCGCTTGACCAGATCAATGTAGGTCTGTTTGGCCTGCTCCTGGCTGGTGCCTTTGAGCTTCTCCCAGGCCGCATGCTTTGCGGCGGCGACGAAATTGAACATGCCGGGTTTGTCACCACACACGTCACCCGCAGTGGCTTGCTTGTACAGTGCATACAGTTCCAGCATGGTATCGTTGTCCGGGCGCTGCTGCAGTGTCTGTGCCTGTGCCGCTGCTGCAGCAAATTGTTGTTCCAGGTCATGCATTGGCTTTACTCGCGTTGCTTGTCTGCTGGCATTATGCCAGAGGCAGATCAGCCAGGATAGCTGGCTGGCTACAGCGACGCTGAATTCTTGCGCTGTATTGCTTTACAATGACTAGAGTTTTACAGCAACAGACACACCCAGGGCGTGTGGCTTCAGGAGCATACATGAATTACTTCATCACCGGTGGCACCGGGTTTATCGGGCGTCATCTCATTGACCAGCTATTGCAGCGTAAGGGCGATGTCTATGTTCTGTTGCGCAAGGATTCTCGTGACAAGTTCAAGCAACTGGTAAACGATCGCTGGGCCGGGCAGGCCAAGCGTATTATCCCTGTGACCGGTGACCTGACCAAGCGTAAGCTCGGTGTCAGTGCCAAACAACTGGAAGCACTGCATGGCAAGGTCCGCCATGTTTTTCATCTGGCCGCCATGTATGACATGACTGCGGGCATGGAGGAGCAACATGCGGTGAACATTGATGGCACCCGCCATGCAGTGCAATTCGCTGAGAGTATCGCAGCCACATGCTTTCACCACACCAGCTCGATTGCTGCGGCCGGGATGTATCGAGGAGTGTTTCGTGAAGACATGTTTGCAGAAGCCGAGAACCTGGATCATCCCTATTTGCGCACCAAGCACGACTCGGAAGCATTGGTACGCGACGAATGCAAAATTCCCTGGCGTATCTATCGACCCGGCATTGTTTTGGGACACTCTGAGTCCGGAGAAATTGACAAGATAGACGGGCCTTACTATTTCTTCAAGATGATTCAGAAGATGCGCCGCATGCTGCCACAATGGATGCCGACGCTGGGGATTGAGGGCGGGCGCATCAACATGGTGCCAGTCGATTTTGTGGCCAAAGCCATGGATCATATTGCCCACAAACCCAAGCTGGACGGCAAGTGCTTCCATTTGACCGATCCCAAGCCGCGGCGCATCGGTGAAGTCCTTAATATCTTCGCAAATGCAGGTCATGCGCCATTGATGACCATGCGCATTGATGCCCGTATGTTCAGCTTTATCCCGGCTGCAGTGAAGCAGGGCTTGAACATGTTGCCGCCGGTACGCAGAATCAGCAATCATGTGCTGCATGAGCTTGGTGTGCCACGCGCAGTGCTGGGTATGCTCAATTATCCAACCCGTTTTGACTGTCGTGAAACCGAGGCAGCCCTCAAAGGTACCGACATTGCTGTCCCCGACCTGGAAGATTATGCCTGGATTCTGTGGGATTACTGGGAACGTCATCTGGATCCAGATCTGTTCATTGATCGCAGTTTGCGTGGTCACGTGGCTGGCAAAAAGGTCCTCATAACCGGCGGTTCATCGGGCATCGGCAAGGCGGCATCGTTGATGATGGCCAAAGCGGGCGCGGAAGTGCTGGTGGTCGCGCGTGGTGAGGAGGCGCTGACAGAAACCATCAATGAAATCAAGGAAATGGGTGGCAAGGCGCATGCCTATCGCTGCGATCTGGCTGACATTGCCGAGTGCGATCGTCTGGTGCTGGAGGTGCTCAAGGAGCATGGTCATGTGGATATCCTGATCAACAATGCTGGCCGTTCCATTCGGCGCTCGCTGGCCCTGTCGTATGACCGATTCCATGATTTTACTCGCACCATGCAGCTGAACTACTTCGGCAGCCTGAAGTTGATCCTGGGATTTCTGCCGCTGATGGAACAGCGACGCAGCGGTCAGATCATCAATATTTCATCCATTGGCGTGCTCAGTAATGCACCACGGTTTTCTGCCTATGTGGCCTCCAAGGCGGCGCTGGATGCGTTTTCACGCTGTGCCGCAGCTGAATTCAACGACACCGGAGTGGCGTTTACCACCATCAACATGCCACTGGTGCGTACACCGATGATTGCACCAACCAAAATGTA
>JAJFKZ010000081.1 GCA_021772955.1 Gammaproteobacteria bacterium | reverse complement strand
CGTCGAAGCATTTGGCGACAATCTACCCTGGAGTACCATGCCTTATCTGTTTTTTTGCCTGCTGCTGTTGATCTGCACAGATTGTGTCGCCGTCAGTACCTATGAAGTCAGCCTGGATGAATCCCTGCAACATGTCGATGTGCGTATCTGCTTTGCTCCGAACGATGCCCTGCGCCCGGCTGATCTGCATGTTGACGGCGATGCCAGGGCGGCCATCAGTCGCTTGCGCTGGAATGAACAACAACTTGACTCTGTGCGCCAGTTGCGGCGCTTGCGTGTGGTCGATACGGCCGGGAATTGCCTCGATTACCGGGCTCAACTGCAGACCACCGGTCGCCGTTGGTTCGCCGATAACACTGATTACCGCCTGACCAGCAGCAAGGACTGGCTGCTGGCGCCTGCGCACGGCCAATCGGCACTGATTCGTTTTCATTTGCCGCCCGGCATGGCAGTGTCGGCGCCGTGGCCACCAGCTGAGTCCGAGGCAGCAGAATTGGCTGAAGACTGGATGTTGCTGGGACAGACACCACCATCCTGGAGCAACAATGTGGTGTTCGGTCGCTTCCAGGTACAGCCGCTGACCCTGGGCAACAACACGCTGCGAGTGGCGATACTGCCGTCAAGCCCAACATTGACACTGGCCCAGGTGCGACCCTGGCTGGAAGCCTCGGCACTGGCGGTGATGCGTGTACATGGCACGCTGCCGCAGCCGGATCCGCAGGTGCTGATCATGCCAGCGGACGGCCAGAACGAAGCCATGCCATTTGCCCGCGTCATGCGTGGTGGCGGCATCGGCCTGCAGTTTTTTGTTGATCCAAACAGTTCTGCGCAAGCGTTTGCACAGGACTGGAAACCCACCCACGAATTCAGCCATCTGCTGTTTCCTTATATCAGTCGTAGTGATGCCTGGCTGTCGGAAGGTCTGGCCTCGTATTATCAAAACATTCTGCGCGCGCGCGACGGCCGCCTGAGTGAAACCGACGCCTGGGAAAAACTGCTGGCCGGTTTTGAGCGTGGTCGCCGTGATCGCAAACGCAATGTGACCCTGACCGAGGAGGCCAGCGGCATGCGTCACAGCCGTTCCTTCATGCGCGTGTACTGGAGTGGCGCGGCGATGATGTTTCTGGCCGACACCAGACTGCGCGAACTAAGCGGCGGAAAGCAAAGCCTGGACACAGCGCTGGCTGGCCTGGCCTCGTGCTGCATGCAGTTGGGAGAGGTCTGGCGGGCCAACGCTATCATGCGCAAGCTGGATGAGTTCACCGGCTACTCCGTGTTCACCGACATCTACCGACAATACGCTCATTCTGATCAGTTTCCGCATGTGCAAGCGCAGCTACGCGATCTCGGTATCGTGGAACGGCATGGTCGGGTGCGCCTGGACGATACCGCGCCCGCAGCAAAGCTGCGCCATGCACTGCTGCAATTTAACCAGAGCACCACGGCAGTTCTGCAATAATGGTAGCAACCTGCAATACGCTGCAGGCCATTCAACTCAAATACCGGTGCTGACATGAAAAAGACGATCAAATACTTCGCCATTGCCTTCGTCACACTGTTCGCCCTGCTGGCGGCGCTGCTAATCTATATCAAGCTGTTTTTTGACCCCAATGATTACCGCGAACAAATCGCCAGCCAGGCCAGCGCGGCCGTCGGCCGTGAACTGGTCATCGACGGTGATTTGTCACTGTCGGTGTTTCCGTGGATTGGTATCGAAATCGGTCACGTCACGATCGGCAATGCCGACGGGTTTACCGGGGATTTTGCCAGCGTGGACAATGCCGGTGCAGCGGTCAAATTGCTGCCCTTGTTGAGCAAGAACATTGAAATCAACCGCGTGGTGCTGGATGGTCTCAATGCCAACCTGCAGGTCAACAGCAACGGCCGCAACAACTGGAGCGATCTTGGCCAAACCGAGTCGCCCGCTGCAACCACAAGTGATGGTCCAGGGCTGCAGTCATTCAGCATTGCTGGTATTGCCATCAGCAACAGCCAGCTTAGCTACAACGATCAGCAAACTGGTCAAATCGTTCAGGTCAGCGACATTAATCTGACTGCCAACAACATCAGTAGCGGCAAACCGTTCAGTGTCGATGGTGGCCTGCTGCTCAGCATGCCGGCTGATAACAGCAGTTATCAGCTGCAGTTGGACGGTGAGTTGCGCTATCAGGCGGATGCCGGGCAACTGGATTTCACTGAGCTGCAGTTGAGCGTGGCCGAACAAGGCGATCAAGCGCTGCCGGAACTGCGCATTCAGGCCAGCGGCAGGCTGAATACCCAGACCGAAACCCTGAGCCTGGAACCGTTGCAGCTGAACGTCGGTGATCTGCGGCTGGACGCGCAATTGCAGGGTAGCAGTATCATCTCGGCACCGGCCATCAACGGCACCGTACAGCTGGACGAATTCAACCCCGGCAAGCTGGCAAAAACCTTTGCCGTGGAGCTGCCACAACTGGCCAGCGACCAGGTCCTGCGCACAGCTGCGGCGGAACTCAAGTTCAATGCCACCAGCGACCGGGTGCAAATCAGCCATCTGCAGGCCAGTCTGGATAAGTCGATCATCAGCGGCAATCTCACCGCCACCCTGGGCGATCAAAGCAGCACCAGGGGTAATAGCTATGTGTTTGATCTGAATCTGGATCAGATCAATCTTGATGACTACATGCCGGCCACACCGGCAGCATCCTCCGAGCCACTACCGCCGGTGGATGTGGAGCTGTTTCGCTCGCTGAACGCACGCGGCAAGGTCAGCGTCGGTCAACTGACCATCAATCAGCTTGACATGACCGACATCAATGCCAGCATCAAAACCGATCGCAATGGCTGGCAATTCCAGCCAATCGTCGCGCATTTTTATGATGGCCAGCTCAACGGCGGTGTAGCGATCGATGCCAGCGGTAATTCACCGGTGCTCAGCGCCACCGGCGACTTCAGTGAAGTGCTCATGGGCACTCTGCTCGCCGATATTGCCGGACGAGATCTGCTCACCGGCATCGCCAGGTTCGACAGCAACCTGAAAATGGACATCAACCAACCGCAGCAAACCCTGTCCGGTGAGTTTTCGCTGGGCATCAACGATGGTGCCATCAAAGGCGTTGATCTGGTCGGCATGTTGCGCCAGGGATTGAGCATCGCCAACAACCTGAGCGGCGGCAAGGTCGGTGGCGTGGACCTGCTGCAAAGCAACGGCGATACCGAGTTTGCCAATCTGTCCGGTCGCTTCATCGCCAACAACGGTGTCATTCGCAATAACGATTTCAAGCTTGTGTCGCCGCTGCTGAACGTGTTGGGCGAAGGAGTGATTGATCTGGCCGCCGACAAGATCGACTACACGGTCACCGCCTCATTGCTGCAATCACCCGAGGCCGGTAGTGATAGCAAGCTCACAAAGATGTTGGGTAAACAGATACCCATCCACATCGGTGGCACACTCGCCAAGCCCAGCTACAGCATTGATCCGCAAGTGTTATTGAAGATCATCGCTGGCGACAAGCTGGACGCACAAAAGGACAAACTGCTGGACAAGCTGCGTGGCGATGAGTCCGGTTCCGGGTCAACCCGAGATACCGCCGCCGGGGTACTGGGTAGCCTGCTGGGCGGCAAGTCCTCGTCTGCCGATGCCGATGCCGATACCGATGGCGATGGCGATGGCAATAGCGAAACAGACAGCACAGTGGATCCAACAGCGACTGCCGAAGACGACAATCAAGCAGCTGGCGAAAGTTCAAAAAGCTCTACTGAAGCTGCTGCGGGCGCGCTACTCAAGGGCCTGTTCAAGAAGAAAAAACCAGCTGAAGAACCAGCGCCTGAAGACGATGATGGCGGTAGCGGATAATCGACTGCTGCGCACGCCCATGACCGGGGGAAAAGCAATCCACAGATTGCACAGATTACGCCGATGTCATAGATGAAAATCTGATTTTTCCGGGGAGTCGTTGTAGCATGCCTAGCGCATGCAAATTAATCGAACTGGATACCGGCCTGCGCCGGTATGACGAGTGTAGTAGCGTGATGCTACGCCATAAACAAAGTACTGGTCCCCGGCCTGCACCTGGGTGACGAACGTTGTAGCGTGACGCTACGCAATAAAAAAAATACTAGACTCCGGCCAGCACCGGGGTGACGAGCGTTGTTCAGGAACCCGAAACCTGCCGTCATACCGGTGCAGGCCGATATCCAGGCTGTTCACCTCGCTTAGCAAATCCTTATGACGATTCCAGACCTTGCGGCTGTGATTGGGAAAAAATGGCGTGGCTGTTGCACCTGCGACGCAATGCTTGCAAACCCTGACACCAGTCTGCGCAGGTATCACAGCAGTAACAAATCGGCCCAGCAATGCCAATCCGGCAGCGTCGCCTCAGCTTTGTTCCAGCAGCACATTGGCAAGTTCGCAGAAATCCGCGACCTGCCATTGTGGCTGCGGTGCCCCGGCAAACCGGTAAGGCTTCGCCCGGGCCACGTAGGCGGCCTGCAATCCAGCCCAGCGGGCGCCAGCGACATCCCAGTCATGCGCTGCGACCATCATACATGCCTGCACTTGAGCACCGGCCTGCGCCGCAGCCCAATGATAAACCTGTGGATGCGGTTTGTACTTGCCCACACCCTGCACCGACAATTGCCCGTCCAATAACGCCGTGAGCCCGGCAAACTGCAACTGCGCCTGCAATGATGCTGCCGATGAATTACTCAACGCATACAGCCTGAAACCAGCAGCGCGCAAACGCCGCAGCGCCGGAATCACATCGTCGTGCGGCGGCAACCTGGCCATGCACGACAAGCTATCTGCCGCCTGCGACGCGCTGATGCGGATACCTTCCTGCTCGGCCAATTCGACCAGCAGCGCGGCGGCAATATCAGTAAACGCCTGGTATTGACCGGCCACCGTCAGCACCAGCGAGCGATGCAGTAACTGCACGAACCATTGCTGCGCCAGGTGTGGCTTGTCGCCCAGTGCCGCACTGACCGCAAGCTGTGCCGGCGCCAGCTCCAGCAAGGTCTCGTTGACATCCAGCAACAGGGTTGTGCCGCTCATGTCGATGACTCTTGCATTTCGCACACCACGGCATCGACCGCACAGTACCTGTCAGCATCCGTGTGCTCCGGCTGCAGCGTTGGATGATCGATACTGAATTGCTCAGCCAGAAGACTTTGTAATTGCAGCACCTGCTTCGGCCATTGCAATAAATCCGCGACCACCACGTGCGCCGACAATGCAATGCGTGCGCTGCTGATCTGCCAGATGTGCAGATCATGCACTGCCACCACGCCATCGACCTGGCACATGCAAGCTCGCACTTGTTCGGGATCAATCGTCGCCGGTACCGCTTCCATTACCACATCCACACTGGCGCGCAGCAAACGCAACGCAGAGTGCAGTAACAAAGCGCTGATCAACAGCGACAGAATTGGATCGATGGGCGTCCAGCCAGTGGTCATGACCACCACACCGGCGGTGATGGCGGCAAACGAGCCCAGCAGATCACCAAGCACGTGCAAGCGTGCTGCGCGCGTGTTTAGCGATTGCCGGCCGCCAGAGATTACCCACAGCACCCCCAGGTTGATGATCAGCCCCAGCGCTGCGACCACCAGCACGGTGCCACCGGCAATCGGTAACGGTGTGTGCAAGCGCTGCCAGGCGTGGTAGACAATAAAGCCGATCAGTACCAGCATGATGCTGGTATTGATCAGCGCTGCCAATACTTCGGCACGACCGTTGCCCCAGCTGCGCCGCTGCGTCGATTTGCGACCGGCATACCAGGCCGCCAGCGCCGCCAGGGTCAGTGAAGTGCTGTCCACCAGCATGTGCCCGGCATCGGCCATCAACGCCAGCGAGTTGCCCCACCAGCCCGCCACCAGCTCGACAGCGGCAAATACCAGCGTCAGCGCCACTGCGATACCAAGTTTTCTGGCATCGTGCTGATCGTGATGCTGGTGATCGTGATGGTTCATGCGATCATTATAGAAGCACAGACAGGCCATAGTCTGCATATTCCATGAAGGGTTATAGTGCGGATGTCTGCGTGACTGATAGCCTGAAATCAGCTTGGCCTGGTATTAAATTGGCCAGGCATCAGAATAGCAACCGGCACCACAATGCAGTGCCGGAGATGACCAACGGTGACTGCGTCAGCGCGCTGCCTGACTGTTCATGGTCGAGTTTCGGCTGGCATCGGTGACCTGGGCCGGATCACGCATACCGGTGGTATGGCACCAGCCGGTCTTGTGACCTCGGTTGATGGCACCAGACAATTGACCGTAAGTTCGTTCGGTGGTGCCGTCTTCCGGATCACTGAGCACCAGATCGCTGGCAATATTGCAATAATCCCAGCGCCACCATACATCGGTGAACGAGGTGGTGTAATAGTTCACCTCGGCGCGTGCCCACGACGGAATACCGGCCAGCCAGTTGGCGGCACCGGAGTACGTCAGATCGGTGTTGGTACCACAGCCGACCCCGAACACCGAACCCAACGCGGCCAGGTTACCAGCCAGCGCGGTACCTCGATAAGGCGTGCCGACTGACTGGATCAAGCGGCCGGCTGAGGCAAAATCAAGGCCACTCCAGTAATACGTGTACAGATGGGTTGCCGCCGCACCGCCCTGGCTGTGGGCGACGATGCCGTAGGAATCAAACTGTTGACCGAAATTGAGAATATTCAGTGCAAACTGGTTGTGGGAGCGGTTCTGATTGAAGTCCTGGAATTTGGCGCTGGATGCAAACTGGCCCTGTACCGGGCCCCAGGCGTCACCGGAACAATAACCATGCACCAGCAGCAGACGCGCACTGGCGCGCGTGCTGGCGCGCTGTGGTCGCGGACCCATCAGCATGGCTTCATCTACGCTGGCTGGTGCGCGGGTAGCAGCTGCGGGCAGACGAGCAATGTTTAGCGGCATGCGGCTGGCCTCGCTCAGTACAATGAAATGATCCGCCTGTTCGATGCGCACATTGCGCAATTCAAACGGCTCCCCGGCTCCGGACAGGCCAATCCAGCGGCTGTCCAGATGCAGTTGCGGGTTATCAGCCGGCAGCATACCGCCGATCCAGGCCACTGGCACCGACTGCTTGCCGATCTTGCCCCAGACTTCGGCATAGGCGTGCACGAACGGTTCAGATGCCGAGCGCACTCCGGCAACCCCCAGATCAATCAGTAGTCTGCGCGCATCGATTTGATCGGCAATCGCCGGTAAATCGGCATCCAGCGTCATGCCACGCACCAGTGGGCGTTCGATCACAGCCAGCGCATGTTCCACCGTGCGCAGCACCATAGTACCGTCCGCGCTGCGCCCGCGTAGCACCACCTGGACCACATGGTCACCGGCCAGCATCGGTGTGTAGGCTGCCTGCAACGTGCCAGTTGCGCTGCCAACCTCAGCACTGCGCTGAATTGTCGACACTGCCGACTGCGCATGCATCGGCACAATCTGTTGTGTGCCCGATGGATCGGTGACGCGCAGGAAAGCCTGCTCTACCTTAAAGCCGTGATCGGCCTGGCTGATCTGTGTCGGGCTGATCTGAGCCGAATCGAGTTCGGTATCCGCTAGTACCATGTCGGCCAGATACACCTGTGCCTCACCGATCAGTTGGCGACGATGCTGCTGCCAGGAGCGCAACTGCCACGAGCTGTCACTGGCGAGCATGACAAAGCCACGCGACTGCTGCGGCTGTGCCGCGCTGATCTGCAGTCTGATTACATCCTGCAGCGGATCGGCAAAGCGATACGCGGTGCCGGCAAACTGTTCGTTTTGCAAACCGTAATTGACGGCAGCGACATCGCTGGCCAATTGTTCTGCTGCACGTGTGCCAGCGGCGCTGACAATGCTGGTCTGCCAACTGCTGTCGTTGCCTGAGAACACCACAAAACGCGGGTTGTCACCGTCGGCAGCCAGTTCGCCCTGCCAGCGCCAGACGCCATCCCGGTTCTGCGCCAACTCCACCGGCAGCAAAGCACTGGTGGACAGTGTCGCGGTAGTGCTCGGCTCAGGTAAGCGCATCTGGGCAAACTCGGACGGCGGGCCGGCCAGTTGCTTGGGGGTCGGTTGTGCAACTGCAGTTGTGCTGAGGCAAATCAGCAGTGCCGCCAGACTACCGCCCAGCAGGTGTGTAGCCTGCAACTGGCGCAGGTTGAGTAAATCAAAAACTTGGTGTGTCATTTATTATTCTCCGGTTTCATCCTGAAAAACTTGGTAGCGCCAAATCCAGCAGCGATTACATCCGTGCATGCTGTCCCCGAGACAACCGCAAACTGCCAGTACCGGCCAGCCAGATAGTACACTCGCAGCCGCAGTCTGTACTGATTTGATCTTCACATTTAGCCAGGACTTATCACAATCAGCCACGTGCCCGAGTGCCGCTATGATGGCCGCAGCAAGGAAAAGCCAGTTTGAGACAGATTGTTCTATCTTTTGAGGCGAACAATAAGCCTATTTAATGAAAAAGATCGGAATACAAGGCCAAACATGGCTTTTCCGCAGTAGATCAGTGTTAAGTCCGACAGGCGGCTGGATTACAATAGTCGGCATGGAAATCTTCAAGGAATTTCAGATCGAGGCGGCGCATCTGCTGCCCAATCTGCCCGACGGCCACAAATGCAAACGCTTGCATGGACACTCATTCAAAATAGCCGTGTATGTAACCGGAGAGCCGGGCGCTGAGAGCGGTTGGGTCATGGACTTTGCCGACATCAAGCAAGCATTTGCCCCACTCTTCCAGCAACTCGATCATCACTATCTGAATGCCATTGAAGGCCTGGACAACCCCACCAGCGAAAACCTGGCGATCTGGGTCTGGCAACGGCTGGAGAATCAACTCGATGGTCTGAGCAAGGTACAGGTACGCGAGACCTGCACCGCCGGCTGCAGCTATAGCGGTCCACCGTGCTAGGCTATCAGGTAGCATCTGATGGTGATTGCAGACTTGGCGGGCGCATAATCAACACCAGGGTTTGCACTTGATCGTCGGTGCCAATAGCATGTTCATGCGTTCACGCACATGTTCCATATCTGTACGTATGAACCAACGTGGTGTGCAGCATCAATCCTGATTGCAGTGGCGATCACCACGGCAGCATTTGCACACAATGTCAGCAACAGGCTTTCATCACCCAGACCGCCCGCAGCAGCTACAGACAAAATCAGAGCACGCCAAACGATACAACCAGCAACGGCCAGCCCGAATCCTTATGATTAATGACACGCTATCCTGCCTGCGACCATTTAGCATGAGCACAGCATGAAAACTCACAGACCGGGTGGCGTTGTTGACAGTGCCAACATGAGCCTTATCAAGCGTGCTGCAGATCTGCTGCAACAACGCCAATGGCACGCAGCCGAAGCCTTGCTGGGAGGGGTCAGCTCCAGTACATCAAGCCACCCTGAAGCACTGCGTCTGCTCGGCATTGCACGGCATCAATTGGGCCAACACGATTCGGCCCTGCGTTGTTTTCAACAAGCCTTGGCAGCGCAACCTGATAACGCCTTGTTGCATTTGAACATGGGCAGTTGTCACCGCTCGCTGGAACAAATTGAACTCGCCGAAGCGGCCTATCGGCGGGCGCTGGAGCTCAACCCCAGATTGCCAGCCGGCTGGTTCAATCTGGGCCGCCTCAAATTGTCAAATGCATTTCCCGAACAATCCGTAGATTGCTTCCGACGCGTGCTCAAGCTAAAACCCGATTATTGGCAGGCCGCACTGTGTCTGGGCCATGCGTTGAAAGCCACCGGAGACTTGTCCGGCTGTGCGGCCGCCTACCGCAAGGGTCTGCAGCTGCGACCGGGTTCTGGTGATCTGTGGTGGTCATTGGCCAATATTAAAACAGCCGACATTCACGAGCACGAAGTGCAACAGATGCGTAACCAGATAAGCCATGCCAAATCAGCCAATCAAGCCATCGGTATTGAGTTTGCCTTGGGAATGGCGCTGGAAGCACGCCACGACTACGCCGAAGCCTTTACGCATTTTCAGCGGGGCAATCAAATAAAAAGACGCTCCGTTGCATACGACGGCGTTGCCAAACAAGACCTGGGCAATCGAGTTATCAGCACTTTTACCCCTGCACTGCTGACCAGCCATGCGACTGCCGGCAATCATTCTGCAGCGCCTATTTTTATCGTTAGCCTGCCACGCTCTGGCTCTACTTTGATTGAACAGATTCTTGCCAGCCACCCGGACGTCAACGGCGCCAGTGAGTTGCCTGACCTGGGGCAACTGGCGTTGTCAGCCCTTGGCGATGATAACGGCATTACCTGGTCACCGGAAAAAATCCTGGAACTGGATGACCAGCAACTGACCGAGTTGGGTGATCGCTATATTCGCGCCACACAACGCTGGCATGTGCAGCAGCCACATTTTACTGACAAGATGCCCAATAACTTTCCACTGGCCGGGTTAATTGCACTGATATTGCCACAGGCAAAAATCATTAACTGCCGGCGTCACCCCATTGATACCGGACTCAGTTGTTACCGCCAGCTATTCGCGCACGGCCACCATTGGAGTTACGATCTGGATGACATTGTCAGCCATTACCGCTATTACGATGCGCTGAATCGGCACTGGGCGCAATTGCTTCCGAACCAGTTTTTGGACGTTCAATATGAGCAATTACTGGCTGATCAGCGTGGCATGACCGAAAAAATCCTGGCTTTCTGCGGGCTACCATGGCACGAATCATGCATGGAGTTTTTCAAAAACAAACGCGTGGTGCGCACGGCCAGTGCTGGCCAGGTGCGCCAACAATTGAATACCTCGGCTGTCAATCGCTGGCGGCAATATGAAGATTTCATTAAACCACTACTTGCGCTCAGTGCAGATAAACGCAATAATGCTGCGGGTATACTATAAAAATAATCTTCACAAACGTTACAATGGAGAGAGGAATATTAAATGAATCAGTCACTTAAGAAGAATTTGCTGGCGGTGGGAGTTGCTACAGCAGTAGGTATGTCAGCTTCAGCTTACGCGCAGATGGCTACAGATAATCCTGGTATTGTCGGTCTTAATCCTGCTCCTGTGCTGCAGGGTGCTGATATCATCCTTCATGATCAAACCGATAGCCCAGACGGCAACGGCGTGCCCGATCAGGATTTTGAAGCTGCTTATGATGCTTATGATGCCATGGGCGCTGACGATTTCGTGGTCACCGATGCATCTGGCTGGACGGTTAACGCCATGAACACCATCGGCACGACCGGTACCCCTGGAAATGCGACTGTCACCATCACTTTTTATCCGGATGCAGGTGGCACGCCTGATGTTGGCAATCCTGTATGTACTTTCCCAGGCATCGTGCCCGTGGATACTACCGGCTCGTTCAATATCGCTTTGCCCGGAGGTTGTGTCCTGCCCAGCGACGGTAGCACCGTTTATTGGGTTTCGCAGTTCACTGATCAGAACTTTGGCGCCAACGGTCAGCATTTCTGGTCTGGTCGCAGCGTAGTCGATGGCAATGAATCCCAGTGGTCCAATCCAGGTGGCGGATTTGGCACACCGTGTAATGTATTTATGTCAGCCGGTACCGTATGCGGTGTCGGTGGTGGACTGCTACAAGATCGCCTGTTCTCGCTGGAAGGCATGATTGGTGTTGGTGTCGCACTGCCTCCTCCGCCAGCGGTACCGACATTTACCCGTTGGGGTACGGCCATCCTGGCTCTTGGCCTGTTGGCTATAGGCTTGCTGGTACGTCGCCAACGTACTCAGTAAATCCAATTTTGGGATTTGAAAAAAGCGGTCTCTGACCGCTTTTTTTATTGCAGTGTCAGCAACCAGCATGCAGCCTGATTCAACCTGAACCCTGGCCTGTACCACTGCCACACCGAACCAGCGCTGCACCAGCCTGCAGGCCACATCGGCTCCAGCATTCTCGACAGCCAATGCCCATGCAACGGCATCATCCGGCAGTTCATGAACACGAATAAAATCGGCAATATTCAGCTCTTGGAATCCAGGTTACCGGGTACCCGGCACTGCGCCGGGACTAAGCCAGGACTAAGCCGGGACTAAGCCGGGACTAAGCAGTTCCTGGTTTTCTCAGCAATAACATAGCCATCCTTGGTTAAGGGTAGAAAATTCAACGCCCCCACAGGAGGGTAGCGCTGCGCTGTTCGCCCCATGTCAAACGAGAAATGTGTCCGGCAGCCGACGAAATCCCATTGGTACTTCCTGGCAGTAAAACATGCACACGCTTGCACATCGAGTACGGCTGCAGCTTGCTTCTGCGCCACCCCATCACGACACTTGCAGTTGCTAACGACCCCTGATTAAATAGCTGGAATAGAGTCGTACCTGACTACGGAGTCAAACCTTTGACCAAACCAGCACCAAAACAGATGACGATCGGCGTACTCGCTGCACAGGGCGGGGTTGGAGTGGAAACCGTGCGTTACTATCAGCGCCGCAAGCTAATGCCTGAACCGCCACGGCCATACGGCGGCGTGCGCCGCTATTCGCAAGCGGATTTGCGTAGACTACGTTGCATTCGCCATGCCCGCGAGTTGGGCTTCTCGCTCACCGAGATCGAAGATCTGCTCAAGTTGGACGACGGGCTGGATTGTGAGCAGGCCCAGCGCATCGCGGATGACAAGCGCATGACCATTCGGGAGCGCATTGAT
>JAJFKZ010000009.1 GCA_021772955.1 Gammaproteobacteria bacterium | reverse complement strand
GTTAGTAATAGCGCATATTCAGCATATCCTGACAAATGCGTTGAATGTTGTCTGATTCAATCTCATATTCACCGTAGCTCCATGTTGCTGGCTCGGCATCACACACCATTCTAATCAACTCAGAATCGATTCTGCGTGTGTGATTAAGCATGACTGCGGCAAACAGACGATCATAGGGCGCATCACTTGACAGCATGACTTCAGCTCGATCAAGCATACTTTGTAAGCCTTCACCAGTCAGTCGGAATACATTTTCTGCTGCGGCTTTTCGGAGCTTAGCGGAAGGGTCACTCATGAATTGCTCAATCATCAGTAATAACGACGCAGAAGATACCATCCTGGACAAGGTCGTGAACACTTCAAAACGCATCTGCTCCTGTGGGCAGGAGAGCAGGAATCCAAACCTGTCCCGCAATGTCTCCACATGCTCAGGCAGAGCCCATAACAACATTGTCACTACGCTCAAATTGCTATTGGTCTGATCGCAGTGCATGAATCGATCCGCACTAAGGTAGTCAATCATGGCTTGTTGCTGATCCAGATACAACAGCGCCTGTACGGCATCGTTTATGTATGCGAAATATTCAATGCGTTGAACCTCATCGTCGAACGGGCTGTTCATTCTGTCTAGCACCGCAAACAGGTCATCAGTCGTTGGTGTATGGTATTCTTCTGAACCGTAGCTTTTGATGGGCTCACCCAGCATGAGACGGTGCCAGACCGCAATTTCAAAGTCTTCGGCATAAGAGCAACCACCATAAACCAGACCATGTTCTGATTGATGGGCATACATCAACTTGATTGTTGGTGCTTCAGACCGCATATGCTCTGATTTTGCCTGATCATACTCAGACAGCAGCGGATATTCATAGATGGCAATGTGATCCGGGCCTGCGGGAAAAGCCATCCCTTCACTACCTGGATCACCTTTCCAGACATGCAGTGTTTTATATTTATAAAAATACTTTTTCAAATAGTAACCAGAGTCAGATTCACGCTTAATAAAATCAATATGTGAAAATGTCAACTCAGCTGCAAATACGATATCGGATAATTCGAACAATTCACGCTGATCGGGGGCATTGCATCTGGATTGTGCCTGGGATGATAAAACCATCAAAAACAGGCACAGCATCAATGTTGACAATGACATGTCATAAACACCGCCAACCCAGCCTTTCCTGTTCTGAATCATGTTATCTCCACCTTGAGTACTTACTAGAAGTATAGCACTCACCGGAGAGCATTCCCACGCAGGAGCGTGGGAACGAGGGTGGTGTGGTGGTTGTGGTTCGTCTTCTCGTTCTCATGCTCCTGCGTGGGAACGAGGGCGGTGTGGTGGTAGCGGTTCGTCTTCTCGTTCCCATGCTCCTGCGTGGGAACGAGTATGGTGTGGTGGTTGTGGTTCGTCTTCTCGTTCCCATGCTCCTGGGTGGGAAAGCGGGTGGCATGATGGCTGCAGGTCGTCTTCTCGTTCCCATGCTCCCGCGTGGGAATGCATACCCGATTCACCATTGCCGACAAACCTCCAGCAACCCCTCTTTCCCTGCGTAATTACGTGCGCTGGAATAGCGCCAATGCTCGGCCTGATCCACGTAACCACGCTTGACCGGGTTATGGTGGATATAATCAATCTTCTGCCGCATCATTTCATCGTTCTGAATAAGCTCCGGATGAACACCTTCTTGCCAGAACTGATAGGTACGATCGTTTTTGTGCACTTTTTTATAGAACGCCAACTGCTCCAGAATTTTCGTAACGTTATTTTCAACCAGGTGTTGAATAATTTGCTTGGCCGTCCAGGATTTGAAGCGTCCTATATCCCTATCCAGGGCAACACTTTGCAGTACAAAATGGCAGTGATTTTCTAACACCACATAGGCGTATATATTTAAGCCCTCCTTGCCGAAAAACCGTAGGGAGTTGAGTAAAATGTCTACAGTGTTCGGCCGGGTAAACACCGGAATCCAATGCAGCACAGTGAGTGTGACAAAGTGCGGCAGCTGTGGGTTGGTTATTTTGTAGCGGCTTCTACCCATGACTTAACTCCTCTGGCATTCCCACGCGGGAGCGTGGGAACGAGGGTTGAGTGATTTCTAGTTCCCATGCTCCTGCGTGGGAACGTGCCCTTCCGGCTCCTTTCTTGACTTCATTCATACAAGCCCCTCCGTAGAAGATAAAGCACCTCAGTGTCGGGCTTTATGCATTCCCACGCAGGAGCGTGGGAACGAGGGTGGTGTGGTGGTTGTGGTTCGACTTCTCGTTTCCATGCTCCTGCGTGGGAACGCATACGATGTCTACATATTCCGCCGATACTCACCACCCACCTCATACAAAGCCGCGCTGATCTGGCCCAGGCTGGCGACTTTGACCGCTTCCATCAACGCCTCGAAGATATTGCCGCGTTCGCGGGCGACCTGTTGCAGCTGCTTTAATACTTCGGGTGCTTGCTCGGCATGGCGCTTTTGGAAGCGGCGTACGCCGGTGATCTGATCGTGCTTTTCTTCTTCGGTGGCGCGGATCAGTTCGATCTCCGGTGTTGCTTCTTCCTCGCCCTTGTGCGGCAGGTAGGTGTTGACGCCGATCAACGGCAGGCTGCCGTCGTGTTTCTTGCGTTCGTACAGCATGGATTCGTCCTGGATCTTGCCGCGCTGGTACATGGTGTCCATCGCGCCCAGCACGCCGCCGCGTTCACTGATGGCTTCGAACTCCTGGTACACGGCTTCTTCCACCAGATCGGTCAGTTCATCGACGATGAAACTGCCTTGCCAGGGGTTTTCGTTGAAGTTAAGGCCCAGTTCGCGGTTGATGATGAGCTGGATGGCCACGGCCCGGCGCACGCTTTCCTCGGTGGGCGTGGTGATGGCCTCATCGTAGGCATTGGTGTGCAGGCTGTTGCAGTTGTCGAAGATGGCGTACAGCGCCTGCAACGTGGTGCGGATGTCGTTGAACTGGATTTCCTGCGCGTGCAGGCTGCGGCCAGACGTTTGAATGTGGTATTTGAGCATCTGGCTGCGGTCGTTGGCACCGTAACGCTCGCGCATGGCGCGGGCCCAGATACGTCTGGCGACACGACCAATAACCGTGTATTCCGGGTCCATGCCGTTGCTGAAGAAAAACGACAGATTCGGTGCGAAGTCGTCGATGGCCATGCCGCGTGCCAGATAATATTCGACGATGGTAAAGCCATTGGACAAGGTGAACGCCAACTGGCTGATCGGATTGGCGCCGGCCTCGGCAATGTGATAGCCGGAAATCGATACCGAATAGAAATTACGCACCTGCTGATCGACAAAATACTGCTGGATGTCGCCCATCATTTTCAGCGCGAATTCTGTTGAGAAAATGCAGGTGTTCTGGGCCTGGTCTTCCTTGAGAATATCGGCCTGCACGGTGCCGCGCACGCTGTTCAGCGTGTTGGCGCGAATCTGCTCGTAGGTGTCGCGGTCAAAATCGCCGACACCAATGAGTCGGTCGGCGCTGATGCCCAGCAGCCCTAGGCCCAAACCATCGTTGCCGGCCGGAATATCACTGCGATAACGCGGACGATCCTCACCCAGCAAGTCGGCCATGCGCTGCTCGGCCAGTTGCCACTGATTGGTTTCACGCAGGTGTTTTTCCACCTGCTGATCGATCGCGGTGTTCATGAACATGGCCATCAGCATCGGTGCCGGGCCGTTAATGGTCATGGATACCGAGGTGGTCGGCGCACACAGGTCAAACCCCGAATACAGCCGCTTCATGTCGTCCAGGCACGAAATCGACACCCCGGAATTGCCGACCTTGCCGTAGATGTCCGGACGCTCGTGCGGGTCTTCGCCATACAGCGTGACCGAATCAAATGCGGTGGACAAACGCGCCGCAGGTTGACCGGCTGACAGGTAATGAAAGCGCTTATTGGTGCGCTCGGGCATGCCTTCGCCAGCGAACATGCGCGTGGGGTCTTCGCCAATGCGCCGGTATGGATACACACCGCCGGTGTAGGGATAGCTGCCAGGCAGGTTTTCCCGGAGCAGGAATTTGAGCAGATCGCCCCAGTCGCGGAAGGTCGGCGCGGCGATCTTGGCAATGCGGCTGCCGGACAAGCTGGTGCGGTAGTTGTCGCCGGTGATTTCGCGGCCACGCACGGTGTAGCTGTACTGCTGAGCGCGCACGCCTTCCACGCGTGCCGGCCATGCCCGCAGTTGCTCGATGGCCTCCATGGACAATGACTTCAGCGCCTCGTTGTAGCGCTGGCGCAGCAGGGTCAGGGTACGGTCAGCACTGTCGGTGTCGAGGTAGGGCTGCAATGGTTGCGGCAGCGCATCGTCATCCAGGGCTTTTAATGACTCATAATAATTCTGGGCGGCGCTGGCCTGCCCGGCCATCTGTTCAATTGCGGCGTTGATGCCGCGTCCCTGCTCGGCGATCTCGGCCAGATAACGCACCCGGCTGCCGGGAATCAACGCAGCCAGTTTTGGCTCCTTGATGTCGGTGTTGGTCTCGGGCGACCAGCGCTCGGCATCCAGACCCAGCTTGTCACGCAGCAATCGACACAGGTTGACGAACATCCAGGTGATGCCGGGATCGTTAAACTGGCTGGCGATGGTGGCGTAGACCGGGATGTCGTCGTCGGCACGATCAAATGCAACCCGATTGCGGCGCCACTGTTTCTTGACATCACGCAGCGCATCCTCGGCACCCTTGCGATCAAACTTGTTCAGCACGATCAGCTCGGCGAAATCGAGCATGTCGATTTTTTCCAGCTGGCTGGCCGCGCCGTAGTCCGAGGTCATCACGTACATGGGGAAGTCGACCATGTCGACGATCTCGGAATCGGATTGTCCGATACCGGCAGTTTCGACGATGATCAGATCAAATGCCAGCGACTTCAGGAATAAAATGGCATCTTCCAATATTTCCGAGGTGGCCAGATGCTGTCTGCGCGTGGCCATGGAACGCATGTACACACGCTCGTTGCGCAGTGAGTTCATGCGGATGCGATCACCCAGCAATGCGCCACCGGTCTTGCGCCGGGTCGGATCCACCGCCAGCACAGCGATGCGCAAGTCCGGGAAATGCTGCAAAAACCTGTTCAACAGTTCGTCAGTGACCGATGATTTGCCAGCACCGCCGGTACCGGTGATACCCACCACCGGCGACTTGCCGGCCGCCAGCCGCCACTGCTTGCGCAGCGATTGCAGCTTGTCATCACCCAGTTGCCCGGTTTCCAGCGCCGAAATCATCTCACCGACGCTGCGGTGGTGATCACGATCCACGCTGACGGGCAGATGTTCGGGCAGCCGGGCCTGCTCGGCACGCTGTACTACGTCCTCGATCATCTCCACCAGGCCCATGTTCATGCCGTCGTCGGGATGGTAAATGCGTTCCACGCCGTAGTCGTGCAGCTCGCTGATTTCATCCAGCGTGATGGTGCCACCACCGCCGCCGAACACCTTGATGTGGTCGGCGTCTGCTTCACGCAGGCGGTCGATCATGTATTTGAAGTATTCCACGTGCCCGCCCTGATACGAGCTGATGGCAATGGCATCGGCGTCTTCCTGGATTGCGGCGCGCACGACATCGTCCACCGAGCGATTGTGGCCCAGATGCACCACCTCGCAACCTTGCGCCTGGATCAAGCGGCGCATAATATTGATGGCGGCATCGTGGCCGTCAAACAGCGACGCGGCGGTAACGAAGCGCAGCGGATTGTTGCTGGCGGTTTGTTGGCGATTGTGCAGATCAGAGGCGGTGGTGCTCATCAGTTCGGTTTCCAGTATTCGGGTTATTGGATCCAGACCGCTATTGTAGCGCGACTATTCCATGCCTGCGCCAAACGCCATGACTGCTGCTTATCGTGACTAAATAGTTATGTTCAAAATGGTGTTAACATCGGTAACGATTTTGACCTGACAGGGGCTGAACACACTTGGACAGCATTGACCAACTGCTTGCACACTGTTGCCATCAGGCGCTGACAACCACACCACCGCATCGCGTAGCTTGCCCGCCAGCAGCTGAGCAAGCAGCGGAGCAAGCAGCTTTGAATGTGCAGATCCTGCTGCCGGTGTTTAATGCTGCCGACAGTCTGGCCGCCTGTCTCGCCAGCGTGTTGCAACATACACCGACCAACATCCCCATTCTGCTGCTGGACGATGCCAGCGATGATGCCGCCACCGTAGCCCTGCTGCAGGCCACTGTTGAACAACATCCTGAACGCTGTTACTTGCATCGTCGCGAGCACAATCTGGGCTTTGTCGGCAACGTCAATGCGGCACTGCGCGAGAGTGACACCGACGTTATCGTGCTCAACAGCGATACCGTGGTGTACGCCCGCTGGATCGAACATCTGCAGCGCGCAGCCGGTGCCGATGCCAGCATCGGAATTGTCTGTCCGGTATCAGACAACGCCACCTTGCTGACGGTAGCCGCCAGTCCGATGCTGGCGGACACATCCGGCGAACAATTGGCGGCATTGTGTGATCAGCACGCCGGTGATGAGCTGATTGAGCTGCCTACCGCGGTCGGCTTTTGCATGTACATCCGCCACCAGACCGTGCACAGCATCGGTTTGCTGGATGCGGCATTCGCACCGGGTTATGGCGAGGAAGTGGACTATTCGTTGCGTGCGCGCACGCACGGACTGCGCATCGTTGCGGCACCGCGATGCTTTGTCAGTCACCGGGGTTCAGCGAGTTTTGGTGACGGCGATGAAATTCGTAGCAGGCGGCGTCTGCATGAACTGATGGTGCACGAACGCTGGCCGGATTATGCGCAGGAAACCCGCAACTGGTGGCGTGATAATCCGCTGCTGGAATTGCGCGAGGCGCTCAAAACCGGCGCCATAAAGCAGCGCTGCACCAGCGCCAGACGCGTTCTGCATATTACCCACAGCGTGGACAGCATCGGTGGCACAGAGGTGTTTGTCGATGGTCTGCTGCAACGCATCTCGCCAAGGTATCCTGCCACCTTGATGTGTGTCGGACAAAGCCAGGGCTGGGCGGACCAGTTTGTTGTCGATGGGCACAGCGAGCTGGAAGTGATCAAGCTCAATGCTGACTATCGGCTGGTCAATCAGACCGTGCAGTCACAGGCTGCCGATCTGTCCAATCCGTGGATCGAGCGGTATTTCACCAGACTGCTGCTGCAGGGCGATTACGCCATGGTGCACGTGCATTATCTGATCGGCTGGGACAGTCTGTTGCTGCCACTGCTGGCGCATCGGCTTGGCCTGCCGGTGGTGGTGTCGCTGCATTGTCATTACCACCTGTGCCCGGACTACAACATGATGCTGCGGCCAGAACTGGTGCCCTGTCAGCAGGCCTATGCCGGCGCCAGTAAAAGCTGTCTGGATTGCCTGCAACCACGCTATCAGGCCCGGCCGGAGACGCAGGTGCCGCCCTTGCCGACCTACCTGCAGGCGCGTCGGCGGTTTTCCACCCGCGCGCTGCAAGCCGCCGACGCCATCATCGTGCCCAGCCAGTATCTGGCCGATGCCATTGCCAACGGGCTGGACCCGTCGCTGCGCGAAAAAATGCAGGTCATAGCACACGGCGTCGAAACCAACCGGCGGCACAGTTCGTTGGCTGCTGCGCCAGAGCAGAGTTCATCAGCGACCTTGCAATTGCTGTTTTGCGGCGGTGATTACCAACTGAAAGGCTACCAGATGCTGCAGGTGTTGATCACTCACGCTCAGCAACAGGGCCTGGACGTGCATTTTCATATTGCCGGCGAGTGCCGCAATGGACCTGGTGCGCCGTCAGACAGCTTCACCATGCACGGCGCCTTGTCGCATGACCTGCTGCTGGAGCTGATGCAGAAGGTGGATCTGCTGCTATTGCCATCACGCTACGAAGAAAGTTTTTCAATCCTGCTGAGTGAAGCCTGGTCGACTGGAGTCATACCGCTGGCCAGTGCACATGGTGCCCTGTCTGACCGCATCACAGACGGCATTGACGGCTATTTGCTGGCGCCATTTGAACCACCGGCGTGGCAACAGAAATTGACCTGGTTGGCCAGCGCCGCAGGTCGTGCCGCTTTGGTCTTGATGCGTGACAGACTACAGCAACAACCGCATCGCAGCATGGACGACTGCAGCAACGATTATCTGAAGCTGTATCAGCAACTGTTGCAACCGGCGGCGGCACACGCCAATGGCCAGCACCTTGGCCAGCACCTTGGCCAGCACGACTGCAGCCAACAGGTCAGCAGTGCAGGCCCGCCACTGGCAGCGCCAAAGGCTGCCGATTGTCTAGCGCTGCATCCGCCCTTGCCTGGGGTAAGTTTGGGCAGTACTTTGCCGGAATTAATCGTGCTGATCGACTGCAGGCGCAATCATGACCTCAGGCTGGCGCAAACTCTCGCCAGCGTGCGCGAGCTCGCAGCGGTTGTGGTAGTGCTCGGCGCTCAAGCACTCCATCACACAACTGTGCAGGACAATCTGCATTGCCTGGCCACAACCGATGTAACTGCAATGCAGACACTGATTGCACAACATCCAACAGCCTGGCTGGTCTGGGTCGAGTCCGGTGATCTGCTGCAGGCCAGCTGCCGGGACTGGCTGGCGGCGGCCGCACAGCAGCACACCGACGTCATCTATGCCAATCATGACCACGTGTCCGCCAGCGAGCAGTTCTACGCCCCGGCGTTGAAACCGGATCACGACCTGGCCATCATGCAGTATCAGCCTGTTCTACTGCACGGACTGTTCGTCCGTGCCGACTTCTGGCGGCGTTCAGCTGCGGCCAGTCTGCTGGAGGCCGAAGCCCTGTCATTGGCAAATCAGGCTATGGCACAGCAGGCCGGGCATAAGCAGAATACCGTGCTGCATCTGCCGCAAATCCTCTATCACCGGCTGGATCAGAACATTGCTGCCGACTGCCGCCTGGGCCAGCGCCACGACCTGCTACAAACGCTAAAGCGTCACGGCCTGGTCAACACCGGCAGCATTGAATCTGCGCATGACCTCGACATGGGCTGGACACTGCAACACAGCCTGTCGCGTAAGCTACGTGTTCATGTCTGCATCTGGGCCTTGTCCGAACAAGCCCATGCAGCTGTACTGGACAACTGGCAGGCCATGCTCAGCGATAGCAATGAGCAGCTGCAATTGACGCTGGAGACCATCTTGCCCGGTGCCTTGCCGGTTCTGCCCGGCTGGCCGCAATGTGATTACCTGCTGCACGTACACGATGGCATACGTGGCCTGACAGACAGTTCGCTGTGCGCTCTGCTAACCTTCGCCGAACAGCATCAGGCCAGCGCAGTTGCCCCGCAATTGCGTCTGGCCAGCGGCAGTATGCTGCCCATTGCCTACAGCGCCTGCAGCAGCGGGCTGTATCGCAGCCTGACACAGCGCATGGTCAAACACGGGCTGCATGCCACCGCCTTGGCTCGCCCGGCCAGCCTGCACGCGGACGTGCTTGCCGACTGCGTCTTGCTCAACTGCCAACATTTCCGGCAATCCGGCGCCAGCGATACTGCTGCGGCACACAGCAAAAACCTTTTGCAACAGTGGCCGCAGTTGCCGGTCAGCGCACGACTTGCCGCATATCCCGTGGACTGCAACGCGCTGGCCGTCGGCGCCGTTACCCTGCTCACCAGCAGCGCGCCGGAGCCACTGCAAAGCCGCTCCGAAACCCGACCGGCAAGGCCTCGTTATCTGCCCGATCCCTGGCGCTGGCAGGTCGAGTCAGGACGTCGCCCGGGCCAGCAGCTGGATGACCGCGATCGCTGCAGTCGCCGCTACCGGCCTGCCAGCAACCTGCCGGTGATCAGCAGTGTCGTCAACAACGCCTGGGCCGCGGCGCAGTATCGGGTGATGCAGCCGCTGCAGGCGCTGCTGGCAGAGGCATCAATTGAGCAGCACCATGTGCATCAGCTCGATCAACACTCCGCTCCGGATGCCTTTGCCTTCGGCTTGATGCAGACTGATGTATTGCTGTGCCTGCACTGGCTCAATGATCACGCCCTGCAGCAACTGCAACTGGCAAGCCAGCGACTGCCCATGAAAATCGTGCTGCTGATTGATGACCTGCTCACTGATCTGCCCGACTACAACCCTTACGCCCGGCTAAACCCGGCCGACATTGCCGATCGACTGCAGCATGCCGCCGCGCTGGCCGATCGTATTATCGTTACCAGCAATGGCCTGGCCACGGCGTACACCGGACTGCATGATGACCTACGCGTGATCCACAATGCGCTGCCGGAACAACCCTGGTGCGACCTGGGCCAGGCGATGAGGGTCAGAAATGGCAACCGCTCAGAGCGGGCCAGCAACAGACTGCGCGTTGGCTGGGCTGGCGGCGCCCAGCACGATGGTGATCTGGCCATACTGGAACCGGTCATGCAGGCCAGCGCTTCGACGGTGGACTGGATCGTGCTCGGACACTGCCCGCCACGGATTCGCGAGCACCTGGCAGAATGTCACGCGGCAGTAGACTTTATCGATTATCCGCAAGCATTGTGCCGCCTTGATCTTGATGTTGCCGTGGCACCATTGCTGGATAACCCGTTCAACCGCTGTAAAAGCATGCTAAAGATCCTTGAATATGCCGCACTCGGACTGCCGGTGATCGCCAGCCGCGTCGGCTGTTATGCTGACACGCCGGCGCTTGCTGTTGACAACAACAGCGCTGACTGGACTGATGCCATCATGCGCTATCAACAGGAGCCCGGGCTTCGTCACAGCCACGGCGCACAGATGCAGGCCTGGCTGCAGGAACATCACCTGCTGAGCCGGCAACTGCCGCAATGGCGCAGCGCGATAACCCAATGGAATTGATGCCATGATGACGCTTCGACAGCGCTACCTGGAACTGATTAAAAGCGCCGTTCTCAATGAACTGTACCCGGAATTGGAGGCACAGCTGCTGTACACGGTTTTGTGTACGGCGCATGAACAGCCAGTGGATCTGGAACTGTTCTGGCAGGCGCGTGAAGACGTCAGCCTGCGCGATGCCATCACTCAGGCCAAACGAAATGGCGAGACAATCCATCTGCGGCTGGCGCCCGGCCATGTGCGTCGTAATCAACCCGACCTGCGCAACTACACAGAATATGCACACAGCATGGTTGGCCGGCGGCGGCTGGATCACCTGCAACAATGTGTCGAGCAGATCCTGACCGACAACATCCCCGGTGACCTGCTCGAGGCCGGGGTCTGGCGCGGTGGCTGCTGCATGCTGCTACGCGCGGTGCTGGCGGCACATGAAGTGCACGACCGGGTGGTATGGGCGGCGGATTCATTTGCCGGCGTGCCGAAATCCAGTCATGCCAGTGATCTGGACTATCCTCTGGATGCCAGCATATTGCCGGTGCTCAGCGTCGATCAGGAAACAGTCGAAAACATCATGCGCCGCTATCATCTGCTGGATGACCAGATGCGGTTTTTGCCCGGCTGGTTTGAACAAAGCCTGCAACATGCCGAGATCGGCCAGCTGGCGCTGCTGCGCATCGACGCCGATCTGTACAGCTCCACCGACGCCGTGCTGCAGGCGCTCTATCACAAGCTGCAGCCCGGTGGCTGGATCATCATTGATGACTATGGCATTCTGCCACCGTGCCGGGAGGCGGTCGATGCCTTCCGCCAGCAGCACAACATTCACACAGCGTTGCAGCCAATCGATGACCATGCCGTGGCCTGGCGCAAACAGGCCGGTTAAATAGCATGCCCATACCATCAGCGGCCATTATTCATCGCGGAGGCAGTCGTTTTGATGACCCGGCTGCTTTTTATTGCAATATCGAGTTGCTGCGCTTTGTTGCCGCTTGTGCCATTTTGCTGGGTCACATGGCACCGCATGTTTGGGCAGCCGGAGGCCAGGAAAGTGGCTGGATTAAGGCGGTCTGGTATGTGGCAGGTGCCGGGCCAGATATTTTCTTTGTCATCAGCGGCACGGTAATCTGGACAGCTAGCTACGGCGCATATGGCCGACGCGAAGCGCTGCGATTCATGCTCAGACGTCTGATTAGAGTTTTTTCTGTCTATTGGGTATTTTTGCTGCTTACAGCCATCCAGCTTTGGTACTGGGCACCATTGTTGCTGGCACACAAAGACTGGTTGCGCAGCTTGTTTTTATGGCCGCAGGATATCGATACTCAAGTTATTCCGGTGGCCTGGACATTGACCCATGTGTTGGTGTTTTATCTGCTGATGACGATGTTAATCTGGCTGCGCGATCGCAGTAGAGCATACACTTTGATCGCTGCTGCCATCCTCGTGCTCATCGGCACTGTGTACAGCTCAATGGTGCTTGAGGTGTACTCAGAAGCGAAGCTGACTGCAGCATCCTGGCTGTGGCGACTGTGGCTGTCACCCTACCAGCTGGAGTTTATTGGTGGTTGCCTGATCGCACACATTCTTCGAAACAAGACCCTGCCCAAACCCGGTCTTATGCTGCTGGCGGGCGTTATACTGATTACGCTTGGCTGTTGGATCAATGCCAATGTGTTTGACGGCCGCCTGATTTCCGGCTATTACACACCGCAACGCGTTGCCATTTTTGCTCCCGGCGCATTGCTGCTGGTGGCAGGCTGCATCGGTCTGCAGCAAGCAGGTCATGCCCCATGGCCACGCACTGCAGCATTACTGGGTGCAGGCACCTACACCCTTTATCTGCTGCACAGCATTGCACTAGGCTGGCTATACCGGATCGGCTTGCGTGATGCGCTGGCCAATACCGATCTGCTAGTGCCGGTTTATTTGCTGTTTGCTGCACTGCTCGTCATGCTTGCGCTGCTGTATGCCCGTGATGTCGAGGGGCCAATGAATCTGCACCTGTTTCGACAGGTTGACCGCCGCCTCAATTTACACAATAAATAAAATCTGTTATGCTCAAAATAAGTAAGCTGCAGGTATATAAGCAAGCCGCAAGTATAGCGGCGGGTTGGTGCAAGCCAGATCAAGGATGTGTGCTTCTCCAAGGGTTGATCAATCGGGGTGTGATCACGGCCGGATATGCGTCACGACGCTTTCGGCTGTTAATTAATCTAGGGCGATACTATGACTGACAAAAAGATTTCCGGCAAGGCAATCATTCTTTCGCTTGCCATGACCAATCTTGGCCCCGCTGCGGTGGCTGTTGAAAACGGGCAGCAAAGTACTGATCACGGTCACAGTGACCTGAATGGATTAGTGGCGGGCGATGACTTTTCCATGCTGTCCGGTGACCAACGCTTGCTCGCAGGGGTCTCACCTGAACCTATGTTCGGGACAGAATGTTTTGATGGTGCCGTCGACAGCAGCGGTATCCCGTTGTTGCCGGACCTGTCGTTGTCAGCTGAGAGCATAGAGCACCCCTCTGTCCTGGTTGGTGACGATGTATTTCTCCGCACCGAGTTGCTTAATCGTGGACGAGACTGTGCTCCTGATAGCCTTGTGACTTTTGAGTACGATGCAGCATTCGCGTTTGTCGCTCCACATCAACAGTGTGACGCGATTTCAGCAACCAGTATAGAGTGCAGATTTGGCGATGTGACTGAAGGCAATACCAGCACCGCCCTGCTCCAATTCTCAGCGATAAGCCCATTGCTTGATGCGCAGATCAATGCAACTGCCAGCACCATCATTGAAGAGGAGTTTTTGATTAACAACGAGACCGTTGTTGAAATTCAAATCAATCCGGGTGACATCGATTTCAGTCAGAGTACATTGACTGTTGTGACTGACAGTGCATTGGCCGACGGCACCGACATGAACACCCTGCGTGCTACAGTGCGCAACAACAATGGTAATTTAGTAATAAATGCTGTCGTGAATTTCACCATTGCCAGTGGCGAAGGTTTACTGATTGACGACTCTTGTGTCTTTAATGGCAATTGCACTGTAGAGATGATCAGCTTGATACCTGGAGACAACCAGATCTCTGCCTCAATCGGCAATCAGGCACTTTCGGGAAGCCCGGTAACCGTTACCTTTGACGATCCCGGGCCAGAACAAATTCAATTCACATCCTCATTGATCGAGTCTATGGAGGATGCCGGTATCATCGAATTGCCTGTGATTCGCTCCGGGATCCTGACTGGTCCTGTAACTTACACAGCAATATCTTCGGATATCACAGCAGAATCATCCAATGATTTCATATTCCCTGCTGGTCAGTCATTACGTTGGGGCGCTGGTAATGGTTCGAACCAAACGCTGCTGTTATCATTTGTGAATGATCTAGAACCAGAATTCCCGGAAACATTCCAACTTGAATTGGTACCCGTCAGTGGAACTGCATCGCCTGGACCTAATGCCACTACAACGATTCGTATCTACGATGACGACACCGCTTTTTTTGCCAACTCATTTGAAGACTGAGCAGCTGAGTTCAACAGCCGCAGTCACAGCCGATTTCACTGCCGCAATAGTGCCATTACTTTACGCCAGGCGCGCTCATCGCTAGTGCTGACCTGGGCGAACACGCGCCGGAACTGATTACGTTGCATTCTCGATAAGCGGTTTTCCAGTGCCCGGCCCTTGCGGGTCAGGGTCAAGCGGCGAATACGCTTGTCGTTAGTATCGGGCTCTGAACTGACCAGTTCCCGGGTGACCAATTGTTGCAACGGCCGATGCAGTGCCTGCTTGCTGATTTTCAGCACCTCATTCAGTTCACTCACCGACAAGCCCTCATTCCGGCCGATGAAGTACAACAGGCGATGATGCATGCGACCCATGCCGCGACTGGCCAGCAATTGGTCAGGCTTTTCGATCATCTTGCGGAACCCGAAGTGCATGAGCTCAAGGGCTTCATTCAGCTGCTGTCTTCGTTTTAGGTCAACCATATTGATTTATTCTCAAATTCTGACATAATAGTGCAACATTATTGATCTATTACGGTCATAGATGCAAGCACGGCAACGAGCCGTGGATTGACTCCACCGACAAGCAACCTGTAACAACCGTATGAGAATTGAAATGAGCAGCACAAAAAGTAAATTATTCAACAACCTGCATTCGTCGGGTCGTATGGATACCGGCACCGCAATGGACGATACGCAACGCCGCAATCGTCGCCGTCGCCGTCGTCATGCCGGCCCAGGTGAAGCAGGTGTCCGCCTGCGCTTTATCTAAGCAACCACCTTATAAGCGCATTTTGCCCGGAAAAATCACGGTTAGTGTGGTGTGACCGCAATCACTACGTCGTACCCTGGCATGGTTTTCCCTGACGGCGCTGAGCAGCTGGTGTCAATGACACCGGCTTGCACATCATCAGACAGATATTATCGGCAGGCAGATCACTTCTTGCGTATACTATGGCAAGGATAACCGCAGGCACTGACACTCGTTCAGACCTGCCAAAACAACTCCAGATTTATGCACGTAGTCACATACGATCAACAATCATCGGGAATTCACGCAACGCTTAGTAACTGTCTCTGGTAAACACGATTTCCTGCAACAGCCTCAATCGTGCCTGTTGTCAGCATCCGGCATCGAGGCCGGTCAGATCACTGTCAGGGACAAAGCCCCAAACCAATCTGAGCCAACCAATGGAGATTATTTATGCACCTGTTTGCTGATATTCATCAGACCGAGCATGAACAAGTGGTTTTCTGCCACAACAAGGATGCCGGGCTGAAGGCCATCATCGCCATCCACAACACCACACTGGGTCCAGCGCTGGGCGGGCTGCGCATGTGGCCGTATGAAACCGAACAGGATGCGCTCAACGATGTGCTGAGACTGTCACGCGGCATGACCTACAAGGCAGCAGTTGCTGGGCTTAATCTGGGCGGCGGCAAATCAGTGATCATCGGGGATCCTCGCAAAGACAAATCCGAAGCGCTGTTTCGTGCGCTGGGACGGTTCGTGGAATCACTCAACGGTCGTTACATCACCGCCGAGGATGTTGGCATCGACGTCAACGACATGGAGTTTGTGTTTCAAGAGACCAACAATTGCGTCGGCGTGCATCAGATGCACGGTGGCAGTGGCGATCCATCGCCATTCACTGCTTTTGGCACCTTGCAGGGCATTCGTGCAAGCCTGCAGAAAGTCTATGGCCATGATGAGATTGGCAAACACAGTTATGCCGTTCAGGGTTGCGGACATGTCGGCTATGAACTGGTCAAGCTGCTGCGCGCCGAGGATGCCAAGGTATTTGTCACCGACATCAACGATGAAGCCGTGCAGCAGTGCGTTGAACTGGGCTGCGAAGCGGTTGGAATCGACGACATCTACGACGTCGAGGCGGACGTGTTTTGCCCCACAGCGTTGGGCGCCATCGTCAATGAAAAAACCCTGCCGCGGTTCAAGTTCAAGATCATTTGCGGCGCTGCCAACAATCAGCTCGCCACCGAAGCAATCGGTGACGAAGTGGATAAAAGGGGCATCCTTTATGCACCAGATTATGCAGTCAATGCCGGCGGCCTGATGAATGTCTCGATCGAGTTCGAGGGCTACAGTCTGGACCGCGCAATGCGCATGACGCGCACGATCTATTACAACGTCGGCAAGATTTTTCAAATCGCCGATGACGAAGGCATCACCACCAGTCTGGCTGCTGATCGGCTTGCCGAACAGCGTATTGCGGCGATCGGCAAACTGAAGCTTCCGCACATGGGACGCGGTCATCGTTTCCCGGGTCGCGAGCGCAACGGCAACTGATGCTGAGCTGATATGGACTGCGCCTTTCCCCTGAGCGATGAACTGGAGCTGCTGCGCGCAACGGTCAGGCGTTTCGCCGAAGAAGAAATAGCCCCGATTGCCGAGGCGGTGGATCGTGACAACCAGTTTCCGCTGCCATTATGGCCCAAGCTGGGTGAGCTTGGGCTGCTGGGACTGACCGTGGACGAGGCCTTTGGCGGCAGCGGTCTGGGTTATCTGGCGCATGTCCTGGCGATGGAAGAAATCTCCAGGGCCTCGGGCTCCATTGGCTTGTCCTACGGTGCCTGCAGTAACCTGTGCCTGGACAACCTGAACAAGAACGGCACCCAGGCGCAAAAAGAAAAGTACCTGCCGGCATTGTGCAGCGGCGAGATGGTCGGTGCTCTGGCCATGTCTGAGCCGGGCGCCGGATCCGATGTGGTCGGCTCGATGAGCTGTAGCGCACGACTGGATGGTGACACCTGGATCGCCAACGGCAGCAAAATGTGGATCACCAACGGCCCGGAAGCCGGCCTGATCATTGTCTACATGCGCACCGCTGGCAAGGACGCCGGGTCGCAATGCATCACCGCGTTTCTGATTGAAGACGGCATACCGGGGTTCACAAAAGCGCAGAAGCTGGACAAACTCGGCATGCGCGGCTCCAACACCTGCGAGCTGGTATTCGAGGACTGCGCGATACCGCAGTCGCAAGTGCTTGGCCAGGTGAATCAGGGGGTCAAGGTTTTGATGAGCGGACTCAACACCGAGCGTCTGGTGTTGTCCGGCGGTCCACTGGGCCTGATGCAAGCGGCCCTCGACGACACTGTTCCGTATCTGCGTGAGCGTAAGCAGTTTGGTCGGGCGATCGGTGCATTCGGCATCATGCAAGCCAAGCTGGCGGATATGTACACCGCGCTGCAATCTTCCCGCGCCTTTGTCTACCGGGTCGCCGAGGATTATGATGCTGGTCGTAAATCGCGCATCAATTCAGCTGCCTGCCTGCTGCACAGTTCCCGCAAAGCTGTGCAAGTCACGCTGGAAGCCATTCAGTCGCTGGGCGGCAACGGTTACATCAACGACTACCGCACCGGTCGCCTGCTGCGCGATGCCAAGCTGTATGAAATCGGTGCCGGTACCAATGAAATCCGCCGCATGCTGATTGGTCGCGAACTGGTGAATGCCGGAGATTGATTGCCGCTTTGTTCCTGCTGCCCGACAATCAACGGGTGTCGCTACACGACCGTATAATTGACTGGACCCCGGCCTGCGCCGGGGTGACGACCTGATGTCGTTGCGCAACGCTGAATTGACTGGACCCCGGCCTGCGCCGGGGTGACGACCTGATGTCGTTGCGCAACGCTGAATTCACCAGGCCCTGGACTGTGCCGGGGCAACGACCTGGTGACGCTGCGTGACTGTTTAATTAACTGGGCCCCAGCCAGCGCCACGATGCCAACCCTGATCGAACCCTCAAACAACGCTCGTCATACCGGCGCAGGCCGGTATCCAGTGGCATAGATGATTGCGCAGCAAGCGCAACACAACACCTTCTCTCCAGATCCCTTCAAGGTCTCACCGTGCGCGATTGACCGTCCTCGAAGGAGTCGCTACGCGACCGTATAATTGACTGGACCCCGGCCTGCGCCGGGGTGACGACCTGATGTCGTTGCGCAACGCTAAATTCACCAGGCCCCGGCCTGTGCCGGGGTAACGACCTGGTGTCGTTGCGCAACGCTGAATTCACTAGGCCCCGGCCTGTGCCGGGGTAACGACCTGGTGTCGTTGCGCAACGCTGAATTCACCAGGCCCTGGACTGTGCCGGGGCAACGACCGGGTGTCGCTGCGTGACGCAAAGCCACCGATTCACAATTGTTTTACGATATGTTTGTATGCTGAGCATACCAACATAACAAGCGGGAATTGTGTCATGGCGACCAAATGCGATATCGGACTGGTCATGGCGGGTGCAGTGTCTGCCGGTGCATACACCGCCGGTGTGCTGGACTTTTTCGTGCAGGCACTGGATGAATGGCAATTGGCCCGGGACCAGCAAGACCCCAGCGCACCTCCCCAGCAAATCAACCTCAAGGTCATCACCGGTGCATCTGCAGGCGGCATGAGCGCCGCAATTCTGGCCGGCGTTCTGGCTGGACGCCCCTATCAGCCGATCGGCAACGTCGATCCCGGCACTCAGGTCAGTGACAATGTCCTGTTCCAGAGCTGGGTCAACGACATTGATATCGAACCACTTCTGGGCCTCAGCGATCTGCAAACACCGCAGCCGCTGATGTCGCTGCTGGATTCCAGCGTTCTGGACCAAATTGCTGACAAGGCGTTAACACCAGAACAGACCACGGCACGCAAACCATGGGTCGATGATAATCTGGAATTGCTGCTGACCTTAGGCAATCTGCGCGGTATTCCTTACAACATTCCGTTCGCCGAAGACAACAGCGGCGAGCCGACCCAGGATCGCCCCGGTCATGGCATGCGCCAACATCGTGATTATCTGCATTTCAGCTTCGCTGCAGCCAGTAGTGCCGTCACTCACACACTGGACTGGCAAGGCCAGCACGCGAACTGGGGATTACTGCGTCAGGGCGCTCTGGCCACAGGTGCATTTCCGCTGGGTTTGAAGCCGAGAGACATCCCGCAATCCGGCGAATTTTATGATCATCGCAGCTACCAGACCGAAGGGCCAGGCAAGCTGGACAACGGTGATTGCCTGTGCGTGATCGAACCCGAGATTCAGCCTGCCTGGGGCGGGACATCTCCGGCTGATTACCAATTCGTCAGCGTTGACGGCGGCGTGTTTGATAATGAACCCTATGAGCTTGCACGTGCACGACTGAACGCCAACAAACCGGAAGTGCTGAGCGCTGACCAAACCACACGCTTCATGCTGGCGATTGACCCATTTCCCGACACGAAAAACTTTGCCTCGGAGGAGTACAAGAAACCCGATTCCTTGCTGGCTGTGCTACTGAACCTGATCAACGCAATGAAAAATCAGGGCCGCTTCAAACCTGCTGAACTGGCCACCGCCGCTAGGCACATTTCTGCAAGTCGCAGAATCATCGCTCCCAGTCGCGATGGCACCAAACCCGATCAGTCTCCAATCGCATCAGGTTTACTAGGCGGATTCTCGGGTTTTCTGGAGCGCAGCTTCCGGTTCCATGATTTCATGCTCGGTCGTGCCAATGCGCAGCAATTTTTACGTGATCACTTTACCTTGCCACCGGAAAATCAACTGATCAGTCAGTGGACCGATGCCCAACGTTTGGCACACAGCAACAACGCTGGCCAGTGCCCGGTGATCCCGCTGTTTGGCAGCGCCATGGATGAGGTCATTGTGCCAGCATGGCCGAAGATGCAGCAACAGCGCATCGATAAATTGCAGAAACTGGTGAAAAAACGCATCAACAAGATGCTGCCGGAATTGTTCAAAATCGTCGTGCCCGGCAACAGTGGGTTTCGCAAACTTGCAGTCTGGGTGTCGCGCTTGACCCAGACCGGCGACTGGACCAAACGTGGCTTCAAGATTGTCATACAGCAATTGCAGGACAATGATCTGATCAGCAAGTAAAAATGTAGCCTACTCCAGATGCCAAAGCAGCGCATCCAGGTCCTCCGATGCCGTGCCGCTGCCAGCACCTGTCCACTGGTACTCGCGCAGGTCGACCCGTCCATCAGTCACGCGCACACCTTCGCTTTGAAGCCGCTGAATCTGCTCAACAAAGCCGGGACTGGCGGGCGGCAAACCCAGCCGACCATCGCTGCGCAAGACCCGATGCCAAGGTAACGGCGGCTCTGCAGGAGCACGCCGCAGGGCTGCAGCAACCCGCCTGGCGGCACGTCCAAGGCCGGCGAGTCTGGCGACCTGACCGTAGCTGGCCACCTTGCCAGACGGTATCGCTGCCACTACCTGCAGGATCTTCGCATCGGTGGCTTGTTGTTGCATGAATCAGCGCTGTACCATGCATCATTGTGCTGCGATACGCGCATGCAACATTTGCATTTCGCCCGGACTGAAATCGGCGCGGCGACGTGCAGCGTCATTCAACGGGGGCTTGATGCCGTCGGGATGCAGACGATCCAGCAGCACTGTGAAGGTGTCATCCGCATCCAGCCCGCGCAGCTGGCAGCAATGGCGGAACCAACGCGAACCGATCTCCACATGGCGGACTTCTTCTTCCAGAATGATCTCCAGCACGGTGACGCTATCGAGGTCACCCACGGCACGCAGTTTTTCGATCATGCCCGGCGTGACATCCAGACCCCGAGCTTCCAGCACCCGCGGTACCAGCGCCATGCGCGCCATGACATCATCAGCCGTTTTAACTGCCATCTGCCATAAACCATCGTGGGCCGGCAAGTCACCATAGTCGGCACCCAACTCGCGCAAGCGTGCTCGCAGCAGACTGAAATGCCGAGCTTCGTCGGCGGCAACATCAAGCCAGTCACGGTAGTAGTCGGGTGGCATGTCGGTAAAACGCAATGCCGCGTCCAGGGCCAGGTTGATGGCATTGAATTCGATGTGGGCGATGGCGTGTAACAGCGCTACACGACCATCTCGCGTACCCAACCGGCGCCTCGGCACCGCACTTGGATGCACCCGTTCCGGCCGCTGTGGTCGCCCCGGCTGCAGGGACAGTTGTGACGACGATTTCGACGGCTGCCAGTGCTGCACAGCACGCTGTTCAGTGTCCTGCCACAGCGCTTGTACTGCCTGTACTTTGGCCGCCGGATCGGTTTCACGCCAGGCGCTTAACAGCGCAGATTGCAACTCGTCAGCATGCCCCTGAACGGTTGTCAGGGGACTTGCTTCAGTGGCAGATTGCCTCACTGCCGGTTGATTGCTTCTATCAGGTGATCCGCGAAAACCGACGTGGAAACCTCCGTGGCACCATCGATCTGGCGAGCAAAATCATAGGTAACGACTTTCTTCGCAACCACGGTTTCAAAGGCCTTTTCAATCGCCTTGCCGACTTCGAACCAGCCGATGTGGTCAAACATCATCGCGCCCGAAAACATCAAGGAGCCAGGATTGACCTTGTTCTGGTTCGCGTATTTCGGTGCCGTGCCATGCGTTGCCTCGAACACTGCAACTTCATCTGACATGTTCGCGCCTGGCGCAATGCCCATGCCGCCAATACTGGCCGCCAGTGCATCGGAGAGATAATCGCCGTTGAGGTTCATGGTCGCCAGCACTTCAAACTCAGCCGGACGCAACTGCATCAACTGAAACATGATGTCGGCAATGCGATCCTTGATGATGATCTTGCCGGCCGGTGCCTTGCCGTTGTGCTTTTCCCAAACCTCGGCTTCGGTGATGGTGACATCGCCGAATTTTTCTGCAGCCACCTCATAGCCCCAGGCACGAAAGGCACCTTCGGTGTATTTCATGATATTGCCCTTGTGCACCAGCGTGACGCTGCCGAGCTTGTTTTCAAGCGCATACTCGATGGACTTGCGAACCAGACGTTTGCTGGCGAATTCGGAGATCGGCTTGATCCCCAGACCGGCATCCTCAAAGAACTCTGCATGCAGTTCCTCACGCAGGAACTTGGCCAGCTTCTTGTTTTCCGGGGTACCCGCCTTGTATTCCAGACCGGCGTAGACATCTTCGGTATTTTCTCTGAAAATTACCGCATTGATCTCTTCCGGTTTTTTCATCGGCGACGGTACCCCCTGATAGTATTTCACCGGGCGCACACAGGCGTACAGGTCCAGCGTCTGGCGCAGGGATACATTGAGGGATCTGAAACCGCCACCAACCGGGGTTGTCAGCGGACCCTTGATGGACACCACCAGTTCCTTGATCGCAGCCAGCGTTTCATCGGGAAAGTAGTTGCCAGCATAAATGCCTGCTGCCTTCTCGCCAAGAAACAGCTCAGCCCAGTGCACCTTGCGCTGGTCGCCATAAACCTTGGCCACTGCAGCATCCCAGATGCGCAGACAGGCGGTGGTGATGTCCGGACCAATGCCATCGCCTTCGATAAATCCCAGGATCGGCTGAGCGCTGACTTGCAGCTTGCCATCGACGATACGAATCTTGTCGCCACTCTCAGGGATTTTGATATGCTGATAACTCATCTTGTATGCTCCTATATATGTTGCACATTACAGCCCGACATTGTAGCAGTACGCAACATGGCGTACCGTACTGCAGGTCGGTACTGACAGGCGTTTAACACTGACATTGTAAAATCCGTTCTGTTGATCGCCAACATTCTGTAGACCGTATGCCTGCCAATGCTCATTCATCACCACAGCAACTCCGGTTCGTGCCAGTACTATTGCTGTCGGTGCTGCTGCATGTGTTACTGATCGTGATCCTGCATGAATACCGCTGGCCAACAGCCTTGCCCGGGGCTGCATCAGCGCCACTGCACATTGAGTTTCGCCTGCCAGCACCGCGCACTGCGCCTGCTGCCGGGGAAAAACAGACTTCTGCAACAAACCATACCGGCGTAACCGATACACCCGCAGTTGGCGTGGCTGCGCCAGACCGCAGCACTCCAGACCGCAGCACCCCAGAGCTCATCACCCCGGAGCTCAGCACAAGTGATGAACCGGAAAAACGTGCTTCAGCAGCGCAACCGGAATTGCCCACCCAAGCCGAATCAGAATTGGCAACTCCATTCAACATCCAGCAGCTTAAGCAACAAGCCGTGGATGCCGTCAACCTTGCTCCGAGCAAGCGGCTGGGCCAACCTGATCCTGGCCGTCTGAGCGGCAGTCTGCCCGGTAACTGGACCCGCGACGCCCTGCCCGGCAGTGCCGTGGCCGCACCGGATTTCCTGGAACCGCTCAGCTATACCGGCCCGGTGGGCTCCAGGCAGTGGCGCGCAGATAATGGCGACATCCGCACTGAAACCATTCTCAGCGATGGCACCGTGGTATGTGCCAGAAGCATGAGCTTCAAATCCAGCAGCAGCTTTGTCAATACCGTCATGCTCAGCAATGTCTGTGGCAGCAAAACCGGCTCGGGCCAGCGCCCGACGAACCAGCTGTCCAAATATCACCCTGGCAATCAATATGGCAATCAACCCGACGATGACGTCATTAGTCACGACCAGCACGGGCAGCCATCACAGCATGATGATGAGCTGATCGATCTGGAGCAACTGCCGTGAGCTTGACCTGGGAGCTTGCGCCTGTTGTCGGTAACCTAGCGGTCAGCACCACGCAAGTAACCATGAAGTCGGCTATTCCTGTAGCAGCACAGGCTCAATACAATCTCAAGTTAAGCAAAATCCACATAATCTGGTCAAAACAACCAAATTCATACACTATCGAAGCGCACGACTCCGCCTTTCACCTGTGGCACGAACATTGCATATAGTTCAGCACACCATCAGGAGAGGACACCATGACACAAGGTTCGGCTGGCAACGTCATCGCTGCTCTGGCAAGCTTCTTTATTCCCGGGCTGGGACAATTATTGCAAGGACGCTGGATCCTGGCCGGATTCATGTTCATCTTAGCTGCCTTGCTCTGGCTGATCCTGCTTGGCTGGGTTATCCACCTGTGGTCGATCATTGATGCGGCAATGTTCGAGTCGCGCAGCAGCCGTTCTTATCGGTACTAGGAGTCTGCGCTCTTGCCAGGCACCATTACTCAGCAGCTGAGCCAGCACTCAGCTCTGCTGATGAGTCATAGAAAGATAAAAAACAGCCCTGAAAAACAGGCCCCGTATCGGCACTTTGCGGTGTTTTGGGTTTGCTAGTGGGCCATGCGGATAGTTCGGTGACACTCAGCCGTCGCACAAGCGTCGCCGGCAAGGCGCGCGAGTGCAGGACTGGTTGTGCCCCAATTCAAGCGAGCGGAACGCAGCCCGCGGCGCTTGTGCGGCGGCCCTTCGGGAGCCACTGTGTCGGCGCGAATCGGCGTTGCGTTGCTTGGCAAGGGGGCGGCCATTGCCTGCACAACGCGCCTTGATTCGCATCGGCACCGCGGCTCTGAGCGTTACCTAACTATCCGCATGGCCCACTAGCGCCTGGATGAATGCGATAATGGCGCAATCATCTACAGTGAGTAATCCAATGGCACACATACAACCTCTACCCGCCTCGCACAGTCCGGAATTGCAGGAGCACTTCGCAGTGTTTGAGAAAATTCTCGGCTTTGTTCCCAACAGCCTGCTCACGATGCAGCGCAAGCCAAAGATGGTGCAGGGCTTCGCCGCGCTGACCGAATCCATGATGGGGCCTGACAGCGAGGTCGATCTGGGTTTCAAACGCCTGCTGGCACATTTTGCCAGCTCGGCTGCCGGCTGCCGCTATTGCCAGGCGCATTCACTCGTTGCAGCGCGCATCCATGGTATCAGTGATGCCAAGCTGGCCGAGCTCTGGAGCTATAAGACCAGCGCACTTTTTAGCGACGCCGAGCGCGCGGCCATGGACTTCGCATTGGCTGCCGGCAGTGTGCCGAATAGCGTCGACGAGGCGCTGATGCAAAGATTGAAACAGCACTGGAGCGAAAACCAGATACTGGAAATTCTCGGTGTGATCAGTTTGTATGGCTTTTTAAACCGCTGGAACGATTCGCTGGCCACCGAACTGGAAGACGGGCCGCAGCAATTGGCCACCCAGATGCTTGCCGATCAGCACTGGGATGCGGGCAAACACGGCAAATCCTGAGCTGCAAGCAGCTGCAACAAGCGTTTGCAAATGGCCAATCCTGATCAGGATTGTCAGGAAGAATTCGTGACCGAATCCGGTGCGCAAAACTGCTCATGCAACACGGCGATGATGCTGCTGACAGCCTCGCTGGCCAAAGAGTAGTAAATGGTTTGCTGATTACGGCGGGTACGCACCACGCCGCTGTGGCGCAACACCGCCAGATGCTGTGATAGCGCTGATTGTGACAATGGCACCCACTCGTTAATTTCGGTAACGCACAGCTCATTGTCCAGCAAATGACATAGAATCATCAACCGGTTCGGATTCGACATCAGCTTGAGCAAATGCGATGCCTCTTCAGCATGCATGGACATCTCTTCGATGGTCATCTGCTTTTGCGGATGTAGTTTTGCTGGTCTGGTGATATCGTCCGTAGATTTCATTGCATACTCTGCCTGCTCAGGTTGCGCCAACAGCACGAGCAATCGCCGTGTTGCTCGTATCTGACCAGCTTTCGGGTAGTAATATTACGTCAGTGCGCCTGAGCCACTGTGGTGCCTGCCTGGCGACGGAATGCCACTCCGTCTGCTTAGCTGAACATTATAGGCTGTCCACCCATGGCCTGGTCAAGTCAGTGATTTCATTCTGTAGCAGGAACTGCAGGCCATGCTGAAGCCTTCGATGCGGTGGCAAAAATGCCTTTGAATCTTCATCCAATGGTCAACGACTGCCGGGGCAATGGCAGGAACTAACCAGTGCCCACGGCGTGCTCAGTTTGCATCCAGGATATGCATTCGAGGATGACCGGGAACAGGCTGAGTGTGGCAATGGCCATTTTGGTAATATTCAACTGGCAACGAATTACCCGTGGTATTGGTTGCACACCGTTTGCAGCGCACGTACGCAAACGGCTTCACTACGCGGCCCAGGACCTTCGGCCCGGGTATCAACCCGGCAATCTGTTTGATCGCCGGGTTGATAGTACAATGTCAGGCTGTGGCCAGCCCCCCTCCCATCAGCCGAACCATCTACACGCCGAGTGAATTAAACCGGGAGGTACGCCTGCATCTGGAAGCGGGCTTTCAGATACTGTGGATCGAGGGTGAAATATCCAATCTTGCCAAACCCGCCTCGGGGCACATTTATTTTTCGATCAAAGATGACAAGGCGCAGATTCGCTGCGCGATGTTTCGACCCAAAGCCATGCTGGTTAGGACACCGATCAATAACGGCAGCCAGGTATTGGTGCGCGCGCGCATCAGCTTGTACGAGCCACGCGGCGAATACCAGTTGCTGGTGGATGCCATCGAGCCGGCCGGTGAAGGCTTGCTGCGGCAGCAGTATGAGGCACTGAAAAAGCAGCTGCAGGCGGAAGGTCTGTTTGCGACCGAGCGCAAGCAGCCGCTACCTGCCATGGCCACCAGGTTTGCCATCATAACCTCCGCCAGCGGTGCCGTTATCCAGGATTTTTTGCAGGTGCTGGAACGCCGCTGGCCATTGGCCCGGGTGCGTCTGTATGCTACGTCAGTGCAAGGCGAACAGGCTCCGGCGCAGCTGCTTGCAGCACTGCGCGCTGCCGATGAACAGGGCTGGGCACAGGTGCTGATTCTGGCTCGTGGAGGTGGCTCACTGGAGGATCTGTGGGCGTTCAACGATGAAACACTGGCACGAGCCATTGTTGCCTGTCAGACGCCGGTGGTTTCGGCCATCGGACATGAAACCGATTTCACAATTGCCGATTTTGTTGCCGATTTACGCGCCCCCACGCCCTCTGCTGCAGCGGAACTGGTGAGTCCGGATCAGATCATGCTGCGCGAACGCATCAATGCCCTGAGCCGGCGCGTGCAACAGCAGTTCAACTGGATCATGCGCAATGCCAGCCAGCGTTATGATCATGCCCTGATTCGTCTCACGCGGCTGCGTCCAGATCGCCAGTGGCAGCTGCAGCAACTGGATCTGCAGCGTGTGCGCACCAGACTGCAGCGCCAATTACGCGCACAATTGACACTGAGCGCACAGCGCTTGCTGCAGTTACAGCACCGCTTGCGCCAACTGTCGCTGCAGCAACGCCAACAGCAGCAGCAGCAACAACTGGCAAACCTGCAACAGCGGCTGCAAGCTGCGACTCGCAAGCTGTTGCAGCAACAGCAAGAACTGTTGCATGGCAGGGTACGCACCTTACAGGCAATGGGACCAGATGCGGTGCTGCAGCGTGGCTATGCACTGGTCATCGGCAGCAGCCAGCAGACTGGCCAGGCGCTGTACAAAGCGCAGCAGTTTTCCCAACCGCAGACGGTACGCTTGCAGTTCCACAATTTCGCCATCTCCGCCAACACGTTGGGCTTCGCTGCTGATGACCTCGGCAGCGAACCCGGCGTTGACCAGCCCGGCAATGACCAGGACGCTGCCGGGCCGGGTCAGGATCCGTAGCGCCATGAGTAAAACGCCAACGCAAGCACATCACCTTGAACAACACATCAAGCGCAGCCGCTTCGTTGCCACAGTGGTGGCACTGCCGACAGCCGCGGACAGCGATGCCTTGCTCGCTGAACTGCATGACAGTTCAGCCAGTCACCACTGCTGGGCCTGGAAAGTCGCCGATCAATACCGCAGTGAAGACGATGGAGAACCCGGCGGCACCGCCGGCAGGCCGATTCTTGCTGCCATCGAAGCGCAGCAGTTTGATCACACCCTGGTGTTGGTGCAGCGTTGGTTTGGCGGCATCAAGCTGGGCACCGGCGGACTTGCCAGGGCCTATGGCGGCAGTGCTGCCAAGTGTCTGCAGCAAACACCAGCAACTGAACTGATCAAGACCACCCAGCTGCGCATCACCTGCGCCCATGAACACATCGCTGTGGTGCATGACAGCTGCAGCAAATACCTGGCCAGCATTCTGGAACAGGTATGGCAACCGCAACAGGTGTTACTGGAGGTGCAGTTGCCGGTGACCAATGTGGCGCAACTGCAGCAGCAACTGCAAGACAGCAGTGCTGGTCAGATCTGCGTGCAGCCCCTGATTTGCGACAACACTGCAGAGGGTCGGCTTAACCCGCATATTTCATGAAGGCGGACAGTTACTGGTCATACTGAATGTTGCAGTATTACTGGCGAGGTACACTAGAGTGGATACGGTTTGTCCTGTTCGAGCTCAGGCCAAATCTGGCGTTGCATCTCGAACGATCACCCTTGAACCGTAGCTACGGCTATGCTTCTGCGGGCGATCGTCCAACCTGCTTAGCCAGCTTCGCCCTGCTCCTCGAACCCCTCATGAAATATTCGGGCTAGTTCAGACCGGTAGCACCGGCCGCGGTGCGCGTCACGGTCGTTGTTTTGCTGCCGTTGTTGTCACCACCGTGGAAGGCACTGGCGTAGCGCCCCCGCAGGATATTGATGCGGCGCAGGTACTCGACTGTCTCGTCATAAGGTGGCACACCACCATACTCTGTGACCGCTCGGGCGCCGGCATTGTAGGCGGCCAGCGCCAACTGCAGATCCTGATCGAACTGATCCAGCAGTGCAGCCAGATAGCGGGTCCCGCCAGCCAGATTCTGATCGGCGTCATATGGATCGCCGACATCGAGCATGCGCGCGGTCGCCGGCATCAATTGCATCAGACCCTGCGCGCCTTTCGGCGAGGTGGCGTCGACACGAAAGCCGGATTCAGCATGGATCAAAGCTCGCAACGTGGCCTGATCCACCCCGTATTCCGCACTCAGCGCAGCGATCTGTTGCCGGTGACTGTCGGTGTTCAATGCCACATTATGCCAATCAATCGCCCGCTTGCAGGTACCGTAACAACCGATGACTTTCAGCGCATAGCGATTACCGGCCGGCTTGACGTTGGTGTAATTGACGATGCCTTTGTCATCGACGTATTTGTACACCTGTGCCTGACTGGCGGCCGCGAGCAAGCCCAAAAACAGCAGCGGGACTAGCAGTCTGAACATGACGGCATGCTGATTATCCAATACATCATCGTTGATCCAACCATGAAACACGCTGACTGCAGCCGAAATTAATGCATACCCGGCAGCAGTCATGAAACACACATCAGCAGCAATTATGCCAGTTTTGCCGACATTTCACACTGTAAGCCACGCATCAGCTGTGCAATTGCTGTGCTTCATGCTTTGATCACGTTGCTGTTTTGCGCCAGTAGCGCCACATCCGGTTGCATGCGGCGGCGACGATCAGGCGCGACGCAAGCACTGTTACACGCGTTTCACACAACAGCAATGCGAGCAGATTCTGTTACCATTGAGTCGATTGGACAAGCTGATATACGGAAACTTTCACCATGCAAAACACAATTCATACCCGCCGCTTCCCGGCAACCATGCTGATGGCCTTGTTGCTCAGCCTTGGCCTGACTGCCTGCCAGCAAAGCGACCAGTCCACGCCGCAAGACAGCACCGGGCAAAATGCTGATTCTGCTGCCAGCAATCAGACCGCAACTGCAGCCTCAGCTTCCCAACAGTCGCTGGATCAGGCCCAGGGTATCAGCACCAAACTGGATGAAATGTACGCACAATACGATCAGGACATGATGCAGCAAAATCCTGTCTCGGCAACTTTTAGAGGTATTCCAGGTTACAACGACCGCTGGCCTAATTCACTGGGCAATGAGTACCGCCAGCGCGATCGCGAGTTGCAGCAACACTATCTGGATCAGGCCCGCAGCATAGCTGGCGACGCCATAGAACAGGGACTGCTGGATCGCCAGGCCGAGCTCAGTTACCGCATGTTTGTCGGCGATCGGGAAATGGATCTGCGTGGTATGCAGTATCCGGGCTATCTGATGCCGATCAACCAGTTCCGTAATCCGGTCAATTTCATCGTCCAGCTGGGTTCAGGCAACAATGCACAGCCGTTCAAGACCGAGCAGGACTATCGCGATTTCATCAGTCGCGTGGACGATTTCACGGTCTATCTGGAACAGGCCGTGGTCAACATGCGTAGCGGCATCGAACAAGGCTACACCCAGCCGCAGGCGCTGATGGTCAAGGTTCTGCCGCAACTGGCAGCACACATGGTGAGCAACGTCGAGGACAGCTTGTTTTACAATCCGCTGCGCACGCTGCCCGAGGACATGGACGCAGCAGCACGTGAGCAGCTGCTGGCCGACTATACCGCAATGATCACCACAACCCTGATCCCGGCGATTACTCGCGTGCATGATTTCATCAAAGATGACTATCTGCCCAAAGCCCGCGCAAGCTCTGGCATGACGACGCTGCCGAACGGCGACGACTGGTATGCCTACCTGGTTGAACGCACCACCACCACCGACCTGACGCCTGAACGCATTCATCAAATTGGTCTGGCCGAGGTGGCCCGGATACATGACGAAATCCGCCAGGTCATGCAGAAAACCGGATTCAAAGGCGACATGCGCGCTTTCTTTGACTTTACCAAAAACGACAAACAGTTTCAGTTTGACTCGCAGCAGGCCATGCTCGACGCGTATAACAGTCTGCTGAGTCAGGTTGATCCGGCGGCGGATCGACTGTTCAAGCTGAAACCGAAAGCCGGTTTTGAAATTCGTGCGGTTGAACCCTACCGGGAAAAAAGCTCCTCGGCCGGCTCCTACCAACGCCCGGCTGCGGACGGTTCAAGACCCGGCGTGTTCTACCTGAATACCTATGATCTCAGTGCGCGACCGAGCTGGAGCATGACCAGCCTGTTTTTGCACGAGGCCATTCCTGGACACCATTTCCAGATTGCATTGCAACAAGAGCTGGAAGGGCTGCCACCGTTTCGGCGTTTTGGCGGCGACACCGCCTATGTCGAGGGCTGGGGCCTGTACGCCGAATCGCTGGGCCAGGAGCTTGGCGCCTACGATGACCCCTATCAGTACTATGGTGCGCTCACTGCCGAACTGTGGCGCGCGATCCGTCTGGTGGTGGATACCGGTCTGCACAACCAGGGTTGGAGCCGGGAGCAGGTACTCGACTACATGTATGCCAATGCACCGATTGCCGAAGCACGGGCGGTCTCTGAAGCCGAGCGCTTTATGGCCATCCCATCGCAGGCACTGGCCTACAAGATTGGTCAACTGAAAATCCGCGAGTTGCGCAACCTGGCCGAAACGCAACTGGGCGATGACTTCGACATACGCGAATTCCATGCTCAGGTACTGGGTTACGGATCGCTGCCGCTGAACATTCTGGAGCAAGTCATCAATGACTGGATCGACCAAGTGAAGCGCAGCTGACGTTTATATCGGCAGCGCCTGGCCATGACTACCAGTGGCAACAGCTTTCTGTTTCATGACTATGAAACCTTTGGCACTGATCCGACCACGGATCGTGCCTGCCAGTTTGCCGCGCTACGTACCAATGCCGAACTGGAGCCGATAGCCGCGCCGCTGGTTGTCTATTGCCAGCCCGGTGAAGAGCGCTTGCCGCATCCACAAGCCTGCCTGATTACCGGCATCACGCCGCAGCAGGCTATGCGTGATGGCGTAACTGAAGCCGAGTTCATCCAGACCATTGCCGAGCAGCTGGCGCAGCCGCTGACCTGTACGCTGGGCTATAACAATTTTCGCTTTGACGACGAGTTCACGCGCAACCTGTTGTACCGCAATCTCCACGATCCGTATACCCACGAGTGGAAGAACGGCAACAGCCGTTTCGACCTTATCGACATCACCCGCATGTTCAGCGCGCTGCGCCCGGAAGGCATCCACTGGCCCGAACACGAAGGCGGCCAGCCGTCCTATCGACTGGAACACCTGACCCGCGCCAATGATCTGGAGCATGGTCAGGCCCACGACGCGCTGGCAGATGTCCAGGCCACCATCGCGCTGGCCCGATTGCTGAAACAAGCCTGCCCGAAGCTCTGGCACTGGGCGCTGTCATTGCGCGACAAGCACAAGGTAGCGCAACTTTTGCGCAGCAACGACATGCTGCTGCACAGCTCGTCGCGCTATCCGGCCAGCCAACGTTGCACGGCCCTGATCACCTGCGTGGCCAACCACCCGCAATTTGCCAGCCAGATGATTGTTTATGATCTCAGTGTCGACCCGCGCCAGTTCAGTGGCTTGAGTACCGCCGAGCTTGAAGATCTGCTGTTCACCAGCAGCGCAGACTTGCCGCATGACCTGCAGCGACTGCCGGTGAAAACCATCAAAGCCAATCGGGCACCGATGCTGGCACCGATCACCACCCTGCCGCAAGACCACGAACAATCCCTAGGCCTGGATCTAGTCAAGGCCAAACAACACTGGCACTGGCTGCAAGAAGATACGCCATTACAGCAGCACATCACCGCGATGTTCGGGCAACGCAAGTTCATGCCTGTCAACGATCCCGATCGCATGCTCTATCAGGGCTTTTTTTCCAACCAGGACCGCGCCCTGCTGCAGCACTTGCGCAACAGCGACCATCACAACTGGCCGACCCCGCTGCCACCGCACGATGACGAGCGCATACCGGAAATGCTGTTTCGCTACCGTGCCCGCAACCATCCAGACAGCCTGACCAGCACCGAGCAACAACGCTGGCAGCAACATTGCCAGCAAACACTGACCGACCCCGAGCACTTGCCGCTGCAACATTACCCGGCACTGCTGGACGATTACCGTCAGCAAGATCAGACCAATCCAGTCATACTGGATCAGTTGCAGGCATGGGCCCTGCAGCTGGCCGAACGGCATCAGCTTCCAGCAGCGGAACAAGCATCTCGATGAATCTGCAATCTGTCATTGAAGCCACCATCGAACGCGTTGGCAAACGTCTGATCATTGGCACACCGCTGGGTCTAGGCAAACCCAACGCCGTGCTGAATGCGTTTTATCAGTATGCGCGTGCTCATGCTGAGATCGAACTGGTGATCTTTACCGCGCTGTCGCTGGCAGTACCCAAGCCCGGCAAGGGCCTGCAAGCGCGGTTTCTGCAGCCTTTTTTGCAGCGCCATTTTGGAGCTGACTATCCGCATCTGGACTATTTGCGGGATGTGCAGCAACAGCAGTTACCCGACAACATCACCGTGCATGAGTTTTACCTGCAATCTGGCAGCATGCTCAACAATGACACCGCGCAACAGCATTACATCAGCAGCAACTACACCCATGTCGCCCGTGACATGGACCATATCGGCGTCAATGTCATCTGCCAGATGGTGGCCGCCAATGGCGACGACCGTGACCCCCGCTACAGCCTCAGTTGCAACCCGGATGTAACACTGGACCTGCTGGATCGGCTGGCGTCCCGGCGTGAGCAAGTGGTCACCATCGCCATGGTCAACCCCGAACTGCCCTACATGGGCGGGGACGCCGAAGTGGCCGCCGGTTTTTTTGATCACATCATTGATGATGCACAATTTTATCATCGGCCATTCGCGGTACCGCTGGGGCCGGTCGGATTGCCCGAGCATATGATCGGGCTCTATGCCAGCACACTGTTACGCGATGGTGGCACGCTGCAGATTGGTATCGGTGCCCTGAGCGATGCCATCTGCCATGCTGCCAGCTTGCGCCAGCAGCATACCGCAGATTACCTCAAGCTGATTGAAACGCTGCAAATTGAACAACGCTATGCGCAGTTGCTTGCCAGTCACGGTGGACTGCAGCCATTCAATATTGGCCTGTACGCCGCCAGTGAAATGTTCATGGATGGCTTCCTGCATCTGTATGACGCCGGCATTCTGCGACGCCGGGTTTACGATGATGTCGGTCTGCAAACCGTACTCAACGGCTTTGATCGCGAGTGCCCGCAGACCGACATGCTGTTGCAGGCGCTGGCCGCGCATGGCGTCATCAATCATCAATTGCGACCACACGATCTGGACTGGCTGCAGTATTGGGGCCTGCTGCACGAGCAGGTGCAACTGCACGACGATCAGCTGCGCAACGCCGCTGGCGACAGCACCAGCGCCAGCGTTGATCAGGATCGCGACTTCAATCAGCGCATCGAGGCTTTTCTGGGCCCTGGCCTGCGCCATGGCAAGCTTTTGCACGCCGCGTTCTTTCTCGGCTCAGCGTGGTTCTATGACAAGCTGCGCACGATGCCAGACCGCGAGCGTGAGCAGTTCATGATGACCCGCGTATCCAGGATCAATCAACTGTACGGTGGCGAGGAACTGGACCGGGTGCAGCGTCAGCGCGCCCGTTTCATCAACACCTGCATGAAGATGACCTTGCTCGGCGCCGCCACCTCTGACCAACTGGCCGATGGGCGCGTGGTCAGTGGTGTTGGCGGGCAATACAACTTTGTCGCCATGGGTCATGCCCTGCAAGACGCCAGATCCATCCTGATGCTGCGCAGCACGCGGCATTCTTCGCCGGGGCTGGAAAGCAACATCGTCTGGGAATACCCGCAGCAGACCATCCCCCGGCACTTGCGCGACATTGTCATCAGCGAATACGGAATCGCGGACCTGCGTGGCCAGCATGACAGCGAATGCATCAAGCGCATGCTTGGCATTGCCGACAGCCAGTTCCAGGAAACACTGCGCCTGCAAGCGGTCAAGGCCGGCAAATTGGAGCGCGACTGGCAACTGCCGGAGCAGTACCGCAACAACACCCCCGAAGCCTTGCGTCGACACCTGCAAGCGCTGCCAGCAGACTCCCTGCCGAGCTGGCCATTCGGCAGTGATCTGACGGCCATCGAAGTGCGCCTGGCCGCAGCTTTGAAATGGCTGCAAAAGCTGCCCAAGTGGAAATTGCCGCTGCTGTTGTTGCGATCTTGTCCGGACCACAAAAATCAGGCTGAAATGCTGCAGCGGATGCAACTTGAGCACCCGAAAAGCGTACCGGAACGTCTGCAGGCACGTCTACTCAGGCAAGCGCTGTACCAGCAAAAAAAATAACTGTCAAGCTTTTTCTGCCTAAATTCAGAATTTTTACTCACAAGCAACGCGACTGTTGATATGACGGTCAAGTTACAATATTTTTATGTTTTGCTTTCTCAGATTATTCATTTAATCCATTGATCTATATGACTATATTGAAAGTTGATCAATTTTTAGCCAATCTGAACCCAGGCAATAACGCCTAGGCCGCAATTCATTCATGCACAGACTTATCCACAGACAGTGTGGATAATTGCCAGCCGCTTTCATACGTTTTCAATGGTCGATTTCCTACAAGCTCCATGGCAATCTGCTGATACCCGCAAAGCTGGGTGGAAAGTATTCTGGATTTACGCCAAACGAGGCGGATTTGAACCAACACAAGGAGAACTACCATGTTGAATACTTGCAAAAAAATTGCCACCCTCGCCGTGCTGTTGACAGCACTGATCAGCGGCATGTCGCTGGCCGGCGAACCCGTCGACATCAACACCGCAACAGCCGAAGAAATTGCTCTGAACGTCAGCGGCGTCGGCAGCAACAAGGCCGCTGCAATCGTCGCTTACCGGGAACAAAATGGCCCATTCATGCACATTGATGAACTGGTCAACGTCAAAGGCATAGGGCTGGCCACGGTGGACAAGAATCGTGACCTGCTGAAGGTAGCCGACTCACGCTGATACAGCTTGAATTCAGGCAATAATAACAATAACAAGCCTAGGGGCTAATCCGCCTGCAGACGCTGCAGGCGGTTTTTTATGCGCCCAACAGATAACGCTGGTCAAAACCCGGCCAAAACCTGGCCATAATCTCGCAACGATCTGGCACGCATGACTACGACGCGTCAGACCGGAGCAGGCTCACCCACGATCAGCGCACGGGTGTGCGATTGTTGAAGGCCAGCGCCAGGGTATTTTTGTCCACGTACTCGAGATCACCGCCCGATGGCACGCCCTGGGCGATGCGTGACAGGTCAACGGCATGGCGCATGGCCATTTCCTTGATGTAGTGTGCGGTAGCTTCGCCTTCGATACTTGAATTGGTGGCGATGATCAGCTCACGAATGGCACCATTGGCGAGTTGCTGCTCCAATTGGCTCATGCCAATCTGCTCGGGACCTACACCGTCCAGCGGTGACAGTCGACCGAGCAAAACGAAATAGCGCCCCGAATACACACCGGCATGCTCCAGCGCCATGACATCCGCGGGTGTTTCCAGCACACAGCATAGCTTCTGATCACGGCTCTGGTTACGGCAGATGCCGCACAGTTCGGTGACCGTCAGGTTGCGGCACTGCTGACAATGACGTACCTCAGCCATGGCCCGATTCAGTGCGCTGGCAAGATCGCGCGCGCCACTGCGATTGCGCTCCAGCAAATGCAGCGCCATGCGTTGCGCAGTACGCTGCCCTACACCAGGCAGAATTTGCAGGCTGCGCAGCAAAAATTGCAGGGCATCGTCCTGCTTGTCGGTCAGATAGTCGTCCTGATCATTGCTGTGCATGTAATCTATCAACCATGGCTGGTCCGGGCCGGATCAGCCAAACAACCCGGGCGGTATCGGCAAGCCGCCGGTGGCCTGTCCGAGCTTCTCCTGGGTCTGCTGTTTGACTTTTTGACCAGCGTCATTGAAGGCTGCCGTCAACAGGTCTTCCAGCATTTCGCGATCGTCCAGCAAGCTGTCATCGACCATCACCTTGTGCACCTTGTACTTGCCGTTCATCTGCACTTTGACCAGTCCGCCGCCTGCCTCGCCGGTCATTTCCAGTTGCTCGATTTCCTGTTGTGCCTTTTGCACGCCTTCCTGCAGCTTTTGTGCTTGCTGCAGCATATTGCCTAACTGTCCTTTGATCATCTGAGTATCGCTGTTGTGGATTAGTGGAAGGTTGACGGTTTGACTGAACCCGGTACGATTTCCGCATCAAACGCGTGCATCATGGCATGCATGACCGGGTCATGCTGGGCCGCAAGCACTGCCTGTTGATGTCGTTGATCGTCAGCAGCTACAGCGGTACTGGCCGGTGTCATCAGTTCCTCATGACTGATCTCAATGTGCAGATCAATGTCCGTAGCCAGCCTGGTGGCCAGACATTCGCGCAACTCGTCAATGCTGTCATCAATGCGCAAATGCAGATCATCGGCAGCCAGCAGAAAGACCACTCTAGCGGCATCGGCATCCACGCGTTGCAGCTGTAAATGACTGGCCAGCACCATGGTCGGCCCCTGCAGACCCAGCTTTGGACACAGTGCCGGCCATTGGTCGGGCTGCAATGGCAAGGATGCAGGCGTGCTGGCAGCGGCTTTTTTGTCGCGGCCGGTTGCGCCGATGGCGGCAGCTGCATGCTCGGCGCTGGTCGCCGCCGGGTTTGACTGTTTTACCCCGGCCGACCCGTTGTTACTCCGACCATGACGGTCGGGGCTGACTGCGGTCGGCTGCACAGATGAATCCTGGCGCTCGCGATGCTGTTCAGGTTTTAGCAATTGATCTGTTCGCTGTGGCTGATCAGCATGCATTGCAGCTGCCTGCGCTGGCGCAGCGCTGGCGTCCGTAGACAATTGCTGTCCTTGCTCTGCAAGCTGTCGACGGGATGGTTCTTCACCGCCAGGCGTGAGCGCGCTGACCGGACGAAAAGCCAGCATTCGCATCAGCGTCATTTCCAGACCGATGCGCGGATCCGGCGCCAGCCGTAAATCATCCTGCCCCTTGATGGCAATCTGATAGAACAGTTGCACATCCTCCGGCGACAGGCGCTTGCTCACGGCCTTGAGCACTGCCATGGCAGGCTCGGAAGGGTCCTCGTAGTCCGGCAACAGCTGCACCACGCTGATGCGATGCAGCGCCTGCGCCAACTGCGTCAATACCCGCGCCGGGCTGTTGCCAGCGGCATTGATTTCGGCACTGACATCGAGCAAAGCCGCTGCATCAGCAACCAACAGTGCCTCCAGCAGCGCTTCAATGTAGCGATCAGATACCAGGCCCAGCATGGTCTTGATTGCTTCTGGCTCCAACTCGCCGGAAGCGTACGACAGAGCCTGATCCAGCAGACTTAAAGCATCGCGTACACTGCCATCGGCCGCCTGTGCAATGCATTGCAACGCGGCCGCATCGTTGGCCAGCCCCTCCGTCTGCAATTTTTGCTGCATGAAAGTGCGCAGCTCATCGGCTTCTACCCGGCGCAGATTAAAGCGCAAACAACGCGACAATATCGTCACCGGAAGCTTCTGCGGGTCGGTGGTAGCGAGTATGAACTTGACGTGTGGTGGCGGTTCTTCCAGGGTTTTCAACAATGCATTGAAGCTGTGCCCGGACAACATGTGCACTTCATCGATCAGATAAATCTTGTAGCGCCCACTGGTGGGTGCAAACTGCACGTTGTCCAGCAACTCCCGGGTATCTTCTACCTTGGTTCTGGATGCCGCATCCACTTCGATCAGGTCGACAAAGCGACCGTCATCGATGGCGCTACAGGCAGTGCAGACACCACATGGTGTCGCGCTGACACCGGTCTCGCAATTCAGGCATTTGGCAAGAATGCGGGCCAGCGTGGTTTTGCCCACCCCGCGCGTGCCGGTGAACAAGAACGCGTGGTGCACCCGGTTGGCATTGAGCCCGTTCTCCAGCGCCTGCACCACCGGCTGCTGACCGACCAGTTGGGCGAATGTTTTGGGTCGCCAGCGACGCGCCAGCACCAGATAATCACCACCAGTCCGGGGCTGATCATCGGTTTGGATCAGTTCGCTGGTGACAGGATCACTGGGATTATCTGAGTTCATGTGCTGACTGTTGTTAAGTGGAGGCAGCCCCTGACAGCCTTGACCCGGCACCCGAATCGGACTGCTGCCGCTGCTCCCTTCCGGGCCTGACGGGGTTGACAGTTGATCGTCGCGGGCGGACCACCAGGAGCCACCATAGCTGTATATGGTAACGAATATCACAGGCACAATGGTCACCAATATTGAGCCGGGCACGACCACAGTCGCATCTGCGAGGGAGCCACAACAGCGTCTGATTGCAAACCTGACAACACTGGAAAATAACCAGGCCCTGGAGCAACCGAGCAGGCGGCACAATGCTCAAATTAATGCTACGTCGGATCTTTGCACAGGAGTTGGTGCGCGCTATGCAGCGCCCCGATTGAATAGGCGGCTAGCGCCCTCCGCAAAAAAACCCGGCATAGCCGGGTTTTACAGTTTTGGCGGAGAGAGAGGGATTCGAACCCTCGATAGGGGTATAAGCCCTATACTCCCTTAGCAGGGGAGCGCCTTCAGCCACTCGGCCATCTCTCCGATGCTGCACATGATAAATGATCGGGCTGCAATGTGGAAGACATTGCGGGTCGAATGCGCGCGGAAAAATTAAACGCAGTCGGTCAAACAGGCAGATTCCAGAATCAAAACCTGATTATGATTGCTGCCCTTGCTTGATCTTGGATTCCTGTTCCTGCTTGATCTTGCGATAGATTTCTTCACGATAAATCTGCACGTCATCAGGCGCAGTGATGCCCAGTCGTACTTGACCACCTTTGAGAGACAATACCGAAACCTCGATATTGTCGTTGATGAAAAGCTTTTCACCAATTCGTCTAGTTAAAATTAGCATCTTATCTCCATATAAGGCGCCCCCCTAGAAACAGCACCCTCAAAATCTAAAAACCCTATCCCGAACCTGTTTTTATTGTTCAAATAACGCGATTTGGTCAGGAATAACAAGGACAAAGGTAACACATCATTAGCATTGATGTAAACATATATTCACATGTTTATCACGCAAATTGACAAGAAATGTATGACCAATGTATTAGGTTTTAGTTCCCAACCATATTGGCACACTGGCCAAAGCCTGATCCAGACTGGCACTGTCGGTACCACCGGCCTGAGCAAAGTCGGCCCGACCTCCGCCTTTCCCGCCAATCTGAACAGCCACATGATTGACCAGTTCACCGGCATGGTAGACGCCAGTCAACGCATCACCAACGCCGGCAGCGAGCCTGATTTTGCCGTCACTTGCAGCTGCCAGCAGCACGATAATACGAGAATCGCGCGCCTTCAACTGATCAATTTGTTCGCGCATGACCCGGGCATCAAGGTCACCAACATTGGCCAGTACCAGTTTGGCTCCATTGATCTCGATAGCCTGATCCAGTAAATCGCCGCCCTGGCCACTGGCCAGATCGGATTGCAGTTTTTGTACTTCGCTCTGCAGTTCACGCAGTTTGGTCTGCAGCTGTCGCGTCTTGTCCAGCAACTGATCCGGACTCGCCTTGAGCAGTTCCGCGAGTTGCTGCTGCTGCCGATGCAGATGCTGAAACTGTCTGATCGCCTGGTCCCCGGCAACGGCCTCGATGCGCCTGACTCCGGCGGCGATGCCCGTCTCGTTGATGATTTTGAATGCACCGATATCACCGACCCGCTGCACATGCGTGCCGCCGCATAATTCGACTGAAAAATCGCCGAAGCGCAACACCCGGACCTGATCATCGTACTTCTCGTCAAACAACGCCATGGCGCCGCTTTCCAGTGCCTGCTGCAGCGGCATTTCACGAATGTCGGCTTTCGTGTTGGCGCGAATATGGTCGTTCACCAGCGCCTCAATCTGTTCCAGCTGCGCTGTGCTGAGCGCTTGCGAATGCGAAAAATCAAATCGTAAGCGCTCGCTGGCCACCAGCGAACCTTTTTGTTCTACATGCGGCCCCAGCACCTCGCGCAATGCGGCGTGCAACAAATGCGTGGCAGAATGGTGGCGGACGATGGCCGCGCGACGCGCTGCATCCACATCGGCCTGCACCCGCTCACCGGTGGCCAGCGTACCCTGCTCCAGCACTCCCTGGTGCAGATGGTAATGTCCCGCCAGTTTGCGGGTATCCGAGACCTTGAAGCTGCCGGTCGGACCACGCAATTCGCCAGCATCACCGATTTGACCGCCGGATTCGGCATAAAAAGGTGTTTGATCCAGCACCACGATGGCATCCTGACCGGCTTGCAACTGTGTGACCGGCTTGCCGTCGTGCACGATTGCCAGCACGGTAGCTTGCGCAACGCTGAGTTGTTGATAGCCCTGAAACCGTGTGCGCGGAAGTGCACTAAGCAACTCGGCATCCAATTCGCTGTGCTGCTGGAAACGACTGGCAGCACGAGCACGCTCACGCTGCGCCTGCATCAGTTCATCAAAGCCATCCACGTCCACGCTCATGGCGTGCTCGCGAGCCACATCCTGGGTCAGATCCAACGGAAAACCGTAGGTGTCATACAGTTTGAAGGCTGTTTCGCCCGATACTGTTCCGGCATTAATTTCCTTAACCCCTATAATTTGAGTTGGACTTGCACTAGCTAACTCTTTCTGCAGCAACTCCATGCCGCGCTCCAGCGTTTCGCGGAAACGCACTTCCTCATCGCGCAGGTGACTGCAGATTTTGTCTGCTGCCTGGTTCAGTTCAGGGTAGGCAGCCCCCATCAGTTGCTGCAGTGGTGCAAACAAGCGCCAGAAAAACACCTGTTCTGCACCGAGTTGGTGACCATGGCGGATGGCACGACGGATGATGCGACGCAGCACATAACCCCGGCCTTCGTTACCAGGTAGAACGCCATCGGCGAGTAAAAATGCGCAGGCGCGGATATGATCGGCGAGCACCTTCAAGGAGGCATGCTGTAAATCCTGACAGCCGGTCAGCTCAGCCGCTGCACGGATCAGTGACTGAAACAGATCGGTGTCGTAATTATTGTGCTTGCCCTGCAAAATCGCTGCCAGCCGTTCCAGCCCCATGCCGGTATCGACACATGGCCGCGGCAATGGTTTGAGCTCACCATCTGCACCACGGTCGAACTGCATGAACACCAGATTCCAGATTTCGATATAGCGGTCGCCGTCTTCTTCAGCTGTTCCCGGCGGCCCACCGGGAATGTCCGCGCCGTGATCATAGAAGATTTCGGAGCATGGTCCGCACGGGCCGGTATCGCCCATGGACCAGAAGTTGTCCTTGGCGCCAATGCGCGCGATACGATCAGCGGGCACACCAATCTGATCACGCCAGATGGCCTCGGCTTCATCATCGTCTTCATACACCGTGACAAACAGCTTGTCTGACGGCAACCCATAGACTTCGGTCAACAGCTCCCAAGCATAGCGAATGGCCTGCTCCTTGAAGTAATCACCGAAACTGAAATTACCCAGCATTTCAAACAAGGTGTGGTGTCGGGCGGTGTAGCCAACCTGGTCCAGATCATTGTGTTTGCCGCCGGCACGCAGACAACGCTGGGCACTGACAGCACGCTGATAGCTGCGCTGATCCGCCCCCAGAAACACATCCTTGAATTGCACCATGCCGGCATTGGTGAACAGTAAAGTGGGATCATTGGCGGGCAGCAGCGAAGCGCTGGGCACAAGCTGGTGGCCGTGCCTGGCAAAGTAATCGAGAAACTGTTTGCGAATCTCGGCGCTGGTCAACGATTTGGTATTGGTGTTCACGCAGTGGGTTCCTGGCTAATCCTGTTGTTGCTTGCAAAGGTAATGCTTGCGCGCAGTATTATAAATGTACCGGACAATTGTACCGGGCAATCGTGTCTGGCAATCGTGTCTGGCAATCGTGTCTGGCAATCGTTTCTGGCAATCGCGCTGGTCAATCAGGCCGGACCATGAAGTCGGGCAATCAATCCGGGTCATCCGGCGCGCCACGCAGCACGCGCCCGGCCTGCTCTGAAGTGAATCCCCGCCGCAGCAGCGCCTGATACAGTTTACCGCGCTGCTGGTAATTGCTCAGATCAACGTGTTTGCGTGCGACGAACCGATGCGCGGCCGCAAGCCAATCGTCGGTGTGTTCTGCCAGCGCGGCGTTAACATCATGCTCGGCAATCCCCTTGGCTATGAGCTCAGCACGAATGCGACGCGGCCCGTACAGCCGTCCCAGCCGCTGCCGCACAAAGGCCTGTACAAAACGCTGCTCCGACTGCAGGTCATGCTCCTGGCACCAGGCCAGCGCCGCATCGGCAAGTTCCGCAGAGTAACCTTTACCCAACAACTTGACGTGCAGCTCATGGGCACTGTGTTCACGCAAGGACAGCATTCTTACTGCTGCTGCACGGGCGGCCTGGGCATCCATGGTTGTTACAGATCAGTCGAGGAAATCCGGACACATGCTGTCAAGCTACCGGCGCTGGTCTTACTCGGCCAGCTCTGATTCGGTCACATCCGCATCGACTGACTTGACGTTTGCCTGGTATTTTTCCGGCTTGACCAACAGCAGCTCGCGCAGCTTGGTGTTGAGCTCGTCACGAATCTCCGGATGCTCCTTGAGAAACTGCTTGGCATTGTCCTTACCCTGGCCGATACGGTCATCGCCATAGCTGTACCAGGAACCGGATTTCTGCACCATCTTGTGTTCCACGCCCAGATCGATCAATTCACCTTCCAGCGAGGTACCCTCACCGTAGAGAATCTCGAACTGGGCCTGACGAAACGGCGGCGCCATCTTGTTCTTGACCACCTTGACCCGGGTTTCGTTGCCGATCACCTCATCACCGCGCTTGATGGCACCGATGCGACGAATGTCCAGCCGCACCGAGGCATAGAACTTGAGCGCATTGCCGCCGGTGGTGGTTTCCGGACTGCCGAACATGACGCCGATCTTCATGCGGATCTGATTGATGAAGATGACCATGCAGTTGGTACGCTTGATGTTGCCGGTCAGTTTGCGCAATGCCTGCGACATCAATCTGGCCTGCAGCCCGACATGTGTGTCACCCATTTCGCCCTCGATTTCTGCCTTTGGTGTCAGTGCTGCAACAGAATCCACGACCACAATGTCCACCGCCCCCGAACGCACCAACATGTCGGTGATTTCCAGCGCCTGTTCACCCGTATCAGGCTGGGAAATGAGCAGATCATCCAGATTCACGCCGAGTTTTCCGGCATAGGTAGGGTCCAGCGCATGCTCGGCATCGACGAAGGCTGCAGTGCCGCCAATCTTTTGCGCTTCAGCCACCGCCTGCAACGCCAGCGTGGTCTTGCCGGATGATTCCGGCCCGTAGATCTCCACCACCCGGCCTTTCGGCAAACCGCCAATCCCCAGAGCAATGTCCAGCCCCAGTGAACCTGTGGAAATACTCTCCACGTCCGGCATGGCCGAGCCATCGCCCATGCGCATGACGGCGCCCTTGCCATATTGTTTTTCGATCTGCCCCAGTGCTGCTGCCAGTGCGCGTTTGCGATTGTCGTCCACGTCTTGCTCCTGATTTCAAAGTCGGTTGATTAGCAGCTTCAATTATCGCACAGCCCGAGCTGCTGACAAGCCGCCAGCGCCGGTTCGGGTCATTGGCTGACAAACTGGCACGACAATTTCTTATGCCGAAGCTGCCGATTCAATCAGCCCGGATCGGTCCCGGGCTGCTGCTGCAAACGATCCAGCAAGCCTTGCAGTGCGTAGTCCACGGATTGTCTTCGCACCTGCTCTCGCTCACCGGCAAACCTGCGCGTGCTTACCGACACACCGGTATCGCGCAAATACCAGCCAAAGCAAACCAGCCCCACAGGCTTGTCTGCGCTGCCACCAGCGGGCCCGGCGATGCCACTGACCGCCACACAGACATCGGTTTGTGTCGCCACCGCGCAACCCGCAGCCAGCTCTGCAACCACCGCCGTGCTGACCGCACCGTGGCTGGCCAGAGTTTGCGCGCTGACCCCGGCCAGATGCTGTTTCATCGCATTGCTGTAGGTCACCAGGCCACCGGCAAACCAGGCTGAACTGCCGGCCAGGTCGGTCAAGCGCTTGGCGATCCAGCCACCAGTACAGGACTCACACGTTGATAACAGCCATTGCCTGGCCTGCAAACTGTCGGCGATTTGTTGCAACGGGTCTGACATCTTGTGCTCTCGGTGTCAAAATGGAACGCTGATGATGCACCACATCCAGTAGCATATCGCACAATGAGACACTCAAGTTCAATCGAAACCGCCCGCTTGCAACCGGCATGAACAAACCAGGCCCCACTGCCACAGCACTAGCGGGCGAAGATCACGCCGGGCATACGCCGGTGATGCGCCAGTACCTGCGCATCAAAGCTGACCATCCCGATGCCTTGCTGCTGTTTCGCATGGGTGACTTTTATGAGCTGTTCTTCGCAGATGCGCAACGCGCTGCGCAACTGCTGGACATCACTTTGACCAAACGCGGCGAGTCCAACGGCGCGCCGATCCCGATGGCCGGCGTGCCGTTTCATTCGCTGGACGGCTATCTGGCCCGGTTGGTACGCCAGGGTGTCAGCGCCGCCATTTGCGAACAGATCGGTGACCCGGCCACCAGCAAAGGCCCGGTGGAGCGCAAAGTAGTGCGCGTGGTAACTCCCGGTACGCTGGCCGACGATCATCTGCTGGACGCGCGCAGTGATGCGCTGCTGGTCGCAGTGTGCTGCCATGCGCAGCAGTTGGCGTTGGCCTGGGTGGATCTGGCCGGCGGGCGTTGCGGCGGGCGGCTGCTGGCAGACGAAGCAGAACTGCACAGTGAACTGCAGCGCTTGCAAGCCGCGGAATTGTTGCATCCGCAATCACAGCAACGGCCCGACGTCGACCGGCACAGCAGTCCAGCACAGCAATCAGGGCTGACTCTGACGCGCGGCCTGCCCGACTGGCAATTTGACCCCGAGCGCGGTGCACGTCTGCTGTGCGAGCAATTTCAGACCAGCGATCTCAGTGGCTTCGGGCTGGAGCACACGACGCATGCGGCGGTCATCGGCGCGACCGCGGCACTACTGCATTATCTGCACGAACAACAGCACACCAGTTTGCCGCACATCCGCAGCATGTCGCTGGAACAAAGTCACGATTACCTGCTGCTGGACGCTATCACCAGACGCAATCTGGAACTGGACCGCCATCCGGACGGACGGCGCGAACACACCCTCACCGCGTTGCTGGATCATTGCCAAACCGCCATGGGCTCGCGCTTGCTGAAGCGCTGGATTCTGTCCCCCCTGCGCGATCGACAACGACTGTTGCGGCGCCAGCACAGTATCACCGAGTTGCTGCAAAGCAACTTGCACAGCGAGCTGCAGGAGCATCTGGCTGGCATTGGCGACATGGAACGCATACTTACACGCGTGGCGCTGCAATCTGCGCGACCGCGTGATCTGGTGGGACTGCGTTCGGCCCTGCAACAATTGCCGCTGCTGCAGCAGATCCTGCCATCTGCGTCCGGGACAGATAACGGCTTGCTGGCCTTGCCACAGTTGGCGCAAATTGCCAGCGCTCTGGATCTGCACGAATCCATACTGCAACTGCTACAACGTGCGATCAGCGAACAGCCACCACAACAGGTTCGTGATGGTGGTGCGATTGCCGCCGGTTATGACGACGAGTTGGACCGCCTGCGCGCGTTGAGCCAGCAAAGCAACGATTACCTGCTGCAACTGGAGCAACGCGAGCGTGAACAGACCGGCATCGCCAACCTCAAGGTCGGTTACAACCGGGTGCACGGCTATTATCTGGAAATCAGCAAGGCCAACCGGCAACCGATTCCCACGCATTACAGTCGCCGGCAAACACTCAAAAACGCCGAGCGCTACATCACCGAAGAACTGAAGCAGTACGAGGATCAGGTGCTGGGCAGCCGCGAGCGCGCACTGGCGTTGGAGCAACAGTTGTATCAGCAGCTGTTGCAGCAACTGGCCACAGCGCATGCCGACCTGCAGCGCAGCAGTGCGCTGCTGAGCCGCGTGGATGTCCTGTGCTGTCTGGCCGAACGCGCCCTGACGCTGCGCTTTAATGCGCCCGAACTTGGCCTTGAGCGCGGTATCACCATCCACGCCGGACGTCATCCGGTAGTCGAACAGGTCCAGGATGCCGAGTTCACGCCAAATGACTGCCAACTCGACAACGCGCGACGCATGCTGATGATCACCGGCCCGAACATGGGGGGCAAATCCACCTACATGCGCCAGACTGCGCTGATCGTCATCCTCGCTCACATCGGCAGCTATATCCCGGCGGCGGCGGCCAACATCGGCCCCATCGATCGCATCTTTACCCGCATTGGTGCCGGTGATGACCTGACGCGCGGCCAGTCGACATTCATGGTGGAGATGAGCGAGACTGCCAATATCCTGCATCACGCCAGCCCCGACAGTCTGGTACTGATGGATGAAATCGGTCGTGGTACCAGCACTTTCGACGGGCTGTCACTGGCCTGGTCAGTGGCCATCGCGCTGGCCAGCGAATGCCAGTGCATGAGCCTGTTTGCCACGCATTATTTTGAACTGACCCAATTGGCAACCGATTACGACGGCATCGCCAACGTGCATCTGGACGCCATCGAGCATGGTGACCAAATCGTGTTTTTGCATGCCCTGCGCGAAGGTCCGGCCAGCCAGAGTTACGGCCTGCAAGTGGCGGCGCTGGCCGGTGTGCCGAGACACGTGGTGCAGCGTGCGCGTCAGCGCCTGAAGCTGCTCGAACAACAGGCCAGTGGCCGGCACGACAGTCCACAAACAGACCTGTTCACGCAGCCCGCTCCGGTTGCAGACTCCGAGCTGGCCAGTGCTGACACTGATGCCATCGATACCGGACCAACCCGGCAACTGCTGCAGACGCTGTCGGAACTGGAGCTGGACGAGCTCAGCCCGCGCCAGGCACTGGACAAGCTGTATGAACTGCGGCAATTGCTGCAAACTGATTCTTGACACCAAGAAAAGGTATCGCTACGCGATGCAAAATAATGACTGGATCCCGGCCTACGCCGGGATGACGAGCGTTGTTTGAGCACCCGAAATCTGCCGTTATACCGTAGGTGTCGCAAGGCGACGGTAACAATTGCGTGTATAGCGACATGCAACGCAGCCGGTATCCAGGCAAGAAAGATCCACAGATTGCACAGATTGCACAGATTGCACAGATTACATCGATAACCATTCGCCGGTATACAATAAAACGAAGCGGTCATACCGCAGGTGTCGCTATGCGACTATCAATTACGTGTATAGCGACACGCAACGCGGCCGGTATCCAGTCATTTCAATAAACATGTTATTTGAGAACCGTAAGACTGCCGTCATACCGGCACCGATCGCTTTCCAGTCAATACAATAGAAATATCAATTGAGAACCTTAAGACTGCCGTCATACCGGCGCAGGCCGGTATCCAGTCATTTCAATTCGCGTAGCGATTCCTTATTCAACGCAATTCAGCGCAGCATACCGCGCCGCTTGATTGCTGCCAGTTCACGCCGGGCCGCTTTGTCTGGTCGCTTCTGTGGCTGCTCGACGGCCTGTTTGTCCTGCAGCGCACGGCGGGTAATGCTGTCGGCAGTTTCTTCATACAACTGCTGCGCCAACGAGGCTTTCTGGCGACGATCGTAGAGTTGCCGCACCACCACTTCCAGGCGCTGCTGACCACGACTTATGGTCACAGTCTGCCCCACGCTCAGCGCACTCGCCGGTTTCAGCCGTGTGCCATTGGCGTCACGCACATGGCCGGCATCAATGGCCTGTTTGGCCAGCATGCGGGTCTTGTAAAACCGCGCCGCCCACAGCCATTTGTCCAGTCGCATCGAACTCATAGCTATGAGTGTATATAATTGGACGGTGATTTTCCTGTTTACGCCATACACCCACTTCGCTCATGTCCACTGACCCCACCCAGCATCCGTCAGACCAGTCCACTCAGCCGCTGGTGTTGTTGATTCTGGACGGCTGGGGCTGGCGCGAACCGGCTCCCGACAATGCCATCAGTTGCGCCAGTACCCCGAACTGGGATCGACTGCTGGCCAGCGCGCCACACAATCTGCTGCAAACCTCAGGACCAGCGGTGGGTTTGCCGGCAGCTCAGATGGGCAACTCCGAGGTCGGTCATCTGAACATCGGTGCCGGGCGTGTTGTTGCGCAGGAGCTGCAGCGCATCAGTTCAGCTCTGCAGCATGGAGAGTTGCTGGACCACGCACAGCTGCGCGCCAGTGTGCAGCAGTGCAGCAAACAGCAAGGCACCGTGCATGTCATCGGCCTGTTGTCGCCGGGCGGCGTGCACAGCCATGAGGATCATCTGCTCGCCCTGCTGCCACAACTGCGGCAACTTGATGCCACACGTGTGGCCGTGCACGCAATCACCGATGGCCGCGACACCCCACCGCGCTCTGCGCTGGCTTCCATGCAGCGCCTGCAACAGCAACTTGATGACTCCGGCGATGCCAGGCTGGCCAGTGTCGCTGGCCGCTTTTATGCCATGGACCGGGATCAGCGCTGGGAACGCATCGAGCAAGCCTGGCAGGCCATGGTATGTGCCAGCGCAAAACACCATGCCAACACTGGCATCGAGGCCATTGAGCAGGCTTACGCGCGCGACGAGAACGACGAATTCATTGTGCCGACGGTGATTGCCAATGGCAGCAAGATCGTCGACGGTGACGTGGTGATCTGCTGCAATTTTCGCGCCGATCGCATGCGTCAGTTGGCCAGCGCTCTGGTGCAGCAGGATTTCCAGGCCTGCTGTCAGCCACAACCGCACTTGCAACAACTGATCACCTTTACCAGCTATCGCGAGGATTTGCCGGCGCTGGTGCTGTTTCCACAGCAACCTTTGACACATTTGCTTGGTGAGCTGCTGGCAGCAGCCAATTTGCGCCAGCTGCGCCTGGCCGAAACCGAAAAATTCGCACACGTGACCTACTTCTTCAACGGCGGCCGTGATCAACCCTTTCCCGGCGAGGATCGCATCCTGGTCGCCTCGCCCAAGGTACGTACCTATGATCTGCAGCCGCAGATGAGCGCGCCGGAAGTGGCTGACAAGCTCACCCACGCCATCCGCTCCGGCGACTACGACGTCATCATCTGCAACATCGCCAACCCGGACATGGTTGGTCACACCGGCAACTTCGCTGCTGCATTGCAGGCGGTCAGCGCCGTGGACACGCTGCTGGGTCAGGCTGTGGCCGCAGTGCGCGAAGTCAATGGTCAGATGTTGATCACCGCCGATCATGGCAATATCGAGCAAATGCTGGCGAATGATGGCGCACAGAAATTCACCTCGCACACACTCAATCCGGTGCCGCTGGTGTATGTCGGCGCGCAAGCAGTGCAGCTCGATGCTGGCGCCCTGTGCGATGTTGCACCAACCATGCTGGCACTGCTGGGCCTGCCGCAGCCTGAACAGATGACCGGCCACAATCTGCTCCTGCATGCCCCAGGTAGCTAAGCACATCTGGGCAGCACTGCTGCTCGGCGCAGCCAGCAGTCTGCCGCTGCCAGCCCAAAATGCCGATCAGTCCGGCCAGGCACAAGCCGTCAACGAACAGCCCGCCGACGAGCAGAAAATTCAACAGCAACTGCAAGCCATCAGCCAGCAGCTAGAACAACTCAGCGCGGCACGTGTCGAGCACAGCGGCCGTCTGGACAAGCTACAAAGTGAATTGGCCGAGAACGCTCAGAGTATCCGTAAAACCACCATCGAGCTGGACAAAACCAACGCCGAGCTCAAGCAACTGCAGGATCAGATTCAGCACCTGCGGGTGCAGGAATCCGAGCAGTCCACGCAGCTTGAGCAACAGCTGGACGCCTTCAGCCAACAGGTCGTCAACGCCTATCAGCATGGCCCGCATTCGCGCCTGAAGCTGCTGCTAAACCTGGAGGAGCCCAGCGCCAGCAGTCGACTGCTGGCATATCAGAACTACCTGGCGCGCCAGCGCGCTGCCATCATCAACAGCATCAGCGCGCAACAGGCTCGACTGCAGAACACCCGCCACGAGTTGCAGCAAGGTGAACTGCAACTCACAGCGCAAGGCAACCAGCAACAGCAGATTCTGGATGGATTGCAACAGCAACGCGAATTCGGCCAAAGCCTGCGCGCGGCCATCGCCGATCAGCTCCAGGATATCGACCTGCAGTTGCTTGAATTGCAGCAAAACCAGCAACAACTGGAGCAACTGCTGGCCAGCATTCGTGACGTCTTTGCCGACATTCCCGAGCAACTCAGTGCCGTGGACTTTGCCGGTCTGCGCGGCCAATTGCCGTGGCCGGTGCAATCCAGCTCAGGCAGGCACACTACGCGTCTGGGCTTCGGCGACCAGCGTCAGGCCGGTATGCGCAGCACCGGCATATTCATCGATGCCGCTCCCGGTCAGCCAGTGTTCGCCAGCGCCCGCGGCCGCGTGGTGTTCGCCGACTGGCTGCGCGGCTATGGCTGGCTCATCATCCTCGATCACGGGCACGACTACCTGTCACTGTATGGCAATAACACGCAACTACTGCACGAGGTTGGCAACTGGGTGAATCAGGGTCAGCAGATCGCCATCAGCGGCGAAGGCTTCGGCGCCGAGATGCGCAGCGGTGTGTATTTTGAACTGCGCCATGCTGGAGAGGCCTTCAATCCACGTCCGTGGCTGCAGGAATAACAATGGCTTTCGTCATCCTGGTGGCGGTATGGTCGTTCCCACGCAGAGCATGGGAACGAGACCAAAGCCTGTCCTGCAGGCGAGCCATTCGTGTAGGAGCCTGCCCTGCAGGCGAACGGCTCGGAGTTCCGTCTTTATTCGCCTGCAGGGCAGGCTCCTACAGGGTGCCGAGAGATTGTACGTGAGGTGTCAGCCAGGCGTTACCACGCAGAGCATGGGAACGAGATCGAAAGTGCCGGGTTCAGTCATTGCCGGATGCGCTACGCTTATCCGGCCTGATATGGATTGACCTGTCAAGTATTTGTCGATTATCTTTATTGCATCTATTCTCCAACAGTGGCCTGAGGTCAGGGCCAGGACGGCGATTCGCGACGGTGGATCACTCTGATATTCGTGGGTTGGTT
>JAJFKZ010000080.1 GCA_021772955.1 Gammaproteobacteria bacterium | reverse complement strand
GGCACATCCGGAGATCGTAATACGGCAAAATTGGCACGTTCGACACGGTCCTTGTGCACCTTGCCAATGCTCCGCAACGAGCCCAGCAAGCTGTCGGCGGCCAGATCACTGGCCTGCATGGTGCCCGACTGAGACAACTCGAGAATCACGGTGCGCACGGTATCGTCCTTGTCGCCCAGAAACACGCCGCCAATTTCATCGGCGCGGTTTTCGCTGTCAGCAAGCAGACGCGCCGCTTCACTGGTAGCGCCATTGCGTGACAGAATGAACACCGAACTGCCGCTTGGCTTGGGCGTTTTGAAGGCATCCGCATGGATGGAGACGAACAGGTCGGCGCGTTGCTTGCGCGCCATTTCATAGCGCTGCCGAAGTTCGATATAGTAATCGCCGTCGCGAATCAGAAAACTCTTGATGCCGGGCAAGGCATTCAGCTCCTGCTGCAGACGCTTGGCGATTTCCAGCGTAACGCGTTTTTCCTGTACGCCGCGCGGGCCGGTGGCGCCGGGATCCTCACCACCGTGACCGGCATCGATGGCGACCATGATATCGCGCTCCGGATTGGGATCCCAACTTGGTGGTGCTATCACCTCGTTGGCTTGCAGCGGAAACAGATCAATAACCAGACGATGGCCATGACCGGCCACCGGATTCAGCAGAAAGCTTTTCGGCTTGACGTCCTCACTCAGATCAAACACCACACGCAGGGTATCTTGTGCCCGCACACCATGACGGATGCGGTGCAACGGACCGGCGGAACGGCTGGCTGGCAGCGACAACTCAGTGCCAAGGCCAGCACCGGTAATATCGATGACCACTCTGGGTGGATTCTGCAGCATGAACAACTGATGCTCGACCGGACCATTCAAATCCAGTACGGCGCGGGTTTTATCCGGCCCCGACCAGACTCTGAAGTCCTCGATATCAGAAGCCACAGCAGGAAAAACCAGCCACGACAGCAGCAACAGACAGCCGATGTTTTTCGTGATTATTCCCATTAACAGTCCATGCGAACGCAACTATACGCCTACATAGTGCACAATGCAGGGTGAATAATCAAGTTTTTTTAACTATTTTTTATATTAAAATCCGCAAGCTATGACAACTAGCTAATACTCTTTATGAATCTTGCGTATCACATTTTTCAAGCTGTCAAGCCGATGTTCAACTGCTTGCCTGAATGGCGCTGGTGTGATGACAGCCCATCTGTGCTCTGCATCCACATGGATATGAATCGTCATATCCGCAGTCGGCAACACCCCGGCACCACGCTCCGGCCACTCCACCAGCACCAAGGTGTCGGCATCAAACTGATCTCTTAGCCCCAGGTATTCCAGCTCTTCGGCGTCCTCCAGCCGGTACAGATCCAGATGCAATACCTGCAGTGGCTTTGGGCCATCTGCTGGCACTTGATAGGTCTCCAGCAATCCATAGGTAGGACTTTTGATCGTTGCCGTCTCACCCAGCGCACGCAGCAGGTATCTGATCAGCGTGGTTTTCCCCGCCCCCAGATCACCTTGCAGATACATGACCTTACCCCGCAGCATCTGACCATCTGCAGCCAGCGCTACGGCCAGGTTCTGGGTTGCTGCCAGCGCGCTGATATCGAGCTGCCCTGCGACCGCTCCAGCGGCGCTATCGTGCTCATGCGCAGTCATGGCAGCACCCCGGGCAGACCAGCAATGATGTCGCTGGCGATCATCCCTGCATAGGCGGTACTGCTGGCGCCAGGCGGCGACTGCATGCGCAGTGCCTGCTCGCCAGCCAGTGCATGGGCCAGCACTGCAGTGGCAACCAGCCGGATCTTGTCGGCGCCGCTCACAGCTGCTTGTCGATGCGCCAGCAACGCCGCGCAAATGCCACTCAACACATCGCCGCTGCCGGCCGTCGCCATGCCGGGATGGCCGTGCGGGCAAAGCCAGAGGCCAGCAGCTGAGTCCGCCACCAGACTGCCATTGCCTTTCAGCACGGTCACGGCCTGGTAGCGCCTGGCCAGTTCAGCGGCGGCAACAAAGCGTTCTTGCTGTACAGTCTGGCTGGAGCAATCCAACAGCATTGCGGCCTCGCCCGGATGCGGGGTGATGGTCAGTTCAAGCTTTCTGGCCGAATCCGGCTGCTGTTGCAGCCAATACAAACCATCGGCATCCACGACCACCGACAGCCCCCCCGGACGCTGGTCGGCGGCGGCCAATACCGCGCGCCAGCATTGCTGCGCCCAGTCTCCACGACCGATACCCGGCCCGAACACGACGCAATCAGCGGCGTGCAACTGCTGCTGTAATGCCTGATCTGTAGCTGCCTGGGCGTCGACCGCGGTGATCATCAATTCCGGCTGCGATGTGTGCAACATGGCTGCATGTTCGGCACTGGTCGCCAAAACCACCAAGCCGGCCCCGCTGCGCAAGGCCGCAGCAGCACTAAGCAGACCAGCACCTGCCATACCCGGCTGTCCGGCCAGCACCAATACCCGCCCGTACACATTCTTGTGACTGTTTGCCTGGCGCACCGGCAAGCAGCGCAAAAGCTCAGTATCGGCCAGGCGCACGGTACCTGTTTGCTCATCCGCCGGTCGCTGATCTGCGTCTGCAGCATGCTCACGCCAGCCCAGATCATCCAGCACCAGACGCCCACAATGGTCCGGTCCATCGGCGCTGAACTGGCCACGTTTGCCGCCAACAAAAGTGATGGTTACGCTGGCACGAATCGCCACGCCAGCCACGACACCGCTATCGGACTGCAGTCCGGTGGGAATATCCACGGCCAACACCGGCTTGTGGCTGTCATTCATGGCAGTAACCAAAGCGGAGATCGGAGCACGCAAAGCACCCCGCAAACCGGTGCCGAGCAGTGCGTCCACCAGCACATCCGCCTGCTGCAACAGCTGCGCTATTGCGGCGTCTGCCCCGGCTTGCCAGCCAGCAATCCAGGTAACGTCCTGTACGCAAGCTGCAGCATAGGCCTTGGCGGCATCGCCACGCAGTTGTTCTGGATCAGCCATGGCGCAGACCCTGACCTGATAATCACTGCCCTGCAACAAGACCGACAACAACCAGCCATCGCCACCGTTGTTGCCACCGCCAGTGACGATGACCACACTTCTGGCTTCCGGCCAATTGGCCCGCAGCACGCGTTTGGCTGCACTGGCTGCATCGAACATCAACTGGTAACTGGGCACCTTGCGCAGGGCCGCCAGCCGTTGATCCATCTGCTGCATTTGTGCAGCCGTATATAATAGGGTCGCTGTCATGAGAATATTATATGCCTGATCAATCCAATGCTCCTGCCCAGACCGCACATTTGCCCGAATACCCAGGCACAAACTGGTCAGCGGCAGAGTGGCGACAACAGCTTAACGACTGGAGTGAAGAACTGGGTTTCAGCGCCATTGGCATTTGTGATCCGGATCCGGGGCAGCATGCCGAGTACCTGATGCAGTGGCTGGAGCAAGGCCAACATGGCAGCATGGAATGGATGCAAAGACATGCGCATTTACGCTCGCAACCGCAACTGCTGCATGCCGATGTCAAAAGCGTGATCTGTGTGCGCATGGACTACCTGACCGCCGCTGCCACTGCGCCGCACGAACTGCAACAACAACCCCAGAAAGGCCACATTTCCCGCTATGCCGTGGGCCGTGATTACCACAAAATGATGCGCAAACGATTGGCTCGCCTGGCGGCCCGGATTGCAGAAAAGGCTGGCGGCCAGCATCGGGCCTTTGTCGATTCGGCGCCGGTAATGGAAAAAGTCTATGCGCAAAAAGCGGGGCTGGGATGGATCGGCAAGCACACCAACCTGCTGGATCGCGCGGCCGGCAACTGGTTCTTTCTCGGCGAAATCTATTCCACATTAAGCTTGCCGCTGGATACACCGGCCACTAACCACTGTGGCAGCTGCAGCAAATGCATCACCATCTGCCCGACCGGAGCGATCACCGCCCCGTATCAACTGGACGCGCGCAAGTGCATTTCCTATCTGACCATTGAGCACAAAGACAGTATTCCGGTGCAGTATCGCAAAGCCATTGGCAACCATGTTTTCGGTTGCGATGACTGTTTGGCGATCTGTCCGTGGAACAAGTTTGCCAGGCACAGCAAGGAAATCGACTTTACCCCCCGCAGCCATCTGGATGCGCCCCAACTGCTGGAATTGTTCGCCTGGACCGAGGACGAGTTTCTGCAGCACACCCAGGGCACTGCCATTCGCCGTATTGGTTACCTGCAATGGTTACGCAACATCGCCGTAGCGCTGGGCAATGCGCCAACTTCGAGAATGCTCGTGGCGGCGCTGCAACAACGCCGCGCCCATCCCTCAGCGATGCTGCGTGAACATATAGACTGGGCGCTTGCACAGCATCAACAGAATGCCTAAGATGACCACATCAATGAATCATTTTCACACTTGTCCGGTCACTAGTAACGGAACAGCAAAACAGAGAACTTAATAGCATGAGTATCATCAACAAACTTCAACCCCTACGCGCCGCCGGGCAAGCCAAAACCACCGGTTTGCCGGATGCTGTCATTGAACGCTTCGCTGCCAGCGATCAGAACCTCGTATTGGCCATCGATGCCGCAGTCAAGGCTTATCATCAACTGCGCGAAGAGTTTGGCGATCTGCTGGACAAGGACGAAGCTGAGCTGATTGAGGTCGTGCAGCACAACTATGTCAATTTTTATGCCGATGATGCAATCAACCCCTACGTCACTCTGGCCGCCAAGGGCCCGTGGCTGATTACGATCAAGGGCGCGGTCATGCATGACAACGGCGGCTACGGCATGCTCGGCTTCGGTCATGCTCCACAAGCCATCCTGGATGTCTTGAGCCAGCCACAGGTGATGGCCAACATCATGAGCCCGAGCTTCAGTCAGCTGCGCTTTGCCACATCACTGCGCCGGGAAATCGGTCATCGTCGCGAACAGGGCTGTCCATTCAGCAAATTCCTGTGCCTGAACTCTGGCTCGGAATCGGTCACCGTCGCGGCACGCATTTCAGATATCAACGCCAAGGTGCACACCGACGCTGGCGGCCAGCATGCCGGCAAACGCATCAAGCAAATGTCGCTAAGCGGGGGCTTTCATGGCCGCACCGATCGCCCGGCACGCTATTCCGACTCCACTTTGAAGACCTATCGCAATCACCTGGCCAGTTTCCGCAGCCTGGATGATCTCATCACGGTGACACCCAACGACATCGATGGCCTGCGCGCTGCATTCGCACAAGCTGATCAGGACAATGTGTTCATCGAATCACTGTTCATGGAACCGGTGATGGGTGAAGGCAATCCCGGCCAGGCCATCACGCCTGAATTTTATGCAGCTGCGCGCGAGTTGACCAGTGCCCACGGCGCACTGCTGTTGATCGACAGCATACAGGCCGGATTGCGTACCCAGGGAGTGTTGTCGGTAGTCGACTATCCGGGTTTTGAAAACCTGCCAGCGCCAGATCTGGAAACCTATTCCAAGGCCCTGAACGGTGGTCAGTATCCGATGTCAGTGCTGGCAATGTCAGCCGAGAGCGCGGGCATCTACCGCAAAGGCGTGTATGGCAATACCATGACCGCTGCACCCCGAGCGCTGGACATCGGCAATGTAGTACTGAATGGTATTACCCCGGTAATTCGCGCCAATATTCGCGAGCGCGGTGAAGAAATACTGAAGAAATTCAAACAACTGCAGGCGGAAATGCCCGGCATCATTACCAAGGTTCAAGGCACGGGCCTGTTGTTTTCAGTGGAACTCAACGCCCGTCAGTACAAGAGTCATGGTGCCAACAGCATTGAAGAATACATGCGCATGCATGGCATCAATGTGATTCATGGCGGCAAGAACTCTCTGCGCTATACCCCGCATTTCAAGATCACCAGCGCCGAAGTTGATCTGCTGGTTGATGCGACCAGGGATGCGTTAGTGCATGGTCCGGTGAAGGCCGAGGCCGAAGCGGCCTGATCTGCCGCTGCGCAACGCCATTTAGCCGCAGCGAATCAAGCTTGACGGTCCGGGCGATTGGCCCGGACTGTTGGCCAGCTGACCTTCTCCGCAATCTGTGCGGGAAAGATCGCATGGCCAGTTACCTGCCCCATCCAACAGCGTTGTCAGCCCTTTGGGCTGCTGTGCGCCAGCGGCTGACCGTCTGCGCCGCCAATCAGCGGCGCCAATCAGCGGCGCTTGAGTCGTTGATCGGCGTTATCCTGATAGGCCTGCGCTGCCGCCAGCAGCACGACGGGTGACAAGCGAATACTGTAATCGGGATTGGCGTAGCTGAAATGAATGCGCCCATCGGTGCCGATAATGAAGGTGGCGGGCACCGGTAGTGCGTTGTGATCCTGTCCGGATGCAGCACTCAGATCATTGCCGTATTGAGCGTATTTTGCCAATGTTTCAGCGTCAACCTTGAAGGCAATGCCAAAAGCTTGCGCGACCTGTAACGGCGCATCCGAATACAGTTGATAGCTGACGTCCTCAACCGAGAGACTGTCGTAGAGCAGCTCGGGCTTGTCGGCGCTGACGAATACCACCTGAAAACCCTGCGTCTGCAGGGCGGCCTCAGCTTTGCGTAACTCGGATAGATGCATGTTGCAGTACGGACACCAGCCACCACGATAAAAGGTCAGCACCAGCGGCTTCTGCATGGTCTCGGGATCGATCACCACCGGCTCGCCGTGCACGTCCAAAACCTCGATCACCGGCGCCTGCATACCTGGCAGCAACGGTCGAACCTGGTCAGCGCTGGCGTAAAACTCCGCCATGGCCGGGCTGGCAGCAAACAACATAAGCAACAGTAGTTGAACGGCTTTCATTTCAGCATCCTCGCTAATATGAGTAAATGGAAAAGTCCGGAATTATGTAGCAGTTGCACAAAGAATATCCGCCCCTGTTTAGATAAAATGGTGACTGACTTATACCAATAAATAACAATGGCAGAATCCCATGTTATCACCGGCCTTGTACCTAAATGAGCCGAATTGTCTGGACAGATAGAGTACCACCAAAAGCACCTAAAACGCATTAAGACCGACATGGCATCGCTTGATGCTGCTATTAAGGTTATCAGCCCTGATTACGACCTGAGAAGCATCAGGCCGAAGCACTTTTTGTCACTCTTTTTGATACGATGGCGTCAGTTACAAGCACAGCAGCGTCTAATGCCAAAACAAGCAACAGATTTCTCGATAATATTAGAAAGCCTTAGAGAACAAGGCTTTAACGATTATAAGGTGGCTGAATTGACTGACATTAATAGAACCGTTTTATCAAAGTTGAGAACTGGAGACAGGAAGCAACCCAATTATGTTGCTGGAGCTGCAAATATGGATATCTATCAACGTGAAGTGGTAGACCGTAATTGTCGCCGATGAACCCCTTTTGCTTCACAAGGAACAACTAAATACCCGATTTAGTGCTTATTGAGTGGCTTGACTCAAGGCAGCCGCTATCAACATGGGTGGATCTTGAGGACACAGACCACCAGAAACCTTGTGTTTGTAGGTCAGTAGGGTTTCTAGTCCATAAGGATGAGGAGTGCTCAATATTGGCACCCAATGTCGCGAGCCTTGGTGAAAATGATGCCGGTCAGGCATCTGGTCTAATCACGATACCTAATTGCTCCATTAAAAGCGCGACCGGACTATCCGGCCACGCTGGTTAGGGTTACTTACGCTTCTTTTTGTCCGGCGCTTGAGTTAGCGCAGAAGCAGCAACAGATTTAACACGCTTCGGGGTTTTCGGTTTCCGAAGCAATGCAGATGCCTTAGAGGCAACGGATTTAGATGTTTTTTCGTTTTTAGCCATGATAAACCTCGTTTCTGGCTAGGCTGTGATATAATTCACAGTGTGAAAGGTATGCGGCCAAGTAAAGTCGGCATGTATGCAATTTCGCTATAACCGCGTTTATAAAGATAGCGGTACAGGTCAATTGGGCGGCGGAGGGCTCTCATTTCCAAAGCCGCGCAATTGCTTGATCTGGGCCGCTGTACCGGCCTGACACTAATAACATTCTTTGTCTCCTGTGTGATTTAAACATCTAGCCTGTCTTGTCCGTCGTATTCGTAGAGTCCCGTGCCAATCCTTTTGAATAGCCCGGTTCTTTTGAGTATTGAACCAATGGCTGTTGCGGCCCTGTTTTCGCTTACACGAAGGTCATAGTCATTAGCATCAAGCTGTTCTATGACCTGGCTTATACCAAATTTGCCGCCTTCTCTTTTGGCAACACTTATGGCAACGCTCGCGACCATCTGCCTACGCTCTTCAATTTCCATGTCACTCATAGTGTGCGATGGAGGCAAAGCCTTACTCTCTTCTTCGGGGGCGGCTTTGCTAGGCTTTTCTGAGCCGGAAACACTTTCACCCGGAGGCAGCAGAGAATCTAGGCTTTTAATGGTGGCGTCCAGTTTTTGGCGCTCCTCTTCTAGCTTGTGCTTCTCCTCAGAAATGAGCTTTTTAGCCGTGTCAGGATCGCCTGACCACAGAAGGGTGAGAACCTTCTCTTTAAGCTGACTGTTTATAATTTTGATCATAACGCATTACCGATTGTACTGAGGGAAAACTATAGCATAACAAAGAGCGCTTGTGTGTCTCTGTTTGAAATTATTTAACGAGGCCGTATAGACCTCCGCCATGAAGGTGTGTACGCAGTGAATGATCAGAGCATATCAAGGGAGGGAGGGTTTCAGAGAAAGCTAGGGGAAGCGCAATTATTCGCCTATCCGCTTTGTGCAACTGCTACATAATTCCGGAAAAGTCTAAACAGGCCGTTCAGCAGCTGACCCGCAGCAATATCAGGTTTGCAGTGACTGGCGCTTGTGCACGATCAACATCGATAACTCCAGCGCCTGCTCGTAGTTCAGCCGTGGGTCTACTGTGGTTTTATAGGCTTTCTTGAGGTCCACGTCTTTCAGCGCTCTGGCACCACCGGTGCATTCGGTCACATTTTCACCCGTCAACTCCAAGTGTACGCCGCCCAGAATCGAGCCGCACGCGGCATGAATATCGAATGCCTGCTCCAGTTCAGATTGAATGTTTTCAAAGCGCCGGGTCTTGATGCCTTCGGCGGTGGATTCGGTGTTGCCGTGCATCGGATCACAGATCCAGGTCACCGGCTGCCCGCTGGCCTGCACATGACTGATCAATTGCGGCAAATAATCGGCGATATGCTTGACCCCCATACGATGAATCAGTGTCACGCGGCCATCTTCCCGGCCGGGGTTGAGCGCCTCCAGCAAACCCATAAGCCAATCCTTGTCCATGCCCGGACCGATCTTGATGCCCATTGGATTGCGCACGCCACGGAAAAACTCAACATGTGCGCCATCCAGTTCGGCCGTGCGCATGCCAATCCACGGAAAGTGCGTGGACAGATTGTGCCAGCCCTCGACTCTCGGGACCTGTCTGGTCAAGGCCTGCTCGTAATGCAGGTGCAATGCTTCATGGGCGGTATAAAAGTCGGCCCGACGCAGTTTGCCGGTCTGGATGCCGCTGACAATTTCCATGAACCTGATGGACTGACCAATTTCGCGTGTCAACTGCTGAAAGCGTTCCGCCAGCGGCGAATGCTCGACCCAACTCAAGTTCCAGTACTCCGGGTGGTGTAACGAAGTAAAGCCGCCGTCCACCAGACCGCGCACAAAATTCAGCGTCATGGCCGAGCGTGCGTGGGCACGCAGCAAGCGGCGCGGATCCGGGGTTCTGGACTGCTCATCGAAGTCCGTTGCATTGACGATATCACCGCGGTAGCTGGGTAGCGTGACGCCGTCGCGGGTTTCTACATCGGATGATCGCGGCTTGGCGTATTGACCGGCAAAACGGCCTATGCGCGTAACCGGCATCTGCAGCCCATGCGTCAGTATCAGCGACATCTGCAACAGCACCTTGAGCCGGTTGGTGATGACCGAAGAATTGCATTCCTGAAAGTTTTCCGAGCAGTCGCCACCTTGCAGCACGAAACGCTCACCACGCTGCGCCATGGCCATTTCATTGCGCAGGGTATTGATTTCCCATGACGTGACCAGCGGCGGTAAATCCGCAAGCTGCTGCAATACATCAAGCAACTGGTGCTGATCCGGATAACTGGCCTGCTGCCTGGCCGGCTTGTCCTGCCAGGAGTCAATACGCCAGTCGAACGCTTGCTGAGACTTCAGGCCTTGCTGCATCATGCACCTTTGCGGTTAGTAAAGAAGTACAGTGTGCCAGCAGTGAGTATGACATACCAGAGTAGCGTCCAGCCCGGCATGCTCAGGCCGAGAAATTGCCAACCAAGCTCGGCACAACTGCCCGAGCCATAGAGAACGCTCTCCCAGACTTCAGCCAATGGGAAATTCTCCAGCATGTAGTTCAGGCCGGGACCGCACTCCGGCACCTTGTCGGCAGGCAGGCTTTGCAACCACAGATGGCGACCCGCAACCAGCATACCGGCCACACCGCCAGCGCTAATCAAGCTGACATAAACCCAGCGCCAGAAACCGGCCGCATTGTGCACGGCGGCCAGCAGCGCAACAAGACCCATCCAGACGAAAGCCACGCGCTGCAGAATACACAGTGGGCATGGCTCCAGCAGCAGGCCGTGCTGAGCATACAAGGCGAACGCCAGCAGCGCCAGCACAGCCAGGACCAGCGCCAGATTCCACTGTCGAAATGAGATGTTGTTAAGCCTGTTAATCACGTTGTTCATGCACAGATACCGTTGTTCATGCACAGATATCCAGGGCAGTGATAAGTTCAAACCGTCGGGTGATGTCTAGCTGATTCTTGCCCGTGTTCACAAATCTCTGGCCAGGCGTATTCCCACTCTGACACCACGGGTGGTTTCACGGGCCGACAAACGCAACGCCGAACGGCTCAGATCTGGCGTGCTACTCCAGTCAGCACCGCGTACCACGCGTGACTCACAGCCTTCATTGACCCAGGCAGTCCCGTCATCCGGGGCGCGATTGTAGTTGACATGCCAGCAGTCAGCAGTCCACTCCTTGAGGTTGCCATTGATATCGTACAAACCATACAGATTGGGCTGCAGACTGGCCACAGGTGCGGGGCCCCAGTAGCCATCACGGTAATTGTTAAAATTATCATTCCAGCGTCGGCGATTGCTGGTCACATCACCGTCACCGGCAATGTTTTCCACTTCATTGCTGCCAGGCGATGCATCACCCCACCAGTAAATGGTCTGCGTGCCACCGCGAATGGCGTACTCCATTTCAGCCTCGCTGGGCAAACGATAGCTGCGGTTGGTAACGCGTGACAACCATTGTGTATAAGCTTGCGCATCCTGCCAGCTGATATGCATGACCGGCATATTGTCACTGGCATTGCTGCCATCGTAGGCGCTGCGCCAATCGATACGCTCATCGCTCATGCGACCGGTTTCCTCGTTATAGACCGAGCTGCTGCCCTCGCTCTCGGCGGTGGTGCGATAACCGCTGGCGCGGATAAACACGCGAAACTCACCCACCGTCAACTCACGCTGTGAGAGCGCAAAGCCACGTGCAAACCTGACCCGATGATAAGGTTCTTCGTTGCTGCGATGACCACGTTCTGACTCCTGTGAGCCCATCATGAAATTGCCGGCCGGCAAAACCGTCATCGGCGGGCCTTCGCCAGTGTTTTCTCCAAAGCTGTCTCGAAAAACCTGTCCAGGAACGAAACTGCCATAAACGCGGGCATCATCCAGACGTGCTCGCAATGCGCTGATCTGGCCAGGATCCGCGCCCAGCGCGATCAGCTCATTCAATTGTTGCTCGGCCTCAGCCAGATTGCCGCTGGCAATATTATCATCGACCGAGAGCATGAATTGATTCAATGCGCCTTGCTTGCGCTGCTCTAACGTTTGCCGCTGCTCTTCCGTCGCCGCTGCGCCGGGCAAGGCTTCTATTGCAACCAGCCAGGTCTCGGCCTCATCAAACTTTTGCTCATCGAGGGTTTCGCTGAATTTCTGTTGTAATGCCGCTTGCAACTGCTGTGAGCTATCGGTGACCATCTCGCCGCCCACTGGATTGGTCGCAACCAGATCCTGCATCTGTTGCAACAATGAGCGCGCAGTGTCATCAGCACCGAGCAACCGTTGATCGGCGATGGCATCCGCAAATCGGGTATTCAGGTCGCGCAATTGTCGCAACTGGAGCAATTGTTCACGCGCTTGCTGCAAGCCTGGTCGGTCAGACTCCAGCTCTTGCATGACGCCAATGTAAGCCGCCGCCGCATTCAAATCCAGCGCCGCAACTGATTCAGTGATGCGTGTGTCCACCAGCTGTTTGATCTGATCCAGTGCAGTCAGACTGTCGGGGTCTTCGGGATTGGCAGCAAGCACGGTCATGACCGCCAGCAAGCGACCGTTAAGTGCGCTGTCTGGCGTGGTGATGACCGCAACATCGAGTTCAGGTGCGCGTACACGCAAATCCGAGGGTATTCCCAATGACCAGCTGTCAGTGCTGGTCGCCGAATCACCAAGTCGTCTGACCCGACGCGCAGCTTCGGTATCTTGCGGGGCAACTGCATCATTGTCAGCCGCAGGCGTGTCTGACTCTGTATTGCTTTCGGTCTGCGCGTCAGCAGATTGATCCTGCGCCAGCGCGAAGGAACTGCCTAACAACAGGCACAGCAAAAACAGGCAAGCATTGATCCCCAACAAGCAGTATCCTTTCACATTCATACGTAACATCCCTGATGATCAGCTGGTTCTTTCTGGTGGCCATTCCGATGTATCTGACCCGACTATCGTCTGTTCAATGCCATGTTAACACCAGCAACACTGGACGGTTGCCTGACATGAATTCAAGAACTGCACGATAATACACTCGAAACCCAAATAGCAAGCAACATTAATGAAATTTTCATGCAGATAAACCAGTCCGATCAGACCGCCCCAGCCTCCCAGCAGGCCATCCAGCAAGCCCGTCAGGCAGCCTCCACACCGATTTGGATCGATAATGCAGCGACCCTGCATCAAGCCGCTTCCATCTGGCAGCAGCGCAGCTGGCTGGCGATTGACACCGAGTTTATCCGCGAACGAACCTATTACGCCCAACTCGGCGTGCTGCAGGTATCCGATGCCCAAACTGTCTGGCTGCTGGATACGCCGGCCCTGCGTCAGCACCAGCAACCCATCCAGGACTTGCTTGCCAGCAGCAGCATCAACAAGATAATCCACAGCTGCTCGGAAGACCTGGAAGTGCTAAGCCAGCAGTATCAGGTCGTGCTCGCGGCTGTCCATGACAGTCAGATCGCTGCCGCCATGCTCGGTTCGCCGTTGCAAATGCGCTATGAAAACCTGATCGGCGACATACTCGGTCAGCAGCTGCCCGACGGCCCCAGTCGCAGTAATTGGCTACAGCGCCCGCTGAGTCCGGCACAGCTGGAATATGCCAGCAATGATGTCGCCTATTTGCCGCTGCTGATGCAGTATCTGCAGCAGCGCCTGCAGGCTACTGAGCGGTGGTCATGGTTGCAACAGGATATGCAGTGGCTGCTGCAAAAAGCCGCCAGTGGCAACGATCCGCAACAGCTGTACCGCAAGGTCAAGGGCTACGCGAGACTGGATGCGCCGGCACTCGCGCGGCTGCAGCAATTGGCTATCTGGCGTGATCAGCAGGCGCAAGCACAGGATCTGCCGCGCTCGTTTGTGCTGCGTGATGAGGGTCTGATGGAGCTGGCCAGTGTCGCTGCGAGTCCAAGCTATGCCGATAGCAGCCTGACGCAGTTGCTCAAGCAAACACAATCAATCCCGGCACGCGTATGTCAACGTTATAAGCCGCAATGGCAAGCCCTGTTCAGCAGCCCACCGGAGCGGCAGCTGCAACCTGAAGCACCGCTGTCGAGAACAGAAAAACAGCTGCTCAGCAAGGCGCAGGAATCAGTCAAACAGCACGCTGCGCAGCTGCATGTTGAACCGGCCCTGCTAGCCAGCCGCCGCATCCTGACCGAGTTGCTTATCGCCAATCGTCAAACCAGTGCCGCCGCGCAGCTGCCTGGCTGGCGCGGAGACCTGCTCAACGACGCGCTTCAGGCCAGTCTGCAACACACCAGCGCCGACTGAGCAAGCAGCCCCCGGCAGCCAGCCGGACCTGGCTGCTGGCGAGCAGCCAAACTGTGTGGTCAGCTGCACGGCAAAGGACGATCCGGCATGCAACAGCCGGCCAGACTCAGGGCAGCACCCGAATCAGGCCTTCCTGCGCTGTTGATGCCAGCAACTTGCCGTCTTGGGTAAAGATCTGCCCACGCGTAAAGCCGCGGTTCCCGGCCGCATTGGGGCTGTCAAATGCATACAGCAACCACTCGTCCACACGCGCATCATGGTGAAACCACATGCCATGATCAAGACTGGCCATCAACACCTGTTGACGCGAATAATCAATCACCTGTGGGAGCATCGCCGTGGGCAGCAATTCGTAATCCGAGACATAAGCCAGCAACAATCGATGCAGGGAAGGATCATCTGGCAGGCGATCAATCGCCCGTATCCAGATGTGTTTGCGCGCCGGTTGCGGTTGATCAGCGAGAAAATGCGGCAGTTCCACCGGGCGAAATTCAAACGGCGGCTCATGGGTCAGATAGCGACGCATTTTTTCCGGTACCTGATCGATGATCGAACGATTGATTTCCAGCGTGCTGCGCAAGCCATCCGGGCCAGCCACATCGGGCATTTCAACCTGATGTTCAAAGCCGGATTCCGGCTTGTGAAACGAAGCCGCCAGGTTGAGGATGGGCTGGCCGTGCTGGATTGCCACCACGCGGCGGTTGGAAAAACTTCCGCCATCACGCTGGTTGTCAACCTGGTACACGATCGGCGCATTGACATCACCGCGGCGCAGAAAATAAGCATGCAGTGAATTCGGGCAACGCTCAGCCGCAACCGTATGCTGTGCCGCCGCCAGCGCCTGCCCCAGCACCTGGCCACCGAACACCTGTGGACTGCCGATGTCGCGGCTCTCGCCACGATAGATATTGTCCTCGATGCGCTCCAGCTGCAACAGCTTGATCACATCGGCCAGTACCGGGTGCATGGGTTTGGTCATGGTTATGATTCATCCTTGTCGCTGATCAGAAACACAGTGTAGATTTTGTCGGTGAGGGTGATGTAGCCTGTGGAAAATGAGGTTCTGACGGAATCATCCAGCCGGGATCCCGTCACCATCACACGTTGCAGTGCTTGCAAGTCATTATCCCAGATCAATCGAGATGGCCAGCGGCCGAAAGCTATACCGTAATCAAAGTTAGGAGCGACATCGGAAACGCTATAGATACCCTGCAATGTTACTCCGTATTCTTGCGCCAGCCTCTCGGCTTTATGTCGACTGTCGGCAATGGCTTCTGCACGCAGTGCTAACATCATTTCAAACTCATTGCGCAATGCCGTTTCCACTCCTTCCAACTGCAACTCCCGATTGATTTCGGCACTCTCCAAAAAACCTGACAGACTGTCCATATCATCAAATGTAGCACTGATAATTCGCCCCACATTCGTCCCGATGAAAATATCTTGTTCGGTATCCCGGTCATAGGTATTTTTTGGCGAAATTTCCAGATTTGTGGCGACTATATCCTGTTCAATGACGCCTGCATCACGCAATCCGGACAACACCTCCTGCAAAATTTGCTCCGCACGCTTTCTTGCAGCGTTGGCATCCATGTCTGTCACGCTGATAATCAGTTTTATTCTGAACTGATCCGGAATGGCCTGTGCTGAGGCAGAGCCGTAAACAAGGATATGCGGTGCTGACGGAATGGCATTCTGCTGTGCCCAAACGACATTGGCCGTCAGTAGCACGGCAATTAGTAACATACGATGCATTTTCATTGTCCTCCTTTTCTTGCGCGAGATCAGCCCGCCAGCGGCGCCAGCAACTGATTGAAAAAATTGCCCAGCAGACGCGGCTCCATGACAATGACAAACAGCATGCCAAACACCGCCCCGATCAGATGTGCGCTGTGGTTGACGTTGTCAGTGCGACGCCGGTCCATGTAAATACTGTAACCGATGTACAACGCGGCGAACACGATCGCCGGCACCGGAATAAAGAACACCAGGATCAACGACCACGGCGCCAGCAGCACGTAAATGAACAACACTGCCGAGACCGCGCCGGACGCCCCCAGGCTCAGATACTGCGGATTGTTGCGATTTTGCAGGTAACTGGGCAGGATCGACACCACCAGCGCCGCCATATAAAACAGAATATAGCCGGCCGGCCCCAGATACTGGCTGATCAGCTGCTCGCTGAGACCACCGAAAAAATACAAGGTGATCATATTGAACAACAGATGCTGCGCGTCCGCATGCACCAGACCATAGGTCACCAGCCGATAATACTGGCCGCGGCGTTGGATCGACAACGGATCCAGCAGCAGCTCACGCAACAGATCCTGACGCTGAAACGCCAGCAGTGATACGGCCACCGTAACAGCGATGATGCTCAGATTGATAATGCTGTTCATGACACTCCAGTTTCAGTCAGTTCAGTCGACCAGCATATACACCAACGCAAAGCCGACATAAGTCCCCAGCGCATTGCCAATGCTGCCCAGCACGATGCCCGGCAGCAGCAGGTCCGGGCGGCGGAATCGTTCCACCAGTGGCAGCACCACTGTGGCACCACCTATGGTGCTTGCCGACACCACCGCCACCACTTCCGCCGATTGTCGCAAATAACGCCCGGCGAGCGCCAACAACAAGCCGTGTATGCTCACCACCAGCGCCACAAACAGCAGCAACCTTACTCCCAGCCAGCCGGTTTCGCGCAGTGCCGATACTTCACACAACGTACCCAGCGCAGCCAGAAACAGGTAGGCACCGAGCATGCCCAACCGCTGGCCACCACGTAAAGCCTGTATCACCGGCAACTGCGCCAGCAGCAGCGCGAATGTGGTCAGCAGCAGAATCGCCGGCACCTTGATTCCGACAACCGACAGCCATTGTGCCAACCACTGTGACAACACAAACGCACCAATGCTCAGTGCCAGCAACATGACCAGGTCATGCAGGCTCAACGCAGCCTCGGTACCGGCGGCAAAGTCCCGCATGGACTGCTGACGGTAGTGCGGATCGGGCGCTAGCAGCCAGCGACCCAGCCACTGCGGCAGCAGCAGCAACAGGCTGATCCAGATTACCGAAACGATGTTGTCGGCAACGGTGGCGGCAAGGTACAGGTTGCCACTTTGCACTACCTCGTAGTGCAACGCCAGGGCGTTGAAATTGGCACCGCCGCCGATGTAAGTGGCCGCGAACATGCCCGACAACGGACCATACCACGGCCCCATCCATTCGCTCGCCCCGGTCAGCCATCCGCCGATCAGCACACCCACGACAGTGGCCGCAGCAGCCAGCATGAACAGCAACAGCATCGGCCCACCCACCTTGCGCAAGGACTCCAGTCGCACGTTCAGCAGCAGCAGGAAAATCGACACTGGCGCCGCCACACCGAGCAACACGTCGTACAGCGGCACCCCAGCGCTGGCTGGCGGAACGATACCGACATTGGCGAACAGGGCGGCCACCATGATCACCAGCAAAGCGCTACCGAACCAGCGCCCCACGGGTTTGCTGCCCGCCCAATGCGCAGCGGCAATGGCAATCAGCAAAAAGGCCAATATCTGTACCTGCGCCATTGCGACTCCCTGCCCGACTCCAGCCAACATCATACATGTGATCATGCTGATCAGCTACAATGCGCGCCGATGATACATTTTGACCAACTTGGCCTGCGCCGCGGCAGTGAATTGCTGTTTGATGATGCCAGCATGCAGTTTCACCGCAGTGACCGCATCGGTATCATTGGCCGCAACGGCTGCGGCAAAACCAGCTTGCTGAAACTGTTGCAGCAGCAGCTCGAAGCCGACACTGGCACGCTAAGTATTCCGGCTGACTGGCAAATCGCCTGCATGCAGCAGGAGATCGATGCGGTGACTCGAGTGGCGCTGGATTATGTGCTGGACGGCCATATACAACTGCGCCAGGCCCAGGCACGACTGGCGCAAGCTGAATCCCGACATGATACGGCCGGAATCACCCAGGCCCATGACCAGCTGGATCAATTGCGCGCCTGGGAGACCGACGCACGCGCGGCCCAGTTGCTCGCCGGGCTGGGCTTCGCCAGTGGCGACGAAAAGCGCGCCGTGAATGACTTTTCCGGTGGCTGGCGCATGCGCCTGAATCTGGCCAGAGCACTGATGTGTCCATCTGACCTGCTGCTGCTGGATGAACCTACCAACCACCTGGATATCGATGCCGTGGCCTGGCTGGAGCGCTGGCTGCTGCGCTATCAGGGTACGCTGATGCTGATTTCGCATGATCGCGATTTTCTGGACGCCGTTTGCACCCGCATTTTGTCCTTCGAGCACGGCAAGCTGGTGTTGTATCAGGGTGATTATTCCGATGCCGAGCAACAGCGAGCGCAGCGTCAGGCACAACAGCAGGCCCAGGCGGCCAAAATTCAGGCCCGTGTTGAAGAGATCAATCGATTCGTCAGTCGCTTTCGTGCCCAGGCCAACAAAGCCCGACAGGCACAAAGCCGACTCAAGGAGCTGGATCGCCTGCCACAGATTGAAGCCGCCCAGGCCGACTCACCCTATCATTTTCATCTGCCCTGCGCGGTCAAGAGTTCTGACCCACTGATCCATCTGCGCAATGCCGACCTTGGTTACCCGGACACGCTGATTTTGAGCCAGGTCACCCTGGCAATCCGACCGGGTGATCGTATTGCTGTGCTCGGTCGCAACGGAGCTGGCAAAAGCACACTGCTGAAGTCGCTGGCCGGCTCACAACCATTGCTGAGTGGCGAGCGCACCGCCGGTGAGCATCTGCGTATCGCCTACTTTGCCCAGCATCAGCTGGATGCGCTGGATCTGCAAGCCAGCCCGCTGCTGCAGTTACAGCGACTACGGCCTGCAGCCAGCACGCAGGAAATACGTAATTTCCTGGGCGGATTTGGCTTTAGTGATGAGGCCGAGGCTGCTGGCATTGCGCATTTCTCCGGCGGTGAAAAGGCGCGCCTGGCGCTGGCCCTGCTGGCCTGGCAGAAGCCCAATCTGCTGATTCTGGATGAGCCTACCAACCACCTGGACATGCAGATGCGGCATGCGCTGACCGTAGCTCTGGCCAGCTACGCTGGCAGTGTGTTGCTGGTCTCGCATGATCGCCACCTGCTGCGCAGCAGCGCGGATGAACTGTGGCATGTCAGTGCGGGTTCTGTACAGTCATTTCGTGGCAGTCTGGATGATTATGTCAAACAGCTGCAAACCGAGCAGGCACAAACCCCTGAGCCCAGGGATGTGGTTGCTAAAGCGCCGGTGGACGACAAAAAACAGCGGCGTAAAGACGCAGCGCAACAACGTCAAAAGCTGGCGCCTTTGCGCCGCACCGTACAGGCCACTGAATCCCGGTTGCAAAAACTGACTACGCAGCTGCAGCAATTGCAGCAGCAACTCGCAGACGCTGAGCTTTACGCTGCTGGAAACGAACAGGCGCTGCAGACGCTGCTCAAGCGCCAGGGTGAGCTAAACAAGCAGCACATCGTCCTGGAACAACAGTGGCTGGAACAGCAAGAAGCACTGGAAATCGCTCAATCTGAAACCGACTGACCGCCACCGGCAACCCGTTGCTAGCGAGCATCACCACCAGCTCGCGTGCCGGTCCCAACAGTCCGGTGATAAATCAAAGCCAGCTGCCGTAGTCAGCAACTCATGTAGTATTGCCCGCAAAGATCGCCGCTGCAGCAGATTGACCTGTGGAGCCATTTACCACAGAATATAAGGACTTCGGGGAATTACTGGATAAACAATAAACGTGAAGCCATACCTTTCGCATTGCATTCTTCTGCTGACCGGCATGCTGTGCCTGAGCGTGTGCTGGCATGCCAGCGCCCAAACCGAACCCTTAACACTGGACGAGATCATCAACAGCGAACTTCGTGATGAGACGGCCAAACAGCGCGACCAGTATCGGCATCCGCAGCAAACGCTGGAGTTCTTCGGCCTCAAACCGGACATGGCCGTGCTGGAATTGTGGCCCGGTGATGGCTGGTACACAGAACTTCTGGCGCCTTACCTGCGCGCTGAAGGGCACTTGATTGCTGCTCACTTCAACCCTGATACCAAGCATGAGTATGCGCTGTTTTTCAAAAGCTCTCTGGACGCCTACAACACCAAACTGGAGTTGAATCCGGACTGGTTCGACCGGGTAGAAGTGGTGGCTTTTGAACCTCCGGTGACGCCACTGCCAGCGACGCCGGGCAGCCTTGACCTGGTTATCAGCTTTCTCAACATTCACAATTGGCTCGCCGATGACACCTTCACCGAAGTATTGCGCCAGGTACGGCTGATGCTCAAATCCAACGGCAAGCTGGGCATCGTTGATCATCGGGCCGCGGTGTCGCAGTTGATCGATCCTCGCGCCAGCAATGGCTATGTGAACCAGGAATGGCTCATTCAGCGGATCGTCAGCGCTGGTTTCATCCTCGTCGCCAAAAGCCCGATCAACTCCAACCTGAATGATACCGGCAACCATCCCAATGGTGTCTGGACCTTGCCACCCACACTGCGCGTACCCGAAGGTGAAGACAAGCAAAAGTATCTGGAAATCGGCGAGAGTGACCGTTTTACCTTGTTGTTCACCAAAAAATAACTGCGCCGGTCACCACGCCTGCGTTACCATGATCTATTGATCTTAACTGCCGATTCCGGCATCACCGTACCATGCAGCATTATTCTGCCATGCACACCCTGAAACTGACCACGCCGCTGCTAACCTGGCGCGGTGATAGTCTGCAACCTGTCACTCTGGCGTACGAAACCTGGGGTGAGCTGAATGCAGAAAAAAGCAATGCCATTTTGCTGCTCACCGGGCTTTCACCCGGAGCCCATGCCGCTTCTTCCGATGCTGACCCTGAAGCCGGTTGGTGGGAAGACATGCTGGGTCCCGGCAAACCCATCGACAGCAACCGGTATTTTGTGGTTTGTGTCAATTCGCTGGGCAGTTGCCTTGGCTCCACCGGACCGGATTCACTCAATCCCGCCACCGGCAAACCCTGGCGACTCGATTTTCCCGAGCTGTCGATCGAGGACATAGCGACCGGCTGCTGGAAAGTGGTCGAGCACCTGGGCATCGAGCAATTACACTGCATCATTGGTCCCAGCATGGGCGGCATGACCGCGTTGGCTTTGCTAAAGCAGTATCCGCAAGCAGCGCGACAGCTCATCAGCATCTCATCGACGGCCGCAGCCAGCCCATTTGCGATTGCGATACGCTCGCTGCAACGCGAGGCCATCGTTACTGATCCGAATTGGCAGAACGGACATTACAGCGACTCCTGCTGGCCCATTTCCGGCATGCGCATGGCCCGCAAGCTGGGTATGATCAGCTACCGCTCCGCGATTGAGTGGCAGCAGCGCTTTGATCGCCAGCCACAATCCCAATTTGCCACCACCGTGTACGGCATGAACTTTCAGATCGAGGCCTATCTGGAAGCCCATGCTTTGAAATTCATCGGCCAATTCGACCCGTGCTGCTATGTCTACCTGTCGCGGGCGATGGACTGGTTTGATGCCAGTGACCGTCGGCACGGCGACCTTTCCGCCATGCTCAGTCAAACCAGCCTGCAATCGGCATTGATCATGGGGGTCAGCACCGATCTGCTGTTTCCACTGAGCGACCAGCAGACCCTGGCCGATGCCATGGCCAAGACCACCATTCAGCATCAGATGCTGGCGCTGGACTGCGTGCAAGGCCATGATGCTTTTCTGATTGACAGCGAACGATTTGGTCCACCCATTCACAGGTTTTTGTCATGAACAATCCGACCATTGACGACGATTTCCCGGGCAAACAGACTTTGTTGCAGCGCTTGCGCGGCGCCGTCACCGGGTCCGATGCCCAGCAAATCACCGACCGCGTCCGCATCGTGCTGTCCGACATGCTGACCAGATCGAGCATCACGCTCCCGGATCATTACTGGCAAGCAGCTGCCGACGGTTACAAGCGGCGCATGCTGCACCATGAGCCAGACGCTTTCTGTCTGATGGCCATGACCTGGGGGCCAGGCCAGGGCACCACGATTCATGACCATTGTGGCATGTGGTGCGTTGAGGGCGTGCTGACTGGAAGTATCGAGGTGGTGCAGTATGAACTGGCCGATCAAAGCAGCGGCCGCTACAAGTTTGACCGCTGCGGCACCATGCTCACTGGGCCGGGCAGTGCCGGCAGTTTGATCCCACCGCACGAATATCACACCATCCGCAACCCGGATACGGCCAGTGTTGCCATCTCAATTCACGTCTACAGTGGCGAAATGACGCGTTGCAATGTGTTTAAAGCCAGCCAGGATGGCTGGTATGAGCGTGAGCAGCGAACCTTAAGTTGTGATCGCTAGCAGCCTGTCGGACTTGACCGATCGTAGCGAGGGAAGGCCGGTTTGAGACAGATTTATCGATCTTTTGAGGCAAATAGTGGACCTATTTAACGACAAATCGGCAGGATTGCCGAATTGCACGGCTGCATGCCGCCCCGCCGGGGTCGGGCACACGGATGTGCCCCATGAAAAAGATCGGAAAATATGGCCCCAAAACAATTGGAATGGGCGACTTTTCCGCAGTAGGTCAGCGTTAAATCCGACAGGCTGCTAGCCCATGCATTCCACACCATGGGCATTCCACACCGCGAATAGCTTCAATCACGCTTCGCACAGGGTCTGTCTGCTAATTCCAGCTAGCTTGTCCCCTGCTGATGACTTCCTCTGCTAATGACTTCCTGTATCGATTAATTTTTGTGTAACTCTTCTTCGTATTGCCAGCGCTTATCGGTAACAATGGCTTCCAGCACCTGCACGCGCTCTCTGAGCTCACGAAGCTCGCGCTCCAGTTGCAGTTTGCCCGCGGTCGGTTCGGATTCCTGCTCACTCCCATCATCATCCATCCAGCTCGACATCGAGTGCCAGACCTTGCTGCGCCGCTGTTTTCTGCCAGCTTTGCGCTTGCTGGCATTCCACTCCGGTGCGTAGCGTTTTTCCACCACATGCATGATCAGCATCAATGCCCAGATGGCAAAGCCCAGCAACACCCAGCCAAATACGCTCCACATGGCAATTCTCCTGTCATTACACCCTGAGCTTCATTCTACGCGTCAGGACGCCATGCACATGTGGCAGAAGTCATGGCCAATTGCCGCAATCTTGTTAGACTGATGCAACACTACGCTAGCAGCAGAGCTATCCATGTTTTTATCCAGACCGAGACCCGTTACTGTCGCACCTGCACAGGCTTTCATCCTGCACCTGATTTTATTCGTGCTGATAGTTGTGCCAACTTTTGCGCTGATTGGCGCCGAGCCGCACCCGGCATTGGCCGCACGCGCCGCGATCAATGTGCAAACGCCCATGTGGCCCGGGGTCAGCTACAGCGACGAGATTCCGACTATCGAATCGGTGCTCAGCTATGCCAAAGGCACGCAGATTTCCTCCCATGCACAAATCAGAACGTACTTCGAGGCGCTGAGCAAGTCAGCTCCTGAGCGTATTCGTCTGTTTGACTACGCAGAGAGCTGGGAAGGTCGGACCTTGTTTTATGCCGTACTCGGCAGCGCCGCCAACATCGAACGCCTGGATGCCATTCAGACCAACATACAAACGCTGGCCGCTGGCGGCTCGGTGGATGCAAAAACCCTGTCCGAACTACCCGCCACGGTGTGGTTGTCGTATGGCGTACATGGCAATGAAATCTCTTCCCCCGAAGCCGCCATGGTCACGGCCTGGCATCTGCTTGCGGCCGAGGACGACCAGCTGGTCGATGGCGTCATGCAAAACACGCTGGTGTTCATCAATCCATTGCAAAACCCGGATGGCAGGGATCGATTTGTGCAGCAGTTTCGTCAGGCCAGCGGTCCGTTTCCCGACGCCAGCCGCTTTGCCGCCGAGCACGATGAGCCCTGGCCCAGTGGCCGCGTCAACCACTACCTGTTCGACCTGAATCGCGACTGGCTGGCCATCACCCAGCCAGAAACTGCAGGCCATATCAAAGCCGTGCAGCAATGGTATCCACTGGCTTTTGTGGATGCGCACGAAATGGGCTCGGACGACAGCTATTTCTTTGCGCCGGAGGCAATACCCTACAATCCGCATCTGGTCAATTCACAGCGTGAAACCCTGCAATTGTTCGGGCGCAATAATGCGCGTTGGTTTGATGCCTACGGTTTTGACTATTTCACGCGCGAAGTCTTCGATGCCTTTTATCCTGGTTATGGCGCCAGTTGGCCATCTTATTATGGCGGCATTGCCATGACCTATGAGCAAGGCTCGGCCCGCGGACTGGTGGTGCGGCGTCGCGATGGCGAATTGCTCAGTTACCGGGAAACCGTGCGCCACCATTTTGTGGCCTCGATTGCCACCGCGCAGACGGTCAGCGAAAACCGCGCACAGCTCTGGCAAAACTTCATCGACTATCGCCGCAGTGCCATCAATGCTGATAGCAACAGTGGTCCCGCCAGCTATATCATTCCGACCCAAAGCGACCAGGGTGGCGCACACGATCTGGGTTTGTTGCTGCGCCAGCATGGTGCCGATGTCTGGATCAGCAACGCCAGCTTCAGTGCCTGTGGCAAGGATTATGCCGCTGGCAGCATGGTCGTTAACCTGAACCAGCCGCAGCGCCGACTGTTGCGCGTACTGCTGGATCAGCAGGTGGACATGGATGCCGATTTCATCGCCACTCAGCTCAAGCGTGCGCAGCGCGGTCTGGCCGATGAAATTTACGATGTCACGGCCTGGTCACTGCCGCTGATGTTCAACGTCACCACGCTGCCATGCAGCCGCACCATCAATACCAGCAACATGCGGCTGCTGAATCGCGCCGGCCTGGCCACTACTGCGACACTGCCACAGGCCAAGGTCGCGTATCTGATCAAGGGCCAGGATCGACGCACCAATCAAGTTCTGGCAGAGCTGTTGCAGCGCGGAATCACTATCAAGTCCAGCCATTTGCCGATCACCATCAACGACCAGCAATACCCCTCCGGCAGCCTGATCATTCCCGTGCTCGACAATGTTGCAGACATTCATCTGCAGGTACGCAGCCTGACTGCAATCTGGCCCGATCTGCACATTATCGCGCTGGACAACAGTTGGGTGACTGCCGGCCCGAGTTTTGGCAGCGATCGCACTGCCAGCTTGTTCGCGCCCAAAGTAGCGCTGGCCTGGGACAGTCCCACCGACGTCTATTCACCGGGTGCCACGCGCTTCGTGCTTGAGCGCCAGTTCAATTACCCGGTCACACCCATTCGCGCGGATAACATCAGCCGCGTACAGTTGGATGATTTTGATGTGCTGATCCTGCCCGACAGCCGCGGCGAGGGTTATAACACGGTGTTTGCCGAGCCTGCATTGACTGCACTCAAGGGCTGGATCGAGCGCGGCGGGGTGCTGGTGACCATCGCCAATGCAGCGCGCTGGGCGGCCGCAGAAGAAGTCGGCCTGCTGACCTCCAAACAGCAACTGAAAGTGACCAGTGCAACGAAGCCGCAAAGTCCAGCATCAGAAACCGGGGCAGAAGCGCCTACCGGGGCGGGCATTATCAGCTCGGCAGATGAATACCAGCAATGGCTGGAGCCAGACCAAACGCCTCCACAAACCACCTCCGGGGTGCTGGTGAAAGCGGTCGTAGATCGCGAGCACTGGATGTCTGCCAGCGTTGCCGACCACGTCAACGTGCTGGTACGCGGTAACACCATGCTAGACCCGGTGCAACTGGACGCCGGTAACAACGTGGTGCGCTTTGCGTCCGCAGATGAGCTGATCCAGAGCGGTTATCTGTGGCCGGACAATATTCCGCAACTGGCGTGGAAACCTTTTGTCATGGTGCAAGCACAAGGCAAAGGTATGGTCATCGGCTTCTCGGAAGACCCGACTATCCGCGCTTACCTGAACGGCTTGAACACGCTGTTCAGCAACGCTGTGCTGCGGGCACCGGCGTACACCGGCAAATTGCGCTAATCAAGGTCATTGGCGGATACACTAGCCCGCATATTTCATGAAGGCGGACAGTTACAAGTCATATTTTACGGATAAACAAGGCGATAACATTGAAATTTTGCATAATGGAATGGATACGGTTTGTCCTGTTCGAGTTCAGGCCAAATCTGGCGTAGCTGGTAGCGCGGTAGTTGCAAGCTTAGGTGGTACAACCGGCGGTGTCCGTTTGCGGATAGAAAAAAAGCAGCCGCCAGTGCTTACGAAAATCGTCCAGGGCATGTTGTTCGCGCCACTGATCTGGCAAGTCAATCGTCGGCGCGAGCTCGCCCACTTGCAATGCAATGGCACTGCTGCAGATCAAGCTCAGGAGTATGGCGAATCAGCTTTTGGCTGCAAGTGCTGTCATTATTGATTTCAAAAAGCAGTAATCACGCCGGCGATGGTCGCAGTCATCATGGTCACCACGGTACCGCCAATCACCGCCTTGATACCAAGTCTGGCGATGTCCGATCGCCGCGATGGCGCCAGCCCACCAATGCCACCGAGCTGGATGGCGATGGAAGAGAAATTGGCAAAGCCACACAATGCATAGGTGCTAATCAGCACAGCATGGTCACTGAGCGTATCCTTGATCTGGTTCAATTGCGAATAAGCAACAAATTCATTGGCGACAATTTTTTGACCAATCAGACCACCAACTGCGACCACATCCCCGTTGGGCACGCCGATGATCCAGGCCAGTGGCGCAAACAGGTAGCCGACAATCAGCGCCAGACTCAATGGCTGACCCAGCAACTCGTTGATGCCAGTATTGGCACCCAGCCATTCCAGCGGATAGTTAATCATCGCAATCAAGGCCAGAAAAGCCAGCAGCATGGCACCGACATTAATGGCCAGTTTGACGCCATCAGCCGCACCATTGGCGGCCGCTTCAATGACGTTGTGAGTCTCATGTTCAACCTTGATGCGTACCACACCTTTGGTCAGTGACTCCTGAGTTTCGGGAATCATCATCTTCGCCACCACAATGGTGGCCGGGGCCGCCATAATGCTGGCGGACAGCAAGTGCTTGGCATAAAAAACCTGCTGGATTGGATCACTGCCACCCAGCAGGCCCACATAGGCTGCCAGCACACCACCGGCAATGGTCGCCATGCCACCCACCATCATGGTGAACAATTCGGATTCAGTCATGCGACTGATATAGGGGCGCACCACCAGCGGTGCTTCGGTCTGGCCAACGAACACATTGGCAGCCACGGACAAGGATTCGGCGCCACTAACCTTCAAGGTGCGCGTCATGACCCAGGCCATCGCCTGCACCACACGCTGCATCAGCCCCAGGTGGTAGAGCACAGCCATCAACGAGGCGAAGAAGATGATCGTTGGCAACACCTGAATGGCGATGATGAAACCGTATTTCTCCACGTCCACCATCTCCCCGAAGATAAAACTGGTGCCGGCCTGAGTGAAGCTGATCAGTATGACAAACACATTACCCAGGCCGTCAAACAGCGCGCGCCCCCAGCCGGTGCGTAACACGATCAGCGCAAAGGCAATCTGCAGCAATACACCCAGTGCAATGAGTCGAATCGGGAAGATCCTCTGTCGGCCATTGAACAACCAGACCAGGACCAACAGCACCACCAGCCCAAACAGGCCAAAACCCACAGCAGCCATTTTTTCTAACATATCGTTCATGATCAGACCTTGATCTCCTTCCAGAAATCGTCACGCCAGTTTAATGCCAATGCCAGGGTCTGTAACAAACGATACACTGCCTGCACGATCCAAACACCCAAAAGCCCCATCCCCAGCACCGGCCCCACCAGGTAAGCCAAGGGCAGAAACAGCATCCATTGCAGCACGATGGAGATTTTCATGACCCGGTGACTAGCCCCCGCTCCAAGCAGCGCATTCATGATGACCAGACCAGAAGTATCAATACCGACAATCACTGCGCTGATCATCAATGCCGGTAGCGCCAGAGCGAGGGTCTCGGGGTCCTGCAAAAAGATCGACAACAGCGGCTTGGCCAGCAGTAACAATACCAGCCCGATGGCCGTGTTGGCGAACAGAATCAGCGTCGCCGACTCCCAACCCCAGCGTTGTGCATCGGCTGGGTCGTTACGTCCCAGTGCCCGCCCGACCAAAGAGGAACAGGCAATACCAACACCCATAGCCGGCAATAACAATACCAGCCCCAGGGTCAGCAATACATTCGCGGCAGCTACCTCAGCAGTACCAATCTGCCCTAATATCCAGATCAATACAACCAGTCCACCCGAGAAAAACACCTGTTGGACGCTGCTAGGCAAGGATATATTGATCAAACTGCGTAACGCGACACGATCCGGCAGACCGCGTAAAAAGCCCGCCGGTCGGGCATACAACCAGGCGAACACAAAATGCAGGATCAAGCCAACATAGATGGATATCGTTGTTGCCACCCCGGCACCATGCACGCCCATCGCCGGGGCGCCGAGATTACCAAAGATCAGCACCCAGTTAAGAAAAATATTCACCACGTGCATGCTGACGATGGTGTAGAAGTACAGACGCGTCATGTGCGCGGCACTCCAGTAACCACGAAACGCGAAGTTCATGCCCACCGCCGTCAGCGCCAGCAAGCGCACCTGCAGGTAAGGCGTGCTTTGCGCCACCACGTCGGCATCATCGTTGAGGAAGCCGAGAATATCGCCAGTCAGACCAATCAGCACCATGCTTAGTGGAATACCGACCACTGCTGCCAGCAACAAACCGCCGTTCAGTGGCAGTGCCGCCATGTCACCGCGCTCTTCGCCAAAACGACGCGATGCTGTGGCCTGCACCCCGGTGGCCAGACCGAGCACGATCGCCACCGACAGGTAATTAAAGAACGAACCAATACCGGTCGCCGCCAGTGCAGTATCGCCAAGCCTGGCCACCATGCCGATATCCACCAGGTTGAGTACGTTCTGCGAGAACATGCCGCCGATGATCGGCAAGGCAATCAGTAGCAGTTGTCGGCGCCGGTCGGCGCCTGGCCAGTGCAGCTGCATCAACTGGCGCTGATTTCTCGAGTTGCCAGGAACTCGATCTTGGGCCAGCGCTCGATGGTCAACTGCAGATTGGCGCGATTGGGTGCCAGATAAACCAGTTCACCGGCATGATCATAGGCCAGCTGAGCTTCACTGCGACTCATGAACTTGCGCAGTTCAGCCGCATCGGAGCATTGCACCCAGCGTGCTGTGACCACATTGACGGCTTCAAATGCGGCATCAACTTTGTATTCATGTTTGAGCCGATAAGCCGAGACCTCGAACTGCAGCACGCCGATGGCGCCTACCACCAGATCGTTGCCAATGATGGGCTTGAAAAACTGTGTCGCACCTTCTTCCGAGAGCTGCTCCAAACCTTTCAATAGCTGTTTGCTCTTCAGTGGATCACGCAATTGCACGCGCCGGAACAATTCCGGTGCAAAACTCGGGATGCCGGTGAAATGCAGATTTTCGCCGGTAGAGAAGCTGTCACCGATACGAATCGCACCGTGATTGTGCAGTCCGACGATATCGCCCGGCCAGGCCTGCTCCAGCGCACCGCGATCAGAAGCCATGAAGGTCAGCGCGCCGGCCGTGCGGATGAACTTGCCGGTGCGCACCTGGTAAAGTTTGTCGCCTGGCGCGAAACCACCGCTACAGATGCGCATAAACGCTATGCGATCGCGGTGCGCAGGATCCATGTTGGCTTGTATCTTGAACACGAAACCACTGACCTCAGACTCATCAGCGCGGACACTGCGCTGCACAGTCTGATACTGATTCGGCGCCGGCGCGTACTCGACGAAGGCATCCAGCAAAGGCGCCACCCCGAAGTTGTTGATCGCGGAGCCGAAAAACACCGGGGTCAACTCACCGCGCAAATAGGCGGACAGATCAAAAGCATGACTGGCGCCGCGCACCAGCTCTATCTCATCACGCAACTCAGTGGCGAAGCTGCCCAACAGCTCATCCAGCTTTGGATTATCCAGACCTTCGATGACTTCCGGCTCCTGGGTGACGTAATTGCGACCGCTGCTGTAGAGCAAAATCTTGTCATCCAGCATGTGATAGACACCGCGCAAGCGTCGGCCCATACCAATTGGCCAGGTCACCGGTGCACAGTTGATTTCCAGCACCTGCTCGACTTCATCGAGCAACTCCATGGGATCACGCCCCTCACGATCCAGCTTGTTGATAAAAGTCATGATCGGCGTGGTGCGCAAGCGACAGACCTGCATCAGCTTGATGGTGCGCTCCTCCACGCCCTTGGCGCAATCAATGACCATAAGCGCCGAATCCACGGCGGTCAGGGTTCTGTAGGTATCCTCGGAAAAATCGGCATGCCCGGGCGTATCCAGCAGATTCAAGACGCGCTGCTTGTAATCAAACTGCATGACCGAAGAGGTCACCGAGATACCACGCTCCTGCTCCATCGCCATCCAGTCCGATGTGGCGTGCCGGGTGGCCTTGCGCGACTTGACCGAACCAGCCTGGGTAATGGCGCCACCGAACAGCAGCAGCTTTTCGGTGATGGTGGTTTTACCGGCATCCGGATGGGAGATGATGGCAAACGTGCGACGCCTTTGGGCTTCGGCAGCGATGGAATAAGAAGTCATACAGCTTACGTGAACCGGCCTTGCCAAACAGCAGGCTATTCTAACAGGACAGGCTGTCAGGTGACCGCCGATTCGTCCCGAATCACAGCTTCATGGCCACTCAATGATGCCAATAACCCCAGCAGTTCAAGCTGCCGCCCAGCCAGCCTCGATGGGCTGCAAGTTGACGCCCAGCGCTGTCATCAGCTCACCAGCAGCTGCCAGCTCCGGAAAATCGGTCAGCTTTTGTACAAGCGCAGCGGCCTGTTCATCAGCCAGCAGGCCAGCTGTCGAGCTGTGCAACTTGCGCCAATACTGGCTGGTAGGAAACGGGGCCAGCTTGCTGCCCTGGGGCATAAACACCACTTCTTCAATTTTTCGACCATCCTGCAAAGTGACAATCAAGGTGGTGTCGGTTTCGGTCTCCGGCTGATTGATCGGATGTCGATGAATCTTTTCCAGCATGGCTCGATGCCTGGGTCTTTGCCTGGGTCTTTGCCTGGGTCTTTGCCCTTAGTCATCAATTAACCAGGCAAGAACGCAATCCTCGGCTTTTCCAGTCAAAACTCGTTCCGTGCATCGTTATTCAGAGCCGGCTTGGCATTGCCTGACCGGTACTGGCCAGGCGCTATACTCGTTGCTTGAGTCTGGCGATCACCTGCTGCAGCGCTTGCTGAGTTGACTCCATGAACCAGATATCCAGAAAGCCCGAACCATCATCAGCATCTGAAAACAACTGATACAATTCTTCTCGAGCCATGCGGCGATTGCCCAGCATGGCGATTTTCGGCAGTTTGCCAAGTTGCTCACACCAGGCAATGGCGCGCGCCATTACCTGATCTGGAGCGACCACCTCATCCACCAAGCCAACCGACAATGCCTGCGCCGGGCCCAGCAACTGCCCGCTGACCAGGTGTCGTTCTGCTGCACGCGCACCGAGCAAACGCTGTAAAGCGATAAAGATTGCGCTTGGCGCGACCAGTCCGACCTGGGTCTCATTCAGGCCAATTTTGAACTCGCCCTCAGCCATTATGCGGTAGTCACAAAACACGGACAGCACCGTACCACCTGCCGGACTATGGCCAGTAATGGCGGCGACCACTGGCACCGGGCAGGTTGCAAGCAAACGCCACAGGTCATAGAAAGTACGCCAGAAGTCCTGCATTTGTGCACGCGTGTAGCGTAGTAATTCAGGCAGATCCAGACCTGCGGTAAACATGCCGGGCTGACCGGAAACAATCACTGCTGAATGCATGTCGGGTTCGCGATGCACCGCGCTCATGTGCTCGTGCAAGGCCTGCAACAAGGCTGGATTCAAAGCATTGACTGGCGGCCTGTTTAGGCGTATCTCTTTGATTTTATTATGTTCATGGATTTCTATCATGATCAATCTATCCTGTTCAGTCTGGATTCACTTGTGCTGGGTAACATGGTACCTGAACATCAGCCAAGGAGAACATTATGCGACACAGAAATAGTCTGATCACTGCAACTATCGCAATCGCTGCATTGCTGGTCAGCAGCCATGCTGCGGCTGGCGGCTACGGCCACAATCGTCATCACGGCGGGAATGGTGCTGCCGTATTTGCGTTGGGCGTGGGTCTGGGTTATGCCCTGCCGTATGTAGTGCACTCCAGCCCGAGACATTATGGTGGCAACTATTATGACCGTGGCTATAACCGTGGTGGCTATTACTATGGCGGCAATGGTTACCGGCGCGATGGTTATCGCCACAATTATCGGGGCAGCAATCGCTACGGTCATGATCGCGGTCATAGCCGTGGTGGCAGTCGCCATGGCAGCCATGGCCGTGGCCACGGTAGCCGTGGTGATCGACACGGCAACAGAGGCCACCGCAACCGTGGTCACCGCTGATTTGCCACCTCTTTTAACTACACACTCCAACGATCAAATTGGCAGCCCTGGTGGCTGCCTTTTTTATGTCACCAGGTATAGCGGACGCTGTACGTCACGGTGCGCACAGTCTCTGCCGGAAGTTGAATTTCAAACTGAATAAGGTTGCTGTTCAACTTGCTGTATTTTTGATTTGATTGGGTGATGTTCCAGTTAGCAGCTCGAAACAGGTTTTCGTTGATCAACACGGTTTCTGCTGTTGACTTGCGATTGCGAACTTCAATTTCCCAGCTCTCGGTCAGCTCGCGCGCCCGACTGTCGATATTGAAATCTGTTTGTTTTCTGGAAGCCTTGATGTCAAACGCGCTACCAGTATGCAGCCGCACTGTTTCATCACGTGGCGTGTGTCCGATGCTGTCTTCACCGATGAATTCCAGCTCGCCATCGGCTTGATTCAATTCCGAAATGCGCACCCGTCCAGCCGGCAAGGGTACATGCAGCCCGCTTTGCTTGTCATTGCTGAACTGGTAGTGGACCTGGACATCGACATCAGTGGCGCCAACGAATGCATCACTGAGTTGCTGGCCACCAAAAAATCCCGGGCTACCATTTACCAGTAAATGCTTCTGACAGGGAATGGCTCTGCTGGTCGGAAACAATTCCACCTGTTTGGTGGCATTGTCTGGCACATCAATGGGTCGGCCGAGTGTGTACAAATGGTATTCGTTAAAACTTTGCTCGGCGAAGCCCTCCTCTACCTGCATGCGCAGCATCGCCACACTTTCCTTCGCCATGGCGCTGCTGGCTGGCTGGGCCCGTCTGACTTCCCCCGCCAACAATTTTAGGCGCGCCTGCCCGTAGCTGGCGCCGGACTGGTTTACCAGACTTACCCAGGCTGACCAATCCATCCGGCAGGCACCGTCTTGTGTGCTCAACAAGGCATTGTAATCGGCCCACCAGGTCATGTTGTTGGTCTGATAGGCGATCTCAATGTCTTGACTGCCTGCAGCAGGTGAGTCCAGTTTCCATACCAGAGTCGGCTGGCTGATCAAGCCCTCTGGCAAGCTCGGAAAGCGAATGTTCTGATAGTGATTCAGCGTCACCACGGCACCGCTGTCATCCTGCAACATCAACCCACCGGTAGTGCCCAACAGCTTGCCGGTGAACTCATCAATGCTCTCGCCGCGCAGTTGTTCCACCACCACAACTTGTCCCAAATAGCGCTGCAGCAGCTTGTCCATGCTGACCAGATCAAACTCGAAACTTTGCTCGATGACACGCGTATCCGGTTTGCTCAGGGAACGAAACGCCACCGTGGTCGGATCAATCGACGCCGCCACGTCCATGACGCGCAACAGCTGTTCGCCTTTAGCCAGATCATACTGGCGCAGATGTCGCACCACAGCAAAGCCCGGCACTTGCGCACCACGGTACTGGCCTGCACCTTGCGACGGCAAATACAAGCTTGCGGGTATGCCACCGGGCCTGGCGCTGCTGTAAATGGTAATGCTGTCCTGGCTATCAGCCGCCAGCAACCCGCTCGCCTGCAGCACCGCCACCACAGCGACGACCGCCATCCAGATGCCACTTCTGCAGCGCGAGTTGGTGTGCCTGTTGCGATTGTTCATGGGTATCTCCGAGTGCACGGTGTGTCTGAATTGATGATCATGTTCGGTCCAGACCGCTTAGCAGCGTGGACAGATGCCAGATAATGATAGCAGTGATGCCCCACACCCGCTGTTGTTCCAGCTGCAGTTCCGGCATCTGCACCATTCCAGCCGGTGTTTCGCGCTGCTGCCAGTGAAATGTCTGTGGATGCAGGGCCCTGGCAGCATCGGTCAGATAGACTGCTTCTACTTCGTTGGGATCCGGTCTGATTTCAAACCCATTACGCAGCCATGCCACATAAACGTGCAATCGGTAGCCACTGATCGTGATCATTTCCCCGAGCTTGCCCAAGGGTTCAATGTAGCGGTCGCGAATTCCTGTTTCCTCTTCGGTCTCACGAATCGCGGTCTGCAAAAGATCGGCATCATCTGGCTCGGCGACTCCCCCGGGGAAACTCATCTGCCCGGCATGGCGACGCAAATGACGGGCACGGCGAGTCAGCAGCAGCCGGTTCTGGTCGTCAGCAGATGAATAAAACGGCATGAGAATGGCTGCATTCGGCCGACTGGAAGCAGCAGCATTCGGCCACGACCAACGCTGCAGTGACCCCGACTGCAAATGAGCCAGCGCAAGACTGCGCTGCAGTGAGTGCCGCAGCTCATCGCTGATGGATTCTTCTACACACGACTCAATCAAACAGGGACTCCAGTCTGGCCGGCAGGACAGCGGTCATCAGATAGTGGCGCTCGGTTTCGGAAAACTGCAACCAGGCGCCAAGTTCATGCACATTGCGCCCGCAACCAATGCACAGCTGTTCGGCATTCAAGTGGCAAATGCCGATGCAGGGGGACTGAATCTGATGAAGTTCCATAACACGTTCTGTTTTGATCAGCAGTTGGGTTCACACCGTCGTCGATCGCAGTAGCAAGACCGCTGGTATTGACGGCTGGACCAGCTCGACAAAGACGCTAAGCCATGGGGACGCAGTGCGGCCCCAAGACAAAGTTAACTGGCTTAATCTTCTTGCGGACCAACTGAAATCAAACGCAGATCGAAAACAATCGCTTCGTTAGGGCCAACTGGTGGCTGTCCGCGCAGGCCGAAGCCCATTTCAGGTGGCACAAACACGCGCCACTCGGCACCTTCTCGCATCAGTGGCAGAACTTCCTGCCAACCCTGCAACACCTTGTCTACCTGAAAAGTTTCAGGGGTTCCACGTGCAAATGAGCTGTCAAACTCCAGGCCATCCATGCGCGAACCACGGTAATGTACGGAAACGGTGTCCACCGGCCCTGGTCTGGCACCGTCGCCATCGGTTATGACCTTGTATTGCACGCCACTGGGCAACACCACCACGCCATCTTTGGCCCGGTTGGTCTGCAAGAACTCGTTGCTCTTGGTCTGGTTAGCATCTGCCAGCGCGCGCAATTCCTGCATACGCTGTTCACGCAGCTCTTCATTGAGCGTGGTCAAAATCTGCTGCATTTCCTCCCGGGGAACGGTCGGTTCAGCTTCGTTGTGCGTATCACGAATGGCCTGAATGACCTGGTCAATCTGCAAATCAATGCCCTGTCGACGTAAATTCATGCCAATGTCATAGCCTACCGAGTAGCTTAACTTGGCTGGATCAGTCTCGGCAATGGTGGTTTGTGCAAGGCTAGCCGCTGACACAGACAGCGTAATCAAAAGTAGTGAAAACCTAAATAGCGGCTTCATTGAGTTCCTCCGGGTTGATTATGTTGTGATTCAAACCAGCCATTTTAGCCTGTTATGTGCTGGTTCGCACTAACTGGACAACATTTGCTGCAGATGGTGCCAATATCGCCCGCAAATGTCTCACCGCTATCATCTACAAAGCGATCAACCTGTCATCGCCCGATAGTGAGCCATGACCAAAGTGTTGATTGCAGATGGAATCCCAGTAAACTGGCTAAATCAACCATTTTATTGTCAAATTATTCAAATACATTGATATAGCTTGTGCATTGCACCCACTACAAGCTTGTCCCGGCGGTGCTGACAACCGCTTTTAATTATGGCATGCATATTGCATATACCTTATCGTCACATTCACAACAACGGAGCACTGACATGGGTGTATTTTCAAGATTAAGCGATATCATCAATGCCAACATCAACGCCGTGCTGGAAAAAGCAGAAGATCCGGAAAAGATAATCCGCCTGATGATCCAGGAAATGGAAGACACACTGGTGGAAGTCAGAACCAGTGCTGCCAAGTGCATTGCCGAGCGCAAGCAGCGGCAGCGAGCGTTGAACAGACTGGACAAGGAAGTCGAAGATTGGGAACGCAAGGCCGAGCTGGCACTGGATAAAAACCGTGATGACCTGGCCCGCGCGGCCCTGCACGAAAAGTCCATCAGCCAGAAGCGACAGCAAGCTGTCACTGAGGAGTTGAGCTTGCTGGAAGAGCATCTGGCGCAATTCAATGACGATATCACTAGACTGCAGCAAAAACTGCAAGATGCGAAAAATCGACAGCGCAGCCTGGTCATGCGCCACAAGCACGCAAGCACCAAGCTCAAGGCCAGTGAGCAATTCCACAGCGACAAACTGGCTGATGTCCTGTTTCGTTTTGAAAACGCGGAACGTCGAATTGAAGACATCGAAGCCCGCGGTGAAGCCATGGAAATCGGTCGCCCCGAGCGCCAGGTCGGAACTGAGATTGAGGATCTGGAGCGCAATGACGAGGTCAATGCCGAACTCGAAGCATTGAAGCAACGCCGCCAAAAAGTCGGTAAAACAGCTGATCAGTCATCCTGATCAGTTTCGGCCCGCGAGTTAACCTAGCAAGCTATTACAGGAGACCAGTATGTCCGAAGTTCTATTAATCCTGTTCTTGACCGTGGTTTGTCCGATCTGGATCGTGTTTCACTATATCGCCAAGATGAAGACCGCCAAGGGGCTGTCTTCCGAGGACGAGCAGATGCTCACGGAAATATGGGAATCGACCCGCAAGATGGAGGATCGAATCATCACTCTGGAACGTATTCTTGACGCAGACCAATCTGACTGGAGGCGCTGAATGAAAACCCGTAAGCAACGCAATCGGCAAGGCAGCGGCAACAACCCGCACCGTCTCTACCGCAATCGTGATAATCGCATGATCGCTGGTGTCTGTGCAGGTATCGCCGACTACTTCGGTTTCGAAACCAGCATGGTCAGGGTCGCTACAGTTATCGCAGCAATACCGTTTAGCACAGCAATAATTATCGGTTATGTCATTCTGGCCATCGTCCTGCCGACCAGACCTGCAAACCTGTATCCGGACGATGAGCACGAAGATTTTTGGCGCGGTGTGGCCAATCAGCCCAAAGACCTGCTCGGCGAACTGCGGCATCGATTCCGCGACCTGGAACTGCGACTGCAAAAAATGGAAGCCTACGTGACATCCAGACGTTATGACATCGACCGGGAACTGCGCGATTGACGCTGTACAACTGCAACTGCACGACCGATATGGGCTTGAGTAAGCTTCCCTAGCCCGCATATTGCACGAGGACGGACGTTGAGGTAAAAAAAGCGTATGCACCCCAATAAGTTATAACGGAATTGATCGAAATTGCAAAAGTGCAGTTTGTCCTATTCGGTGTTAGGAAAAATCTGCCGTCGTATTTTGGCACATCCTCCTTGAACCTTAGCCAGCTATGGCTCTGCGGACGATGCACCAAACTACTTTGGCAGATTTCCCCTAAAATCCGAATCCCTCATGCAATATGCGGG
>JAJFKZ010000079.1 GCA_021772955.1 Gammaproteobacteria bacterium | reverse complement strand
TGCGAACACAGCGAAGCAATTCAGTTATTGGTTCTCATCGCACTGTACGCACTGCACTGCTTGCGAGCAGATGCAGATTTTTCTGCGAGTGTGGCAGGGGCTTATTCGGTGCCGGTAAAGAACTGCTGACGAAAATCCACTATCAGCGGTGTGTCGCTGCCGTCGGGGGTGACTTCGACATGAAAATCAAATGTTTCCTGGTCACGCACGCGCAGCTGGCCCAGATAATAAATTGCGCCTTGTTCTTCCACTTCCTGCATCGCCAGCGTGCGCAACTGACCGGTCAGGTTTCTGGCGGTGACCTTGACCACAGCATGCACCGGCTTGTTGGGCAGGTCCAAAACTTTTTCCAGCACGGTGATGTTGATCAATCCGCGTGAGGTAGAGCGCTGAATATTGTATTGCTGAGCCACCTCTGGCGGCAGCAGACTGGCGTTCATGGCATTGTAGTGAACCACATGTTGCTCGAATGCCGCCGAACTTTGTGCTGCGGCAGTCGCAGTCAGGGCCATGCATGTCAGTAACAAGATCAGCTTGGAGCTGGTTGGTAGTGACGATTTCATCATAATCGGTATCCTCATTGAATCAGAAGCTCCTAGGAGACCATCCTATCAGAATCATCAGGAACTGGAGCAGTAAAATGACCACCAGAGGTGAAAAATCCAGCCCGCCGAGTGTTGGCAGAATGCGCCTTATCGGTCGCAGTAGTGGCTCACTGAGCTGATAAATCAACGGGATGATGGGGTGTCTGGTCTGCTGTCCAAGCCAGCTGATCACGACATTCGCGAAGACCAGAATCAACCAGGTCATGAGCAGCAAATGCAGCGATTTCAGCAGCGCCCAGTGCAGACCGGTGAGCCAGGACACAGTGTGTTGCACTGGCCACAGGAGGATGTTGACGGCCATCCATTGCAGCAGCAACACCATGATCACGCTGGCAGTATCGATTCTGCCAATGGCCGGTAACAGTTTGCGCATTGGTGCCAGTACCGGATCGGTCAGCTTGACGATGATTTTGCTGACCGGATTGAAATAATCGGCTCGCGACCATTGCAACAGACCGCGCATGATCACCAAAGCGGCAAACAGACTGAACAGGGTTTCCAGAAGATGGGCGAAGGCGGCCTGAAATTGCATGGTGATTGAAGTCCTCAGTATGGATTGGCAAGTTGTTCGGTATGCTGCGCGGCAGCTTGCAGGCAGCCATGATCAGCTCGTCAAAACCCGGCTGTGCAAATAGCGCCAGCGCCACCGCCATGGTGCCACTGGCTGAGCGCACCATTGTAATCGACCAGAGCGGCGTCAAAGCAGATCGTCAGGCCAGTTGACCGGCACTGCGACTGGCGTCAATCAGCAAAACAAGCCTGCTCGCCAAGGTGTTTGCTCCAGTGCGCTGGTCATCTGCAAATAGTAGCAGCTCGGCCGGTTTCAATTGCGACTACCAAAAATCGCGCTGCCGATGCGCACCATGTTGCTGCCACACTCCAGCGCCAACGCCCAGTCATCGCTCATGCCCATAGACAAGGTATCCATGTCTAAACCCCGTTGCCGACAATCTGTATAACACTGTTGCAGGCGCAGGAAGCTCTGGCGGCGGGCCTGCGGGTCATCGCTGTTGGCCGGAATGGCCATCAGGCCGCGCAGGCGCAAGTTGGGTTGGGTTGCGATGTGGGCTGCCAGTTCAGGGACTTGTACCACTGCACAGCCGGCTTTCTGTGCTTCGGCATCGACATTGACCTGCACCAGCACATTCAGCGCTGGCAGCGACGCCGGTCGTTGCGCGTTGAGTCGATCCGCGATGAGCTTGCGATCCAGGCTTTGCACCCAGTCGAAATGTTCGGCAATGGCGCGCGTCTTGTTGCGCTGAATCGGTCCGATAAAATGCCACTGCAGGTCATCGAGTGATTGCAACTGTTGCATTTTCTGCAATGCTTCGGGCACCTGATTTTCGCCAAAGTGCCGCTGCCCCAATGCGTGCAGCTCGGCCACGGTAGCAGCGGGATGGGTTTTGCTGACGGCGAGCAAGGTCACGTAATGGTCAGCCGCTAGCAATGCCTTGCAGATCACGGTGTAGTGCTGTTGCTGGATGCTCATGGGCGTTCTGATTGCTTGTGGTTGCGCATCTGCCTGGCCTTGGTTGGCGTCTGCATGGTCATTTGGTGCCGACTGGGCAGCGCTTGCAACCGGGTTTTTCACGCGCAAGAAATGTGACCTGCAGACAACAATTTTGCATGGTAAATGCGCTATCATGTTGAGTAGTGTGCATAAGGCACTGAAAATTGGACACGATTAACGAAAACGGGAGCAGTAAATGGATATCGCTGATCTGCTGGCATTCACGGTCAGAAACAAGGCCTCGGACCTGCATTTATCTGCAGGCGAGCCACCAATGGTTCGCGTTGATGGCGATATTCGTCGTCTCGACCTCGAGTCGCTGGATCGCAAGGACGCCTCGGATCTGGTGTACAGCACCATGGACGATAATCAGCGCGCCTCTTTCGAGAACGACCTCAACATCGACTTTTCCTATGACATCCAGGGGCTGGCCCGGTTTCGTGTCAATGCCTATCATCAGGATCGCGGTGTTGGCTGTGCGTTTCGTGTGATTCCAGAGCAGATCATGACCCTGGAAGAGCTCCAGGCACCGACCATTTTTCGCGAGATGATCAAGGTACCCAGAGGGCTGTTTCTGGTCACCGGGCCGACCGGTTCAGGCAAGTCCACGACCCTGGCAGCGATGATTGATCATCTGAACAAGACCACCTCCGGACACATCCTCACCATTGAGGATCCAATCGAATTTGTACACAAGAGCCAAAATTGCCTGGTCAACCAGCGTGAGGTGCATCGTGACACACACAGTTTCAGTGACGCGCTGCGCGCTGCGCTGCGTGAGGACCCGGACATCATCCTGGTTGGTGAATTGCGAGATCAGGAAACCATCAGCCTGGCACTGACGGCAGCAGAAACGGGTCACATCGTATTCGCCACCGTGCACACCAGCTCGGCACCGAAAACCATCGACCGTATCATTGATGTGTTTCCGGCCGGTGAAAAACCGATGGTGCGCTCAATGTTATCGGAGTCACTGAAGGCTGTGGTCACACAAACCCTGTTGCGTCGCAAGCAGGGCGGGCGTGTTGCCGCGCACGAGATCATGCTCGCCAATGCGGCGATCCGCAATCTGATCCGTGAAGACAAAGTGGCGCAGATGTATTCGATTATCCAGACCAGCAAAAACATCGGCATGCAGACGCTGGATTCCAATCTCGAAGAACTGGTGCAGCGCGGGGTTATCACCCGTGAAGAAGCTGCTGGCAAGGCACAGGACAAGAGGGCGTTTCAGGCATGAGCGAGAGTAGCGAACATCTACGTACCTGGTTGAAGCTGTTGCATGATCGCGGCGGCTCGGATCTGTTTGTCACCGCTGGCGCAGCACCCACGGTGAAAATCGAAGGCAAATTTCACCCGATATTGAGCGCAGCTTTGACCGAAGCACAGACCCGCAAGCTGGTGCTGGAATCGATGTCTGAGCAGCAACTCAAGGAGTTCATGCAAACCCATGAATGCCAGTATGCGCTGGCACTGAATGAGGATGCGCGCTTTCGCGTCAGTGCGTTCTATCAACAAGGCCAGATCGGCATGGTTTGTCGACGCATCGAAACGCGAATTCCGACGGTTGAGGAGCTGGAACTGCCCCCCATATTGCTGGAACTGGCCGAGGCCAAGCGCGGCATCATTATTCTGGTCGGCGCCACCGGTACCGGTAAATCTACCACCCTGGCGGCCATGATCGGGCATCGTAACAAAACCATGCCCGGCCACATCGTCACCATCGAGGATCCAATCGAATTCGTGCATCAGCACGACCAGTGCATCATTACCCAGCGCGAAGTGGGTACCGATACGGATTCGTTTGAGGTGGCGCTGCGCAATACGCTGCGCCAGGCCCCGGATGTCATCTTGATTGGCGAAATCCGTACCCGCGAAACCATGGAGCATGCCATGACGTTTGCAGAAACCGGGCATCTGGTGTTCTCCACCTTGCATGCCAACAACGCCAACCAGGCGATGGATCGCATCATGCACTTTTTCCCGGAATCACAGCGCGAGCAGGTGTTTTTGGACTTGTCTTTCAACCTGCGCGCGATGATTGCCCAGCAGCTGGTTCCAGCTGCCGATCGCGAGCGTCGACACCCGGCGCTGGAGATCCTGCTGAACACGCCGCTGGTGAAGGAAAAAATTCGTCATGGCGAGGTGGCCGAGCTGAAGAAGATCATGCGGGATTCCGAGCATCACGGCATGCTGACTTTTGATCAGGCCCTGCTGAATCTGCATCTGGCCGGCAAGATTGATTACGAGCAGGCACTCCGACATGCTGACTCGGCCAACGAAGTGCGCCTGGCAGTTAAGCTGGCTGAAGGTCGCAGTGTCAACAAGCTGGACGAGGAACTGCACAACATCAGCATTTTGGACAATGAGTCCCACTAGCCCATATCTGCAACGTTTCACTCGGACGCGGGTCCTCAACGTACAGTCGAGTACGCCTGCGGCCCGCTGGGTCGCGAAACGCCGCAGCTACCAGGCTTGGCTACGTCTCGCCATGTCCGGTCACGTATAATGCGGGCTAGTACTTATCACGATCGGATGCCGTGCCGGGCATGGGCATTGGGAGCAGATAGTGTCTGTGCCTGGCTACGCCTTAACCTTACATTAACCCGTAATGTGGCAATGTAGATCGTGGGTATAAAGACGTTATATCCACAATACTGCTGTGATTACGGTTAACAAGGCAGTAAACGCTCAAGCACGACTCGCTCTGCTTGGGCGTTTTTTTATCGACACGTGCAGTAAGTCAGTGGATGGCGCTGTTTGCACTAGCAACCTTATGCTATGCAGCCAGTCAGATGTGTACCGATTGCCTGCCAGTCTGTCGGTTACGCCAAGCTGAGCCCAAGACCTGAATCATCCATATTCATTGAGTACTGTCATGCGCATACTGATTATTGAAGACAATCCGGATATCGCCGCCAATCTGGGTGATTATCTGGAAGACCGCAAGCACATCGTTGACTTTGCCGCGGATGGCAAAACCGGTCTGCAGTTGGCCTTGAGCCATGATTTTGAAGCCATCGTGCTGGATCTGTTTCTGCCGGGCATGGATGGTTTTGAGGTATGTGAACAAATCCGCGCGCAGGCTTCACGCCACATTCCAATACTGATGCTCACCGCCAGAGACCAACTGGAGGACAAGCTGGAAGGTTTTCGGCGCGGCGCGGATGATTATCTGGTCAAGCCGTTCGAATTGCAGGAAGTCGAAGCGCGTCTGGAAGTGATCACGAGGCGCGTCGACCCCAGCCTGCAGACCAGAAAACTGCAAATTGGTGAGCTGCATTACGATCTGGATACCATGATGGTGAATCGTGCCGGCGTCAACATTGATCTGAACCCCATCGGCCTGAAGATTCTACGCTGTCTGATGCGCGCCTCACCGCGCGTAGTCACGCGTGCGGAGATCGAAGCCGATGTCTGGGGCGATGAGCTGCCCGATAGCGATAGCCTGCGGGTGCACATTCACGGCTTGCGCAGTACCATCGACAAGCCATTCGACAAACCCATGATCCAGACTCGTCACGGCATCGGTTATCGGATCATTGCCCCGGATTGATTCTCTTTACTGCTGTCTGTTGCTTGCCACTCTGTCAATCATGACATGTCCCGGTTGATCCGCCATCGTCTGCGCAGCCGCATCGTCTTTTCGATGCTGCTGTTCGGCACACTGTTGAGCGCATTGTTCGCGATCAGTGCACTGTTGTTGCAGGACTACGTGACCGACGAATTGATTTCTGACACGCTGAGCGAAGAGGTGGATCAATATCTGCGTCAGCTGCGCGTCGACCCGACCAGCGCCGAACCTTTTTACAGCCGCATTGAAGGCTATGTCACGCGACCTGGTCAGGCAGAGATTGTGCCCATCGATTTTCGCGATCTACCCAGTGGCGTGCATCAGGTGACCACCGCCAATGGCGAGTTTCGTGCGGCGGTGCGCAAGGCTGATGATTTCTGGGTGTTTCTGACCTATGACGTCAGTTCCAATCAGCAGATCACCAGGCAGTTGCTTATTGCCATGGTAGCGGTGGTGCTGGTGTTCTCTTTGCTGTCGCTGTTATTGGGGCAATGGTCAGCCGGTCGGGTGATGCGCCCGGTCAGTAATCTGGCCGATCGTGTGCGTAACATGTCTACCAGCACCAAGCCACAGCCGCTGGCAGCACATTTTGCCAATGATGAAGTGGGTGAGCTGGCGCAGGCGCTGGATCACTATGTCGAGCAGTTGCGCGATCGAGCTGAGCGCGACCAGGCCTTCAATGCCGATGTTTCGCACGAGTTGCGAACCCCGCTGGCGGTGATTATTGGTGCCACGGAATTGTTGCAGGGCATGCAGGATCTACCGGAAAAGGCACATCCACGATTGTTGCGTATTGCCCGGGCGGCGCGGCAAACGGTGGACATCACCACGGCCTTGTTGTACCTGGCTCGTGCCGAACGTGGCGTCACCACAGAAAGCAATGCGCGCGATGTCTCGGCCATTGCTGCAGATGTGGTACAGCAGTACCGGCCATTGCTCGGCAGCAAGCCATTGCAGATTGCAACTGATCTGGCTGTGGAGTTGAATGTGATCGCACCGGAGTCGGTCTTGGCGGTGACCATAGGCAACCTGCTCGGCAATGCCATTCGCTATTCACCATCGGGCACGATTCGGGTGATCAGCGCGCCCGGCAGGATTGAGATTCAGGATCAGGGGCCTGGTATCAGCGAGGCGGATCTGCCGTACGTGTTCGATCGCCATTATCGGGGTGCGGACAAGGACGGCAACGGTTCGCGTGTGTCCCAACCCGGTTCCGGACTGGGCTTGGCTATTGTCAAACGCCTGGCCAGTCTTTATGGTTGGGACATTGAATTGAAAAACATACCCGCAGGAGGATTGAGTGCGACCATCTGGTTCTATGGTCATAGCTGATCATACAGACTTGAACGTACAGTCAGGGAGCGTTGCAACATGGCATTGATAGCTTGTCAACAATGCCGCAAGCGCATTTCCAGCCTGGCCGAGCAGTGCCCGCACTGTGGTTTCAGCAGCCGACTCAGTCAATCCGGGTCAGCGGCCGATCTGGCGGCGCTGCGACTCAAGCAGCTTAAGCAGTGGCGCTATCGAATCCGTATGGGCAGTTACACCGCGATGGCACTGATGCTGGCGGCTGTGATTGCCTGGTGGCTGGATTCGGGCATGTTGGGCCTGCCGGGTCCGTTTGTGAAACTGGCCTTGGCCTCTGGTTTGCTAGTCTACATGAGCTTGCGCGCTTATCTGTTCTGGTTATCGATACAGATCAAATCTGCCAGCAAAGCACTGCGTGAAGCCGAAAACTGATCTGCACGACCAGTTGCCAGGACGGTGATTGCCACAGCTGGACCGGGGTTCAGAGATCCCGGCCACGAGCAGCTGGCTACAAGCCGCAGTTGGCCACAAGCAGCCGCTGGCTTATTTGATGCGTTTGATCCGCAGACGTTTGTTGACGCCGTCGATCTTCAAATACCAGGCGCTGAGGAAACCGGGCTCGATGAGCACTTTCTGATTCGCAGTAGGCTTGACGCCCAACATGCCCTGCTCAGCCTGTTTCCAGACCATGCCATTTTCCAGTTCGAATTCGGTATCGCCCCGCCAGCCTTCGAAATCACCGACAATCACTGATTGGATGGGGCTCTCCTCGCCCTTGTAATCCAGAAAGCCCATGCGTTCCGGTCTTACACTGGCTGGAAGACTCTGGTTGTTGGCCTCGGCCACCGCTTCGGCAAACGCCTCACCACCCAGCGAATGCGAGCGGATCCAGCCGTTCAGAGCACTGAGTTCTTCATTGCTGAGCTTGTCCAACCCGGTTTGCTGGAATTCCTGCAGGGTCATGCGCTCTTCCAGTGAAGAAAATTCGGTTTGCGCGAGCAAGGCTGGTGTGTGAAATAGCAGTGCGCTGACCAGGCCAATCACGATCAGATAAGAGGTTTTGAATATCGCTGCTTTCATGCTTTTGTCAAGAATGGTTCCGGGCGTCACGATAGCACATGGCATCAATGTGGGGAAGAACTGTGATCGTATTCGGTGGAATTCGATCAGTGGTGGGGATCAAAGATCCTGCTTGTAGCGCACGTAGGGTATGCGACCGTAAATGCTATTGATGGTGCCGTCGTTTTGCAGCTCGGACGATGTGGCACCACTGTCCAGTAGGTTGTTGGCGCCAATGCTCAGCGCACCTTGCCATGGCGTATGCCAGGTGAAGTGCAGATTGAAGGTGGTCAGATCCTCTCCGCGGCTGATGCCCGGCAACAAAGGCGTCTGTTGGTAGATGCTTTGCAGACCGCTACTGAAGGTGCCGTTGCTCCAGTTGATCTGCAGCGTGGCAGCATCCAGCGAGCCGCTGTCGAGGTAGTAGCCGGCATTGTTGGCGCTGCCTGTGGCGCCCGAGCCATCGACCACGCCGAGCCCCAGGCTCTGCAACATGGCTGATTGCGTGACCGCCTGGCTGACGGGCTGATTGGCAATGGCGTCAAGACTGCCACCTGGACTGTAAGCACCACTCAAAAACGGTGCATCTAACTGGAAATCGGTGACGCGTGACCAGCCTGCGCTAATGTCAAGATCGTTCGCGCCATGCAGCAGTTCGACCTGCAGGCCCAATTGCATGCCGCGGACATGCTGCCCTGATCCAGCGATAATATCGGCAAGGTTGCCAACACCGCTGCGAGCTGCAGCGAGGTTGCGCGAGTTGTAACTGTATTGTTCCCAGCCGGGCAGTCCGCTTTGACTGCTGTCAAAAAAGCCTGCCTGGGTGCGCAAGCCGGACAATGGTGACCAGTCCAGGCCAACCATGATTTGCTGCTGATTGATGTTGGTAAAGCGACAGCCGCTGGCGCTGTAGGATTCACTGGTCAGCACGCTTTGTGCGCACTGGATATTGGCCATGGGCTGATTGCCCGCAGAGTTTGTCAGTGGGTTGGTTGCCAGGCGATGACCTGATCCACTGGGGTCAGCGAAGGTGGAGTCGCGCTGTCCGCCATCAAGCTGCCAGCCGAGATTGAGCTGCGGCTCAAATGCACTGTTGCTGGCGACTGTCAGCGGTACGCGCCCACTGGGCCTGCCATTGGGCATTGAAAAGCCACCGATCGATTGGCCATAACGTGAGGCGGTACCGGGATTGTCACCATTGAGCAAGGCCCAGCTGAATGTTGCTGCCGAAGATGGGCCTGGACTGCCGGCATAGGGGACGGGCAGCAGCTGCAATACTAACTGGTTGCCCAGGTTTTGCGAGCGTTTTGCGGCTGCGCTGCTGGTGTGCATGCGCGGCGGGATGCTGCTGAGATTATTACTTGCTGCGTAGTTGCCACGAATGTAATCGCCACGAATATAATCTTGTTGCTGGTCATCCAGCAACAGATCGATTTCGTCGGCATGAATGGTGATGGCCGGAATCCAGTGCATTGGCTCAGCGCTGACCATGCTGGAACGGTTGCTCGCATCGGCGTGTGCTGAGACACTGCTGTCCGCGTTTGCAGTTGTTATGGTTTCGCTGGCAGATTCGGTGGCAGATTCGCTGGCAAGTGCCACAGTGGCGATTGAACACGGCAGCATAATGCTGAACAGGACGCTCACCAACGCGCGCAAACAGCGCTTGATTGCGCGCTGAGCGTGAGAGTTCGCTGAAGTCATGTTGCTGCTGCGTGTTGGCATGTTCAATACAGTCGTGTTGCTGAAATTGTTATGTAGTGATTGACATTGAAACAGTCAAAAAGTTACGCCTGACTAACATTTTGTTAATCATTGCATATTATGACGCTAAAGGCGATGATTTATATCACTTTTTGCTGACTATTTTTCAAGTCACTGCAGCTTCGCAGTTTTCGCTGATAACTTTTTTGCTCATGCAGATGATGTTATCGTGAATTGCGCACCGACGTGCCAGGCCCGGCAGCACGGACTCAACCATGTGCAGCGTGTTAGTTTTGCTGTTGATGCAGCTATTACTGGATATAAAACATAGAGTTGCGATTGTTTTGCGGTGCTGGCAGCAGCACGACCAGTTACCGTGATTCAATCCCAGCGTAGCGGGTTGAGTCAACTATTGCCTATACTGACTAAACATGGAAATTGTTATGAATTTTTCTCAACGCGGAGTCTGACGTGGTATTGAAGTACACCCCTGAACCTGAACTTGGCGCTGCGGCACCGGACTTTTCGCTGCCCGATCCGGATGGCAAGCCGTGGTGCAGGGACGATCTGGCGGATGATCTTGGTTTGCTGGTCATGTTCATATGCAATCATTGCCCCTATGTCAAGGCGATCCGGAACAAGCTGGTGCGGGATGCCCATGCCGCGCTGGATCTCGGCTTTGGCGTGGTTGCCATCAGCGCCAACGATGTGACGGCCTATCCGGACGATGCGCCGGATAAAATGCGCGAACAGGCGCTTGCCGATGGCTATCGGTTTCCTTATCTGTACGATCGTGAGCAGCAGGTTGCGCGTGCTTACGGTGCCGTCTGCACCCCGGATTTTTTTCTGTATAACAAGGATTTGCGGCTGCAATACCGCGGTCGGCTGGATGCCAGCGGTATCAATGATGGCGCTACCGAGCTACCGCGTGAGCTGTATCAGGCGGCGCTACAAATTGCCCAAGCCGGTGTCGGGCCCAACCAGCAGAATCCGTCCATGGGCTGCTCGATCAAGTGGATAGAAACTTGACCTTGCGTGCGGATTCGGTATTGTGTGCGCTTTGGTTGCAGTTTTGCTACAGTCGGTAACCAGATTCAGAGGAGCCCGTCATGTCCAGAACCATCATTGTTGGTCTTGATGACAGCAACAACAGTCAGCGAGCCATTGATTTCGCCAAACAATTCGTCGATGCAGATACCGTGATCGCGCTGGCATTTGTGATTGAATGGTCCCGTTTCAGCTTCAATACTGCCGAAGAGAACGCTGTACGTCATAAACGCCGCGAAGAGGAGCTGCAGCGAGCACATGAAAGCATTCTCAAGCCGGCCGCAGACCAACTTCAGGCGGACAATACTGCTGTAAGCTGTCATGCGCGCCACGGCCACGTTGCCGAAGTGCTGAATAAACTGGCGCTGGAACTGGATGCAGATATGATCGTGGTCGGCAAACGGGGCAACTCGCCACTGGCCCGCAAGTTGTTTGGCAGCACCACTGCCAGTTTGATACAGATTGCGGAAAAGCCGGTTGTTGTGGTTCCCTGACGCCGTCAGCCACAGATCAACATTGTCCCGCCATTACTGAAAAATCCATTATGAATAAACTGCTTGTACTGCTGGCTGCCAGCATTCCACTCCCATTGCTGGCACAGCAATCTCCGGGTATCGATGAGCGCATCAATCAGTCTATCCAGCCGCTAACGGATTTCATCACTTCGGTGGTGTTTGCGGCCATTCCCATTGCCGGCGTGGATATTCCGTTTGTGGTGATCTGGCTGATCCTCGCAGCGACAGTTTTCACGATCTATTTCCGCTTCGTCAACCTGCGCACGATGCGTCATGCATTCCAGTTGATCCGGGGTAAATACGATGATCCCGACGCCATTGGCGAGGTAACGCATTTCCAGGCACTGTCCACGGCCTTGTCCGGCACGGTCGGGCTGGGCAATATCGCCGGTGTCGCTATTGCGGTGTCGCTGGGTGGGCCAGGGGCCACATTCTGGATGATTCTGGCTGGTTTGCTGGGCATGTCATCCAAGTTTGTCGAGTGTACGCTGGGGGTCAAATACCGTCGTGAGAATGCTGATGGCAGTGTTTCCGGTGGCCCCATGTATTACCTTTCACGCGGGCTGGCCGAGCGCAGCGACAAACTCAAAGGCCTGGGCAAGCTGCTGGCGGTCCTGTTCTCTATATTTTGCATCGGTGGGTCATTCGGTGGCGGCAATATGTTCCAGTCGAATCAGTCGTTCGAGCAATTGCTGGCGGTCACCGGCGGCGAGGCTTCATGGCTGGCCGACAAGGGCTGGTTGTATGGTCTGGTGGTGGCCATCATCGTCGGGATGGTGATTATCGGTGGCATCAAGAGTATCGCCAAGGTGACCGCCAAAGTGGTGCCGTTCATGGCGATCCTTTATGTCACGACTGGTTTGTTGGTCATCTTCATGAATCTGGGTCAACTGCCGAATGCCATTGGTCAGATTTTCACTGGTGCGTTCAGTCCGGAGGGCATTGGTGGTGGCTTCGTGGGGGTGTTGTTTCAGGGCTTCAAACGTGCCGCATTTTCCAACGAAGCCGGTATCGGTTCGGCCGCCATCGCACATTCCGCGGTGCGCACCAACGAACCGGTCACCGAAGGACTGGTGGCCTTGTACGAGCCGTTTATTGACACCGTGGTCGTGTGCACCATTACCGCTTTGGTGATTGTCATCACCGGCACTTATGATCCCACCGGCACCGCCAATGGCGTGGCGTTGACATCAACCGCGTTCGCCAAGCAGATCAGCTGGTTCCCGTATGTGCTGACGCTGGCGGTGGTGTTGTTTGCGATTTCCACCATGTTGTCCTGGTCCTATTATGGT
>JAJFKZ010000078.1 GCA_021772955.1 Gammaproteobacteria bacterium | reverse complement strand
GCGCCTGAGTTGCTGCAGTACTTGCAGGCCGGAATGACCAGGCAAACCGATATCCAGTATGCAGATGCTGAATTCACCGCTGTTCAGCGCCGCCGAAGCTGACGGGCCATCGGTCACGCACTCGACACTGTAGGCGGCCTGCCGCAGCCCCGCGGTCAAAACCCGGGCCAGCGCGGTATCGTCTTCTGCTAACAACAGGCGCATGTTGGAAAGGTATCTGGCGAATAAAACATCAGCAGCCGATTATAGTGGTTCACTGAATTGATATGCCACTGCGGCGTATCAGCGGCTCCTTGATCAGACCATACGCATGCAGCAAATGGACATGTCCAGGATGCAACAAAGGCGGCCAGTGGCCGCCTTTGTTGCTGCAGACTACTGAGTCAGTGCTCAGGGAATCCCTGGCGAACCTTCGAAGCCATCGGCGAACAGACCGGATTGCGTGGTGACTTCATCGCTGTTATTGCTCTCGTCCGGATCAGGTGGGCTCATCGGCGCCAGTACCGTGGCCGAGCTGGTGAGTTGCTCAGCAAAACCTGTCGTACTGACGCTAGCGCTGATGATGAAGGTCACCGAACTGCCGTTAGCCAGATCCACTGATTCGTCGTTGAGATCACCGCTGCCCGATGCGGCACAGCTCGCGCCAGTATCAGCCACGCAGGTCCAGCTCAAGCCAGACAGCGCAGCATCGAGGTCACCTGAGACGCTGGCAGCTAATACATCCGCTGGGCCAAGATTGGTGACCATGATGATGTAACCGAAGGTATCACCAATGGCGGCAAACTCATCGATTGGCTCGATGAAAATGGCCAGATCGGCTTCATTGGCAAGCCCTGCACCTGTCAGCACAACTTCATCGATTGAACTCGGTGCATCCGACGGTATCTGCAGCAGTGCATTGAAGTCAGCAATTGCATCGGGCGAGAAGCTGATACCGATGTCGCAGCTTGCCTTTGCTGCAAGCGTCTGATCTGAGCAGTTATCGGGTGTGATAGTGAAACTACCCGGATCAGCACCGGCCACAACGACAGTGCCGATAGTGACATCCACCGTACCGGTGTTGGTCACAGTCACCGTTTGAGCAGCTGAGGACTGATTGATTACCACATCACCAAACTCGATACTGACCGGAGTAATCGCCAGTGTCGCAGCCGCCAGACCAGTGCCGGACAGGGCCGAGCTGACATCACCGGCATCACTGCTAACATCCAGGCTGCCCGTGGCTGCGCCTGGGTCTGCGGGTGCAAACTGCACCTCCACGGTACAACTGTCACCGCCGTTAAGCGGTGTACTGATGCTGCAGGTACCACCGGACACACTGAACTCGGCGCCTATGGTGGCAATGCTGTTGATGTTCAGCGTGCTGGTGGCATCACCTGAGTTGCTCAGCGTGAAGCTGTTCACGGCGGTGTCACCAACCAATACATCACCGTAATCAAAAGAGGCCGGATCAATCGCCAGTGCGGCAGCGGCTAGACCATCGCCGGACAGTGTTGAACTGACGTCACCAGCATCGCTGCTGACATCCAGACTGCCCGTGGCTGCACCTGGAGCTGCGGGCGCAAACTGCACTTCCACGGTGCAACTGTCGCTGCCGTTAAGCGTGGTCGCAGCAGTACAAGTGCCATTACCTGTATTGCTAAAGTCTGCGCCGGTAACAACGATGGATGTCAGGCTCAGACTACTGGAGACATCACCCATGTTGCTCAGCGTGAAGCTGTGCACGGAGGTATCGCCGACCAGTTCATCACCGTAGTCAAAGCTATTCGGATCAATGACCAGTGCCGCAGCAATCAGACCTGTGCCGGCCAGCTCTGCTCTGACATCACCGGCATCACTGCTAACATCCAGGCTGCCCGTGGCTGCACCTGGAGCTGTGGGTACAAACTGCACCTCCACGGTGCAACTGTCGCCGCCGTTGAGCATGGTGCTGGCGGTACAAGTACCACCGGACACACTGAACTCGGCGCCTATGGTGGCAATGCTACTGATGTTCAGCGTGCTGGTGACATCTCCGTTGTTGCTCAGCGTGAAGCTGTGCGGGAAGGTGTCGCCTATCAATACATCACCGTAGTCAAAGCTGACTTGATCAATCGCCAGTGCGGCTGGTTCCAGACCGGTACCACTGAGCGGTACGCTATCCGGGCTGTTCGGCGCATCAGATTCAATCTGCACAGTGGCGCTGCGTACTCCGGTGTCTGTCGGTGCAAACACCACATCCACCATACAGCTAAATCCTACATTCAGAATACTGCCAGGGGCACAGCTGTTGGCACTGATGAAGAAATCACCAACATCCACTCCCGTCAACGAGACACTGTCAATGGTTAACGGTGTCGAACCCGAATTGGATACGGTGACCGTCCGTGGCGAAGACTGTTGACCTACCAACACCGCATCGAAATCATCAAAGTTGATTGTCGACGGTGTGACTTCCGCTGCCGGCATGACGCCATTACCGGTCAGCGAGAAGCTGTCGGGTGAGCTGGGGGCATCACTGGACACAATGATTGCCTGGGATTGCAGGCCCGTCGCAGCCGGCGTGTAAATGTGTCCAATGGTGCAATCTGCTCCTGGTGACAGCGTCACAGGGATGCTGCAAGTACCTCCGGCGGTCCTCGCGAAAGGCGAGTTGGCTGCACTCACAGAACTGATCGTCAATGGCGCGGTGCCGGAATTCGCCAGCGTCACCAGTCGCTCAGTGCTGCTGGCACCAACTTCCTGATTACCGAAATTGACTGCAAGCGGCGCAATCGCCAGCGTCGGCTGTACGCCGTTTCCGGACAGAGCCGAACTGACATCACCGACATCACTGCTAACATCCAGACTGCCCGTGGCTGCACCTGGAGCTGCGGGCGCAAACTGCACTTCCACGGTGCAACTGTCGCCGCCGTTGAGCATGGTGCTGGCGGTACAAGTACCACCGGACACACTGAACTCGGCGCCTATGGTGGCAATGCTACTGATGTTCAGCGTGCTGGTGGCATCACCTGTGTTGCTCAGCGTGAAGCTGTGCACGGAGGTATCGCCAACCAGTTCATCACCGTAGTCAAAGCCATTCTGATCAATGACCAGTGCCGCAGCAATCAGACCTGTGCCAGTCAGATCAGCACTGATATCACCAGCATCGCTCATGATAGTTAGGCTACCCGTGGCTGGACCCGTGGCTGTGGGTGCGAACTGCACCTCCACAGTACAACTGTCGCTGCCGTTGAGCATGGTGCTGGCACTGCAGTCACCGCCGACAACATTGAAGTCACCGGTGCTGCTGATGCCGCTCAGTGCTATGTCGGTGACCGCATCACCGGTGTTGCTCACGGTGAAGCTGAACAGTGCACTGTTGTTGCCAACCAGAACACTGCCGAAGTCATGCATCAGCGGATCCAGCATCAGCTCGGAAGCAAACACCGATGCATCCAGCAACACCAGGTCCGGACTGGTCGAGGCACCGCTGGTGATGGACACCTGTGCCAATCTCGATCCGGTGGTTTGTGCATCAAGGGCAACATCAAAGCTGCAGCTGCTACCGGCCGCCAATGGCGATGCTGCAATACAGTTGTCATTCAGCAATGTGTAGTCAGCTGCAGCGCTGCCTTCAATCATGATATCGGTGATGTCCAGCGCATCGTTACCGTTATTGCTCATGGTCACGGTTTGCTGATCCATGAAACCCAGTTCCACATTGCCAAAGTCAATCACAGCCGGATCAAGATCGGCCGAAGCAAACGCCGATACTGCGGCAGTTCCGTCGAAGGTACCGTTCAGCCCGGTGGCGTTGGCAATCGCCAATACACCACTGAAGCCGGTGCTGAATGCCTCTGCCGCAGGATCATTGAACGCCAGTTGTGACAGCACCACACCAGTTGTGGCATCCAGTGCGCGAGCCACCACCTGTACCGAACCGTCACTTTGCTCAACCAGATCCAGCTCAACCTCGTACATGCGGCCCATGCTCCATCCAGCGTCTGCCGAAGTCGCTACCTGTTCACGCATATCGACTATGGCAGGATCGAGGTTAGAAGCATCAAACTTGATTAACACCAGCGCCTGCTCGTTCAGCTCCATGCGCATGTAGGCAGCGTAGCCGGACAAGCTAGCTGGATCAAAGCGCGCGATCACGCCCTGATCAATCTGATTGTCCAGGCCGCCACCGCCGTCGGCGCCTGAGCCCAGGCCATCGGCATTCACCAGCGCACTGGTGCGGGTGTCGTTGAAAGTGCGTTCGACATAACCAAGCGCAAACACGGCGTTGGCATCACGTATCTGCAGATAGCCATTGCTGACTGCTGCCGTTGCCGGAACGATGGGGTTGAAACCGGCATCAAAACCGAGGAAAGTCCAGCTCTGCTCAAAACCGCCTGAGCCAACTTCCGTATTGTCGAAGGCATCCATCCAGTCTGGCAGTTCACTGCTGCCGACCAGGCTGGCGGTGACAGTATTGGCATCACTGCCGACCTCCAGCGTGCCGCTAAACGGCCCAGCCAGGGTGGTTGGAGCGAAACGCACATCAACTGTGCATCCGGTTCCGTCACCCACCAGTTCAGAAGCTGCAGCACAATCACCACCAACGATGCTGAAAGCTGCATCTGTACCGGCAGTCAGCGTCGCTGCTGTCAGGGTAACCGTGGTGCTCGGATCGCCGCTGTTGCTCAGCGTGAAGCTGTTGGTCGCTGTCTCAGTAATCAGTACCGAATCAAAGTCGAAACTGGTCGGAGTCATCACCAGTGCGGCAGCTGCCAGACCTGTGCCGGACAGTGTTGAAGTGACGTCACCAGCATCGCTGCTGACATCCAGACTGCCCGTGGCTGCACCTGGAGCTGTGGGTGCAAACTCGACCTCCACAGTACAACTGTCACCGCCGTTAAGCGTGGTACTGGTGCTACAGGTACCACCGAAGATGCTGAATCCGGTGCCACTGACATTAATGCCTGACAGTGATAAGCCTGTGGTCTCATCACCGGCATTGCTCAGCGTGAAGCTGTTCACGGGGGCGTCACCCACCAGCACATCACCGTAGTCAAAACCGGTTTGATCAATCATCAGTGTGGCCGACTCAATACCCGTGCCGGAAAGCTGCACGGTATCTGGCTCACTGGCTGCATCGCTATTGACTGTCAACGTCGCAACAAAGTCTGCAGCATTATCCGGAGTGAATCGAGCATCTATCTGACAGCTTGTTGATACCGCCAATTGCGCATTACTGCAAGCATCGTTGAGCACCTGGAAATTGGCTGCATCGATGCCCCCAATGGTGATACTGCCAAGATTGATCGGCGCATTACCTGTGTTGCTGATAGTCAGAGTCAAGTCGCTGTTTGCAGCAATCAAGACATTGCCAAACACCAGACTCGCTGGATCGAAGCTCAGCGCAAGCGCGCCATCGCACGGGCCGGTAATTGACGTATTCCAGGGCTGGAACACCACATTCCCGCTGACAGTGGCACCATCACCATTTCCGATACCGGACGGGCCGCTGACATCGCCCCACCAGTTGCAGGCAGCTGCGATCTGACCGCCAGCACTGGCTCCACCAGAGGTCTGAGCACCGGCACCGGCAGGGTTGCCGTTAACCAGGATTTGATTATCCGTTGCTGTGATGGTGCCGCCATCTCTGGTGGAAAGCGCGGTAGAAGATCCACTGCTGGTGGCAGGCAAGGTTATCACCGAGTTGGTGATGGTGACATTGGCACTGCCATCACCAGCGGTCGTCGGCCGCAAGGCAACAACACTCATGCCAGTGCCTGCCGCGCCATTTCCGGTCAAGGTGGAACTGTCAATACTAGCAGCAACCCGGCCACTTGCATGCACGCCACGTGGGCTGTTATTGTTCAGCGTTACGTTGCTGATGTTTACAGTCTGCAGAGAGCCAGATTGCCCAACACTGAAATCAGATAGGGAAATGCCAGCAGAGTTGGTGGTCAGATTCTGCACGCCGTCGATGGTCACATTATCAATATGGAGATCGATAGTGTTTGTCGCTGCTGAGCCTGAGCCTGTAAAGGCGTAGATCCCGGCCTGGAAACTGCCGGTTCCAGAGAAGCTGTTGATGTCAACAGCGCTGATATTCAGCGCTGACTGGCTGAAGCTGCCACCATCCAGCGTATTCACCACAGCGATGCCCTGCATACTGCCAGTGATACTGCCACCCTGAATATTGCTCCTGACAGCAGTCGTCACGGCGTGCGCCAACACACCGAAGAAGCCATCTGCCAATGTATTGGCACGGATGTCCAGCGCACCGTCACCGGCAACAGAATCGACAAAGATGCCAGCAGTTGGCTCTGAGCTAAAGGTTTGTCCGGCCAGTGTGATGCAATTGTCTGCGATCTGTACAATGCCCCCTTGCGGCACATTGGCATTTTGCACCACGATTCCAATTCGATGTGCAGCAACAACATTATTGTTTGCTGCCAATGGTGCAAAACCGCCGCTGTTGTCGACGCCGATAATGGCGTCAAGATCGAATCCATTAATACTGGCAGCTGCAGCGTCAATGGTAATCGCGGCACCTGCCGGATTGCTGATCCGTGCCTCGGCGACGCGACCTGTACAGCTCATGGCATTGGCATTCTCGCCGATCAGTTGCACACTCTGATTGACAGTCACCGGCGCATAGTCGCCAACAGCCACATAAATCTCGGCATTTACAACACTGAGTGCAAGTGCCTCGTCAATGCTGGCGAATGCATCCACACCAACGTTTGCAATCACCGGAGCGGACAACGCATTGTGCTGGAAAGTGACCTCATCGCCAAAGTTGTTGCTGGCAAAGTCATCGTCAACGAACAACTGGCTACCGCCGTTCTGGGTATCGATCAACACTGTTGTCGATGCACTCTGCCCAGCATTGACTGTGGCGGTGATGTCGTTGGCAACGCCCTGATTAGTCGCAGTAAAGGTACTGCCGGCGAGACCACTAGCCAGCGTATCCATGGTCGGTTCGACATTACCGAACGCACCACCGTCAAACCCGACCGCCTGCCCGTCAGGTACTGTGCAGCCCACCAGCGTGGATGAGTCATCACCGTTAACGGTGTTCAACAAGGAGGCTGTCAGACTGCTGCTGGCACCGTTGGTGATGTTGACCGGATTGGCATCCAGTTCAAACAACAACCAGTTGCCGCTAGCCACACCGCCACCGCTGATTGGATTGCAGCTACCAGCGCCAGGGCCTTCGTTGCAGCCCCACCAGTTGACTGTGGCATCCGAGGCCACGGTTTGATTGGCATTGATGTTTTCGATCCCGGCAGTAGCGTTGCCGCTGATGATATTGCATTTGAAATCGGCCGAACCGTTGGAATCCAGGCGCACACCAACGGCATTATCGATGGCACTGTTGGCGATGAATGCCAGCGGTCCGCGTGTGCTCCAATTAGCACCGAAACGACCCGGCAGCCATTCGAAGCCCACGTTGGCCCCACTGACAAGGTTGCCACTCCAGATCGAGCCATTGCTGCTCGTGGTAGAAGACTGTGCGGTGATTCTGAAACCCGCCTGACGATTGGCAGTCGGACTATTGCCAGCTGCCAGATTCACAAACCGGTTGTTGCGCACGATGATGTTGCGCTGGAAGGCGTTGCTGTTTTCCCAGATACCCAGCACCGATTGCGGGCTGGCACTGGGTGCATTGAGGATGCGTACCTGATTGTCCTCAATGATCAATCCCTCGTAAGCACCACTGCTGGTATTGGACTGCATGGCCACGTCGGCGGATGACGTTGATGCGGTGGATGAGCCATCACCGGGAATGTCGATGAGATTGCCCGCAATCCATTGATCGTCACCAAAGGCAAAATGAATGCCGATGTTCTGGAAACTTTCACCCGCTGCCGCGTTACCGGCGATATCAGTGGGCATAATGATGTGGTTATTGACTAGACGGGTATTGTCATAGGCATTGACTGTACCACCGGCATGAAACATGCCGATGCCGAGATCAAAACCTTCAATCTGCAAGTTGGAAAATTCCAATCCCCGGTTCTCGAGGCTGGATACCACTACAAAGGCTTCCAGGTCCTGAGAGGCCAGGTCACCCGGACCGAGGATCACGGCATCACCCAGTGCATTGGCCGTCAGCGTGATGTCGTTTCGGTTGGCGGGGTAGGTGATGCTGAAATCATCACCGTTATCAGGGGTGGCGTCTGAGCCATCAACCCAACTGGCAAATGCATTCGGCTCGGTCCAGTCGAATACACCCTCAAGCTGGATGCGCGAGCCGGATACTGCACCCTGGATTGCATTGTTGATGCGTGTGTAGTCATTGTCGACAGCGCTGGGTGTCACGCCCTCTACAGTAGTGGATTGCACGACGATGTCCACCGGCGCATTGCCTACCAGTATTTCAATCTCGCTTCTGGCGACAATGTTAGTACCGTCCATGGCCTGAAGATAAATGGTGTAACGGCCATCGACAGTCGGGTCAAAGGCTGCCAACGGGCCGCTCAGAAAAAAGTCATAACGCCAGGAGTTCTGCGCCACATTTTTATTGGCAAGCAGGGTTTGGTACTCAGTACCGTCCTGAGCCTCCGAACCGGCGCCGTTGCCGGTGCTGTTGTCACCGATGGCGTGGTCAAAAAATGGCACCGCACCAGATGGGGTTATATTATCAAAAATGAGGAAATCAGTGCCCAGACCGGGGTCTGCATCAAGTCCCAGTTCGTAGGTCAATCCATTCAGCACCAATCCGCTGTTGTCGTCGTGATTGGTATTGATCGACCATTCGAATGCCCATTCAGGAGTTGGAGAGCTTCGCGTAGGCGCGACACCGGTATTGAAGCTGTAGGTACCGTCACCGTTGCTGTTGAAAGTGTTTTCCGGATTACCTGAAGCATTGAAACGGAGCTTGCCACGTAGCCCGATCTCCACTCCGTTCTGACGGGCGATGGTGAATCCGCCATTGAGATTTCCGCTGCCAAAGATGATGTCAGGCGTCACATCGTCATCAAACGTCACGGCGCCGACAGCATTTGTCATCGCAGCAGGTGCACGACTACTACTGCTACTACCCTGCAGACGCACGCCCGGTAAGCTTGCCAGTATGGAACTCGTCATCGGTGGCACCGAGCTGGCGCCGCCGCGCACCGTGCCTGCTTCACTGTTGGCAGGTACTGGACGCTCAACACCATCGATGGCGGTGACCACAGCACCCGAGCCGCTGCCGACACCTGGTCGCAGCTGCTGAGCGTGCACAACCGACATGCACGACAACAGCAGCAGTACACAGACGCCAAAACGTTGCAGCAGTCGCTGTGCTGATGCCATGAGTGCTTGGTGGTGAGGGTTGGTTGTTTGCGAGAGATTGGTTTGGTGGTGAAGTGTGCTTACAAGCAAATTCGACATGGCATTGTTCCCTAAAATGGTAATAATCAGATACACCCCTGACACTGAGAATTTTCAGTGCGGCAAGCTTCGACATAAGTCTTACCACAATCTAACTAAGTAA
>JAJFKZ010000077.1 GCA_021772955.1 Gammaproteobacteria bacterium | reverse complement strand
AGCGTACCTGATAGCCGCTATCGCTGACATAGGTGACATCATGAAAGATCTCGCCATCGATAAGATAGCCGGAAAAACGCATGCGATAGTAGTTCAGCAATGCGCGCGGATACTGCACCGGGCCGGTGCGGTCAGTGTCTGAGTTTTCCAATCGGTACATGACCCGAAAAAACACCGGCACCGGACTGATCAACTCGGACTCATTGGGCGCCAGCAGTGCCAGATCGGAACTGTTAAGTAGATAATTGCGGTCATCCCAGGGCGCAAAACCCTGCAGCGATGAATAGTCCACCGCTGCATCCGTGCCGCGCGACTGATCAACTGTCTGGGCGTGGCCGACGGCGCTGATGCATACGATCTGGAGGGAGAGCAAACTTGCCTTGAGTAATGTCATTATTTTTATCTCAGACTTGGCAGTAGTGATTATGGCATGAATATGATCTAATATCATTCGTATTGGTTTTGTTGAAAAACGTGAATATGCAGTTACCGATCATCACCATTCGATGCGGTGGGTTGGCGTGTTGTTATGTGAGGCGGTCTTATACGAGGCTGTTGTTGGGCATGACCGGGCTGTTGTTGCCCTTGATGCTGCAAGCCCAACCGGGCCAAAACCTGACTGACCTGAACCAGGAGAGTATTGTCATGCCCCAGGCCGAACTGTTACAACGTGCAGAAACCGAGATCGTACAGTTGCACCAGTTTTTCCAGGACTGGTATCGAGGCCTACTCAAGGAATCGGGCTTTGCTCGTTTTGAACAAGCCATGCACGAAGATTTTCATATCATCATGCCCAATAGCAATTTGCTGCGTCGCGCAGCAATAATCAATGCAGTGCGTCAGCAGCATGGCTCGGATCCTGAAACAACCCTGGAGATACGTAATGTTCGGCTGGCAAGCATCTTTGAGAATACGGCAGTGTTCATGTATGAGGAATGGCAGGGCAGTGTGACGCAGGAACCGTTGGGTCGCCTGAGCACTGTGCTGTTCGTGCTGGATGATTCTGCGCCAAACGGGCTGATCTGGTTGCACGTCCATGAAACCTGGTTGGCGGAGGACTAGTGGTCCTTCAATCTGATAATGACGGATACAGTTGTCGGTCAGCGTTCAGGGCCAGGCGCGGCGCGCAGTGAATGGCCTTAGTCCTTTACCAGCGTCGCAACGCCGCCATGAGCGCTGACCGGCCAACCCTTTGGGCGCTGCTGTGGCGTCGCGCTGCGGTGTTACCGTGCTGGCCAAGGACGACGGCCATTACCTGCGCACGGCGCCTTGCAGCACAACACCACAGCAGCGCTGAACCCGCCATTATCAGTTTGAAGGACCACTAGTGGTCCTCCAGCCTGATAATGACGGATACAGTTGGTCGGTCAGCGTTCAGGGCCAGGCGCGGCGCGCAGTGAATGGCCTTAGTCCTTTACCAGCGTCGCAACGCCGCCATGGACTCTGACCGGCCAACCCTGCGGGCGCTGCTGTGGCGTCGCGCTGCGGTGTTACCGTGCTGGCCAAGGGCGACGGCCATTACCTGCGCACGGCGCCTTGCAGCACAACACCACAGCAGCGCTGAACCCGTCATTGTCAGATTGAAGGACCACTACGTCAATCAAAAATAACCTTCGCCAGACTACATTTCCAAAGGATCCACATCCGGTCGCCAGCGCAGCTGACGGCCGGATTTCAACACATCGACTTGCGCTATCCAGTCCTGCATGAAGGCCTGTAACACATCGCGACGCGCCGACTGCAGCCACAGCTGATAGCGAAAGCGTCCGGCCTTGCGTTCCAGCATGGCCGGGATCGGCCCCATAATCTGTACCTGATGTTGCTGCACTTGCGGCATGCTCGCGGCCAAACCAGCGGCTTCGGCCAGAAACCCTTTGATTTGATCGCGCCGGGCTGATTCCACTTTCAGCACCGCCTGATAGGTCCACGGCGGCAGTTGCATCAATCGCCGCTCCTCTAACAGGCTGGCCGCCACCGCATGATAGCCGCGCTGAGTCAGTTCACCCAGCAGAGCATGTTCGGGCTGATGGGTCTGCACCAGAATGCGCCCCTCGCTGCTGCCGCGACCACAGCGCCCGCCGACCTGGATCAGCTGCTGGGCCAGTCGCTCCGTGGCCCTGAAATCTGCGCTGAACAAGGCTTGGTCCGCATCCAGTACCAACACCAGCGAGATTCCGGGAAAATGGTGACCCTTGCTGATCATCTGCGTGCCCGCAAGAATACATGGTTGCCCGTTGAGGACCTGCTCGCGCAAGTCCAGCATGGCGTCCCGGCGGCTCATGTTATCGCTGTCAATGCGATGTACCGGATATTCAGCAAAGGTCTGTTGCAATTGATCTTCCAGCTTTTCGGTACCAGCACCAATGGCGGCAATGTCAGGTTCGCCACAGGCCGGGCAGATTCGGGGTTGTGGCTGCTCATGGCTGCAATGGTGACAAATCAGCCGCCGTTGACTGCGATGCCAGTTCATGTGCAGATGGCGTTCATCGACCGCACAGCGAGGGCAATCGGCCGACCAGCCGCAGGCCGGGCATTGCAGCAATGGGGCATAACCACGACGGTTCAGAAACACCAGTACCTGCTGATCTGCCGCCAGTGCGTCTTGGATTGCTGCGGCAGCTCGAGGATGCAAGATCGTGCCTGCTCCGGGAGCACGAATGTGCTCACGCTGATCCAGTAATTGCCAGTGCGGCTGGGTACCTGAACCATAGCGGTTTTTCAATTGCACCTGCCGAAAACGACGCTGCGAGACATTGTGCAGGCTTTCCAGTGACGGTGTCGCCGAACCAAGCACGATAGGAATGTTCAGCTCGTAGGCCCGTTTGATGGCAACATCACGGGCATGATAGGGAAAACCCTCAAACTGTTTGTAGGCATGGTCGTGCTCCTCATCCACCAGTAGCACGCGCAAATCAGAAAATGGCAAAAACACGCTGGAGCGTGTACCAATGACGATGCGCTGACGACCGGTTTTGACCTGCAGCCAGCAGCGGGCCCGCTGCACATCGGTCAGGCCAGAGTGATACACCGCAACTTCACAACCGAGGAATTGTTGCAACTCCTCGCGCAATTGCTGCACCAGACCTATTTCCGGCACCAGCAGCAGTGCCTGCCCGCCCTGTTGCAGCAACCGTTTGATGGTCTCGATGTACAGCAGGGTCTTGCCGCTGCCGGTAACGCCATCCAGCAACACGCATTGGTAACCCGCTGCTGCTTGCGCGCCACACAAGACTGCCAAAGCCTGCTCTTGCTCGGCGTTGGCTTGCCACTCCTGCGCCTGTGCAAAGCCCAAATCTGAAGCGATCGGCGGCACTGACAACGAACGCCGCTCGACCAGATCGGCGGCGCACAGCAAACGCCAGCTGCGCCGCCAATTAGGCAGTTGTTGGTCAAGTTGTTCGCGACTTTGCGGGGCTTGTTGCAACAACATCCACAGCGCCTGCTGGGCCGGTTTAGTGCGCAAAGCAGAACTGTTCATGTTGCTGCCTGCGGCTGATAAGGCATACAGTTGATCGGTCTCGACCGGCAGCGCTTTGGCTTGACGAATACAAGTCGGTAGCGCGGCAGCGATGACCTCACCTGGCGGATGGTGATAATAGCGCCAGCACCAGCGCAGCAGCTGCAGCAGTGGTTGCTGCAGTTGCAAGTCAAGATCACAACTGCTGATGGGTTTCAGTGCCTGGGGACTATGGTCACGCCGTTCCACCACCACTCCGGGCAGGTGGCGATTGCCAAATGGCACCCAAACCAAAGCCCCGGGTTGCGGGGCTTGTGGAGCATTCCATTGATAATCGAACAGTTGTCGCAGCGGACAGCAAACCGCCACCGCGACAATGCACTGATGCGGACTGGTCACATCGTTAGTTCAGCAGGCCCGGATGCCTTCTGTTTTTTCAGTATGCCAGTCAGTCCGGCAGTTAATCTTAATAGCAGACTGCCACGCCCAATCCCGGATGGGATGGGCACTTCAATGGCATCGATGCAGTTGCCTTCAGCGACCATCAGCCTTCTGGCTGCAGCTGCGTCCCCGGCTTGATTTCCACTGCGCTGATCAGTGCTTCAGATTCGCTGTTTTGATCCTTGTCGCTGGCGGCAGCAGTCAGTAACAAGGAAACCTTGCTTCGATCTGCCAGCACCCGTCCCTGCCCTTGCAGCAGACTGACATCAGCAACGATGCGTGAGGCCTCATCCAGGTAAATATCCACAGCCGGGTGGCCGCTTTCATCTTCAGCATCTGAGTCTGCCTCATCGACAAGGCTTTCAGGCTCAGCTTGTTCCGGCTGCGCGGCCATGTTGCCCAACGGGATATGATGAATCTCGGCAACTGTTTTATCCCGCAATGCATCACGCTGTTCGCGGCGTTGCTCGGCAGCTTTCATTTTTTCACGACGCTCGGATTCCAGCAGAGAAATGAATTTGTCGTCCTTGTTTTGTTGATACTCGGCAATGTCATCTCGCAAAAAGCCGAATTCACTGTCCGCTTCGGTGCGCTGCTGATACTGGGCCAGTATTGTCGGTAAAATCTGCTGATACTGATCACTGCTGCGGAAGTTTGCCGGTCTGATTCTGGTCCAGGGAAGCGCATTATCCAGCGCGCTTTCACCGTATTCATCCGGGTCGTCAGTGATCGGGTACAGCAGGTCGGGAATGACACCGCGATTTTGTGTCGAGCCACCATTGATGCGGAAAAACTGATGCATGGTCATCTTCAGCTGGCCGTAAGTGCGCGCATCATTGCCGGTGTTGCTGTCCAGGTCGATCAGGTTTTGCACCGTGCCTTTGCCATAGGTCGGCTCACCGATGATCAGCGCCCGCCCGTAGTCTTGCAAGGCCGCCGCGAAAATCTCCGAAGCAGAGGCACTGTAGCGATTCACCAGAACGGCCAATGGTCCGTTCCACACCATGCCCGGCTCATTGTCTTCGTTCACGGTGATGCGATCGCGATTGTCCTTGACCTGCACCACTGGCCCCTTGTCAATGAACAAGCCGGTCAGGGTTGTGGCTTCAACCAGCGATCCACCCCCGTTATCGCGCAAGTCGATGACCAGACCATCGATTTTTTCACGCTTGAGCTCATTCACCAGCTTTCTGACGTCGCGGGTACTGCTGCGATAATCAGGACGGTTCTCACTGTAGGCCTGAAAGTCCAGATAAAACGTAGGCAGATCTATGACCCCAATGCGCAGTTGGGTCAGCTCACCCTCGGCGTTGATGTCCGGAATTTCCAGAATCTGGCTTTTAGCAGCCTGCTCTTCCAGCTGAATCTCATTGCGCACCAGGCCGATATCAACGGCCGGCCCCTGCAGTCCAGTGTCTTCTGGCAGCACATTGAGTATGACTTCACTGCCCTTGGGGCCACGGATCAGATCGACCACGTCATCGATGCGCCAACCGACCACATCCTGTGACTCACCAGCATCGCCCTGGGCCACGGCGACAATGCGGTCACCCGGTTTCAGGCGTTTGTCGAGATCTGCCGGACCACCTGGAATGATGTCGCGGATAATGGTGTATTCACCTTCCACTCCCAGCAGCGCACCAATGCCCTCAAACGACAGGCTCATTGTAATTTCGAAATTTTCCGAAGTCCGCGGGGACAGGTATGAGGTATGCGGTTCGACCATCGCCAGATACGAGTTCATGTACAGCTGAAACACATCCTGACTATCCAGCTCGGCGATGCGGTTGTGCAGATCGTTGTAGCGGCCTGACAAGGTCTTGCGGATTTCGTCGGGCTCCTTGTCGGTCAGTTTCAGGCGCAGCCAGTCGTTCTTGACGCGTTTACGCCAGTATTCATTGAGCTGCTGCACGCTGGCAGCCCAGGGGCTTTCACTGCGATCAAGCTCCAGCTTTTCCGGCACATTGAAGTCGAAATCACTGTCTAGCAGCTGCTGGGCGACGGCCGTGCGTTCGGTGACACGCTGACGATAGATATTGAACATTTCAAAAGCCGGACTGGCGTCATCGCGGCGCAGATAATCATCCAGTCTGGTCTTGTAGCGACTGAAGTAATCTATGTCAGACTGCAGCAGATAGGCTTTGGAAGGATCCAGGCTGTCCAGAAACTGCGTGAACATCTGATCGGACAAGGCATCATCAATGGCCGCCGGTTGGTAGTGGTATTGCCCGATGAAGCGCCTGGTCAGACCACTGATCTGGCGCTGCTGCTCGGTGGGCGTGAGCAGAGCCAAAGCCTCGTTGTTATCGTTATTGACATTGGCTGGCGCAGTGAGGGATACCAGCACAACCGACATCAGAACCAGCACGGCGCTGATAATACGAACTTTGGGCAGGTGCTGAATAATCGGATGCATAGTTGTTCCTGTGTAAGCGGTTTTCGGCCGGTCTGTGACTGACTTCATGATGGACTTTCCATAGTCTGTGATATCGAAATGACCCTGTTATGACCTGTTGCATGTCGGCAAGTTGCAGCGCCGGCACTTACCCAAGCCGCCCGCCTGCAAAGCCTTGATCCAATCGCAAAACGAATTTTCATACCTGACCTGAGAGTTACCCGATACCAGTTGTCGGCAATGGCAACAATCCTGTCAGCCAATGCTGGTAGTCCATCGTGTGCCATTTTTTATACATCTGCATAACCGAAAACAGGTTCACTTTACGTCACGGTCATGCCAGCGACGGTTTGGCATTAGCTCTACTATAGTCGATTATGCTTTTGCTGAAAACATTGCCATGATCAGATTGCGTGGCTTCAGCGGCAACGCCCAGACCCAGATCTTGCAGCAACATGCCGAGCAAGGTGGCTTGAACTGCTTGCGTGCTGGGGCAACGGGAGCCACAGCAGCGCTGCAAATCGGTCACTTCAAGATTGGCATAACCGCAGGGATTGATGCGTGAAAAGGGCTCGGTATCCATGGCCACGTTGAAAGCCAGACCATGATAACTGCAGGCTTTGCGGATACGCAAACCCAGTGCGGCGATCTTTCTGTCGGCGACATACACGCCGGGCATGCCTTCCCGGCGATGTCCACGTACGTCAAACTCCGCCAGGGTATTGATGATCGCTGTTTCCAGTCTGGTCACCAGTTCGCGCACCCCCAGCTGCAGTCGTTGCAAGTCCAGCAGTGGGTACACTACCAGTTGCCCGGGGCCGTGATAGGTTACCTGACCACCGCGGTCCGATTGTACTACCGGTATCTCACCCGGACACAGGATATGCTCCGGCTTGCCGGCCTGGCCCAGCGTGTACACTGGTTCATGCTGCAGCAACAGCAGGTAATCGGAACTGTCGCCATGGCGCTGATCAGTGTAGCGCTGCATGGCATGCCACAACGGCGTATAGCTAACCAGACCGAGGTCTTCGACGCGTAGCGGTGACGCTGCTGGAGCATGATCGTCGACCGTCGAATTCATAGTGCCACCAGCACTCTGGCGTCATCACTGAGCAGTGTGTAGATCGCGTCCAATTGCGCTTTGGAATGGGCTTCGATGATCATCGTCACTGACAAATAACGGCCGCTACTGCTGGTTTGCATCTGCATAGAGTCATGATCAATGGACTCGCTGTGCTCGGCCAGCAAGCGCAGCAGATGCTCGCTGAAATCGATTTCGTTCAAACCCATCGCCTTGACCGGAAAACGACAAGGAAACTCGAACACGCTGGCGCTGTCGCCAGCACTCGATCCGGGGTCATTCATGCCTTGTACCTGATGTCATCCAGCTCATTCCTGATCAGCTGCTCCGGCCCCCATCCACAGCCGCAGCCCGTGCCACCAGCGCGTCATGATGCCTGCTTGCGGGACCGCTGCAGCGGCCAGTAACGGCTGCTCCAGCAGCACTTCATCACCCAGCAACACCTGCATGGTGCCTAACTGCTGGCCCATCTCGATCGGTGCCAACAGCGGCTCCTGAACCCGTACCAGCGTGCGTATTTCATCGACCCGACCGCGCGGCACAGCGGCGTAAATGTCATGCTCGACTTGCACGCTGACGCTGTCTTCAGCACCTTTCCAGACCCGCATGCGGCCCAGTGGCGTGGCGCCTTTTTGTACCAGTTCAGAGCTGTAAAACCGCTGCCCATAAACCAGTAGTTCCAGGCTCTGTTCGTTGCGTTGCTGTTCCGACTCGGTACCCATGACCACACTGATCAGCCGCGTATCATCTTGCACGGCTGATGCCAGCAGGCAGTAGCCAGCACTCTCGGTGTGGCCGGTTTTCAGGCCATCCACACCTTGCCCGACGTACAACAGCCGGTTGCGATTGGGCTGACTGATACCACCATAGGTGAATTGTTGCTCGGCAAAATATTCATAGTAGTCAGGGAATTCCAGAATCATGGCGCGCGCCAGCCGGGCCAGATCAGCGGCCGTGGTGAAATGCGCTTCGTCCGGCCAGCCAGTTGCATTGGTGAAGTGGGTGTCGCGCATGCCAAGTTGCGCAGCGTAGCCATTCATGACACTGGCAAAAGCCGTTTCGGAACCGGCCACGGCTTCAGCCAGTGCAATGCTGGCGTCATTTCCAGATTGGACGACCATACCGCGCAACAGATCTTCTACTGCCACCTGGTCGCCGACCTCGATGAACATCTTCGAACCGCCTTTACGCCAGGCTTTTTCGCTGATGTCCACCTGGTCGTCAAGTTTCAGCTTGCCCGAGCGCAGTTCATGAAAAACCACGTACGCGGTCATGACCTTGGTGATACTGGCTGGTTCGACACGCTCATTGGCATTGTGCTCTACCAGGAGTTTGCCGCTGTTGAAGTCCTGCAGCAAGTAACTGTTGGCCAACAATTGCGGTGCATCCGGCACCGGCGGCTTGATGCGGGTTGCCGGCGCACCGGTCTGTGCAGCGACACTGCCGACCCATAACAGTGCGGCCACGCAGCCCGCCAGGCTAAGGAACCTCTGAAGAACTCTTCGCGGAGCGCGTATTGTTCGGAAAAGCCGCAGATTGTGTACGGCGGCCCGAGTGACAGTAGCCGTAGCTACGGCCTCGGGATGCCGTGCATGAGCTGCGTCTTTTCCGGCGAAATCCATACGGGACAGGCCTTGGCGGGGGCTCCGCCCCGTATGAGCGCGCTCATTTGGAATGACCACACCACACTTGCCCAAGCCAGGCCGGTGCCTCCCGCAAAGACACCGTCGCGCCCGTGCAGAGTTCTGCAGAGGTTCCCTAACCATCAGGGGCACTAATCTGGCATTCCATATCGACTGTACGCGGTTGGCGATTCTCATGTTTTACTCAGTTCCGGGTTGTGAAATTTGACTGTCTTCTGGTCGTTGCAAAGACAACGACTGCAAGCGATTGTTCATGCACTGGTCATGGCAGATTCATGGGCATTGGCGATCCCAGGCCAAGACCTTGAATGCGATGGATCGCCTGTTGCTGCGAGCGATGATCCTGATAAGGGCCGCTGCGCACCCGCCAGAATACCTCACGTGCGGATTCAAACTTGCTGACCATGCTGGTCAAACCGTTGCGGCGTAGCAGCAGATGAATCTCTCTGGCACGATCACGATCTTTCCAGGCACCAACCTGCAACCAGGGACGAAAGCCCAGTGCCGGGTTCTGGCTTGCGGAGGCCTGGGCATTGCTGCGGCCATCAGGCGATGTCAGCGCGGTGACCTGAACCGGCGCGGTGCCGGCTTCGAGCATGTCCAGCGCTTTTGCTGCCGCGTAGGACAGGTCAATGATGCGCTCATCATGAAACGGTCCGCGATCATTGACCCTGACTATGACGCGCTTGTTGTTGCGCAAATTGACGACTTCCACGTAACTGGGCAACGGTAATTCGCGATGTGCGGCGGTAAATTGATACATATCATAGGGTTCGCCGCTGGAGGTCTTGCGGCCATGGAACTTGCGCCCATACCATGACGCATTGCCACGCCGACTGTAACCGGTGCTGGCAGGCAGTACATGATAGGTTTTGCCGAGCACGGTATAGGGTGAGTGATTGCCGTAGCGGCTCAGCGGCTCCTGCCTGGGAACCGGCTGCGCACCGATACGTCCTGCTCCCGCTCGTGGCGGCCCATCGCCACCATCCGTAGTGCGCGGCCCGGCACAGCCGTGCAGCAGCAGCACGGCACAGATCGGCAATAATGCCAGATAGCCGCGTCTCAACGCTGTTGCTCCGCACTGACAACCACCTCGGTCTGCGCGGCATAAGACTGGCGAAGTGCCTGACTCAACTGGGTTACAGCCATCGCATACAGCGGGCTGCGGTTATAGCGGGTGATGACATAGAAATTCTGCAAACCCAGCCAGTACTGCTTGCCGTGTTTGAGCTCCAACTCGATCAGGCTGGCTGGCAAACTGCCATCAATGTCCGTGCCCGGCCGGATGCCGAGTTGACGCCAGTCGTCAATACTGCGCTCTGGCTTGAAATTGCTTCTGGCCGGCCAATCGTCGGCCACTGTCACATCTTCATCGATGCTGACCGGGACACAAATGGCAGCACCGGACTGCCAGCCATGCACATGCAAATAGTTCGCCACGCTGGCGATAGCGTCTGGCAGCGAGCCCCACAGATCACGCACCTGGTCATCATCAAAATCAACAGCATAGGCCTGGTAGCTGGAGGGCATGAACTGACCCAACCCCATGGCCCCGGCATACGACCCCGTCAGTTCAGTTATCGGTAAATGTTCATCGCCTGCCAGCACGAAAAACTGTTCCAGTTCGGCGGCGAAAAAGTCCGCGCGGCGAGGATAATAGAAGCCCAGCGTAACCAGCGCATCCAGCACGCGATAACTGCCGGTATTGCGGCCATAGCTGGTTTCCACACCAATAATCGCCAATATCACTTCCGGCTGTATGGCGAATCGTGCCGACACCTGCGCGATCAGATCCTGATGCTCACGCCAATAGGCAACGCCGTCACGGATACGCCGATCGGTGAGGAAGATTTTCCGGTACTCGTGCCAGGGTTTGCCTTCCGCAGGCCGGGTAATGGCATCAATGATGCTTTGCTTGTACTCAGCCTCAGCCAGTGTTTTGCGCACATAATCTGCATCAAGATCGTGTTTGGCCACCATGCTGTCGATGAATGCCTCAGTGCCCGGATGGCTGTTCTCGGCAGCCAGCAGGCCGATCGGCAATACCGCAGTCAGTGCCAACAGCCTGCAGCCGTGACGGAAAGGGGCCTGGCACAAGCCGAGCAGATTTAAGTTCATGATCACGACCAGATTTTTCGATGTTTGTAGAGACTGAGCAATATACCAAAGCCTGCCGCCAGCGTCACCGCCGAACTGCCGCCGTAGCTGATCATCGGTAGCGGTACGCCAACCACCGGCAGCAAGCCGGAGACCATGGCAATATTGACCATAGCATAAAAGCAAAAAATCAATATCAACGCACCACTGAGCATGCGTGCGAAACTATCTCGACCCTGGCTGGCCAGGTACAGTCCGCGCAGCGTGATGGCCGTATACAAGGCGAGCAGCACAATGACCCCGAGCCAACCGAACTCTTCGGCAATCACGGCCATGATGAAATCGGTGTGTGGCTCAGGCAGAAACTCCAGGTGCGACTGCGTACCATGCAGCCAGCCCTTGCCTCCCAGCCCTCCAGAACCCACCGCTGTCATCGACTGGATAATGTTCCAGCCTTGTCCCAGCGGATCACTTTCAGGGTCCAGAAACGTGCGCACCCGATTGCGTTGATATTCATGCAGCAGTGACCAGACCACCGGTACCGCCGCCAAACCAGTCATCATGACCGCAATAATGTAGCGCCAGGCAATACCGCTGAAATACAACACCATCAAACCACTCAGACCAATCATGATGGCAGTACCAAGGTCTGGTTGGATGACGATCAACGCGCACGGCGCGCCCAGTATCAACAGCGCCGGCAGCAGCGTCAACAGCCTGGGCGGCAGTTGGAACCGGGCCAGAAACCAGGCCAGCATCATCGGCACCGCAAGCTTGCTGATTTCAGCCGGCTGAAAGCTGACCACACCAAGATTCAACCAGCGACTGGCGCCAGCACCTGTGCCAATCACCAGCACCAAGCCCAGCAAAACCAGGCCACCCGCATAAAACCAGGGCGTCCACATGCGCATATATCGAGGATGAACCTGGCTGATGGTCAGCATCACCAGCAAGGCCACGCCGTAGCGCAGAGCCTGCCGATAAAGCAGATCCAGATCCCGCTCCGAGGCGCTGTAGACGGCCAGCAACCCAACCACCATCAACAACACAACGCCAGTCACAAGCCATACATCAATTGTGTAACTGAACCAGCGGCTGTGGCCACCGGACAAAGGGCTCGGGCGGTTGGTACTGGCGGTCAGATCAAATCGCATCAGCTGTTTTCCCAACATGGCTTAAAGCCGATTGCTTGCTGCGGCTGCAGCCACAATTAGCGGTTTTGTTCATGGTCTGAGCAACCAGTTTTCGATCACAGCTTTGGCCACCGGAGCCGCAGCCGATGAACCACCGCCACCGTGCTCGACCACCACCGCGACGGCAATGCCGGGCCGAGCAGACAGCGCACCCAATGACGTATCACCAACCGGCGCATAGGCGATGAACAGCGCATGATCCTGCAAATTCCGTTGCTCGGTCTTGACCAGTTCAGCGCCTTGCGCGCGGCCGTAGACCTGGGCGGTACCGGACTTGCCAGCCATGCGGAACTGATCGCTGGCAATGGCACGCGCGGTACCTGTTGTTGAATGCACCACATCGATCATGGACTGCTCCACCAATTGCCAACTCTGCTGTTGGACCTGGTGCCCGTTCAGCACCAGGTCTTCGCTGACGACAACTGGCCCATCTGCCATTACACTGGGCCTGCGCAATGTTGGTGTTGGCACCTGACCTTGGCTGGCGAGCATCGCTGTGGCGTGCACCAATTGCAATGGCGTGACCACGTTGTAACCCTGACCGATACCGGCAATGATGGTCTCTCCGGGAAACCAGACCTGGCCATATCTCGCCTGTTTCCAGGCTCTCGACGGCAATACCCCGGACAGTTCACCGTACAGATCGACACCCACAGGCGCGCCGAAACCAAACGCCTGCAAGCCGTCGTGCAGGTTGTCAATGCCCAGCCGTCTTGCCAGTTCGTAAAACACTGTGTTGACCGACTGCACGATGCCATCATGCAATAGAACTCGGCCATGGCCACCGCGTTTCCAGTCACGGTAGCTTCGGCTACTGTTTGGCAGCTGGTATTCACCGGTTGACACAAACACTTCATCGGCACGAACCACCTGCTGCGCCAATGCAATCAGCGCAATGAACGGCTTGAAGGTCGATCCGGGCTCGTAACCACCCTGCAAGGCACGATTGAACAGCGGCCGCAGAGGATTACTCAACAAGTCCCGGTAATCGGCGCTGCTGATGCCGTTGATGAACAGATTGGGATCGTACGACGGGGCGCTGTACAAGGCCAGCAATTCGCCGGTTGCAGGAATCATCGCCACCACTGCACCGGCGCGATCACCCAGCGCCAGAGCGGCGCTGCGCTGAAGTTGCAGATCCAGGCTCAGATGCAGGTCGCCGCCGCTGCTCGGATCCTGCTGCCGAATCACCCGCACGAGCCGCCCCGCAGCATTGGTTTCAACCTGCTGAAAACCACTGCGACCGTGCAACATGGATTCATAAAAGGCTTCCACGCCGGATTTGCCGATGTAGTTGGTGGCGCGGTAGTTTTCCATGTCCAACTGCTGCAGATCTTCTGGCGAGATTCTGCCGACATAACCCAATACATGCGTAAACAGGCTGGCAAACGGATAATAGCGGGTCAGATAAGGGGTGATCTCCACGCCTGGCATATGAAACCGCTCCACCGCCACTCGCGCCACTTCTTGCTCGTTCAGATCATAGCGCAGCACCACCGGCGAAAACGCCGATTGTTGGCGCTGACGTTGTCGAAATGAATTGATCGCGGTAGCGTTCAGATCCACCACTTGCTGCAGGTCCTGCAGCAGTTGATCCATACTTCGATCCAGCCTTTCGGGCACGATTTCCAGCCGATAGGCCGGGCGGTTGTCCGCCAGCACCACCCCCTGGCGATCATAAATCAAGCCGCGACTGGGCGGCAATGCATGCAGGCGCAAACGGTTGTTGTTCGAGCGCGACACGTATTGCTGATACTGAGGAACCTGTAAATACCAGTAGCGACCTGCCAGCCCAAGCATCATGGCCAACACCAGAACGGCAACCAGCAAGGCGCGTTTGCCCAGCATCGCTTGCAACAAACGATCCTCCACCAGCGCTGGCTTGCTGCTGTAGCCGGACGGATCGAGCATACGCTCGGAAAAACGGGGTTGTTTGCGCCGGAATAGCATCAACAGGCCATTCAGTGTTTGGCTTGTTGCTGGTTAAAGCTGCGCAATCTGTCCATGAGCAGAAACAACCACGGCCAGGCCACGGCCCCGGCCAGTGGCTGCAGCCAGTACTCCCAGCCAGGTAAGGTACCACTGAGCGACAGCACCCAAAGTTGCAGTACGCGATCGTTGACCAGCAGCATGAATACCACCACTGTCAGCTGCGGTCCAGACATGAACTGGATGCGCTGACGGAACAGCCCCAGCAGGTAGGCCATAATCAGCAGGCTCAAGGCATGTTGGCCAAACAAGGTACCGACCAGCAAATCAATCAGCAGGCCAATCATGAACACCGTACCCAGCTTGCGCAGGTGCCCCGATTCCAGCAGCCAGTAGATCATCATCAATGCCACCCAGTAAGGTTTCATCCACACCGGCGGCCACGACACGATCATCAGAACTGCGGCCAGCAGCATGCTCATGGCCAGCAACCCTCTGGCACGTTGATGTCGATAAGATGCCATGCAGTTTATTCCACCACTAGCACCTGACTGGCCTCAGCGAGTGCTGCCAGCGGGCGTGCGTAATAAAGTCCAAAATGGCCTGTTTCGTCATCGTCGGCGGCAACCGATTCGACCACCTCCGCGACCAACAGACCGGCTGGAAACCGGCCACCCAATCCGGAAGTGACCAGCGTATCACCCGGCCGCAAGTCAGCGCCCGTGGGTAAATCCCTGATCAACAGGCGCTCATGATTGCCTTGACCATAGCCAATCATACGCAGCCCGTTGCGCAGGTTTCGCAATGGGATGGCATGATTGGCATCACTGATCAGCGTCACACTGGAACTGGTCGGCGCAACTTCACTGATCTGACCTAGCAAGCCTGACTCATCGACCACGGTCATGCCCGGCTCTACACCAGCCATCGAACCCAAATTGATGACCATGCGGTGACTGTATGGATCCAGATCAATGGCCACGATGTCGGCCAACTTGACCTGCAACCCGGTGCTTTCAACTGCAGCCAACAATGTCCGCAGGCGCTCGTTTTCTTTTTTCAGCGCCTGGTAGCGAAGCATCCGCGCGCGCAGTTCTGCATTTTGTTGCTGTAATGTCGCTGCCGTTTCCAACTGCTGTTGGGTGGCATCAAAATAATCGCTCAGCTGCACCAGTTTTTGCTGCGGCCATTCCACTACCTGATACAGGGGCAGGATGATCTGCATGGCTATATTGCGAGTGACGTTCAAATACTGACCGCGATAATCCAGCGCCATCAGAAACACCGCCAGAATTCCATACATCAACAACCGCAGGGTGTTGCGCTGTTGCTGTTTTTGCTGCTGCGTTTTATCGACCGCAGAGACATTCATTTTGACTGACAACCCGCTGGCGCGTGCACAGCTGGCAATACGAGACTGACACTGCGCAGTGACACTCAATTATTGGCAAAAAACTCACCCCGATGCTGGTCCAGCATTTCCAGCGCGATACCGCCGCCGCGAGCCACGCAAGTTAACGGGTCTTCGGCGCAGATGACCGGCAAATTGGTCTTGTCCATCAACAGCAGATCCATGCCCTTGAGCAACGCACCACCGCCGGTGAGCACGATACCGGTCTCTGCCACATCGGCGCACAGCTCTGGTGGAGTCTGTTCCAGCGCCGTCTTGACCGCATCGGTGATGCCGGCCAGTGGCTCACTCAGTGCCTCGAGAATTTCATGCGATGTCAGCTTGACGTTGCGCGGCACACCTTCGGACAGACCACGACCAGAGATGTCCATTTCCTGCACCGCCCGATCCTGCCAGGCACAGCCGATCTCGATCTTGATGCGCTCGGCGGTGCTCTCACCTATCAAGGTGCCGTAATGTCGACGCACGTGGTTGATGATAGCCTCGTCAAAATGATCGCCTCCAATGCGCACGGAATTGGAGTAGACGATACCATTCAGCGACAGTACGGCGACTTCGGAAGTACCGCCACCGATGTCCAGCACCATGGAACCCTTGGCCTCATGGATGGGGATGCCGGCACCGATTGCCGCGGCCATGGGCTCTTCGATCAGGAATACTTCCCGCGCGCCGGCACCCTCTGCCGATTCACGAATAGCCCGACGTTCAACCTGGGTGGAACTGCACGGCACACAGACCAGGACTCTCGGGCTGGGCCGCAACATGCGCGATTGATGCACTTTGCGAATGAAATGCTGCAGCATCGCCTCGGTCATGGTGAAGTCGGCAATCACACCATCCTTCAGCGGCCGTACGGTGCGAATATTACCGGGCGTGCGGCCCAGCATTTTCTTCGCTTCGGTGCCCACCGCAGCCACCGACTGCGGGCCGCCCGGCCCCTTGTCCATGCGGATTGCCACCACCGATGGCTCATTCAGTACGATGCCCTCACCACGGACATAAATCAGTGTATTGGCTGTCCCAAGATCAATGGACAGGTCATTCGAGAATAAACCTCGAAACCATTTCAACGGCATGGAAATCCTCTGCTGGAAGCTATCATAATGAAAAACCGAGTAAACAATACAGCATAGCTGACTATCTAGTTATCAATGTGTTAAAGCATCTCAAGCTGGCACGGGACAGAGCCTCGCTGCGGCCCGGCTCCGATCAATTACAGATCGATCGGCGCATCATGCCAGCATCAGTGCTGTAATATTCTGTCATAAAGTTCTGGTCTGCGATCACGAAACAGTCCCCAGCCGGCACGCAATTCGCGCAACTGCTGCAAATCTATTTCGCTCAGCAGCATGGTCTCCGCAGCGGCGTCAGCTTCCGCCACGATCTGTCCTTGCCAGTTGGCAATGAACGAATGCCCGTAAAAATCAATGCTGACACCGGCATCGCTTTCCTTGCCGATACGGTTGGCGGCCAGCAACGGCATCATGTTGGCACCAGCATGACCACACATGACCGCCTGCCAGTGTGGTCTGGAGTCAATCTCAGGCTCTTCCGGCTCACTACCAATGGCGGTGGGGTAACACAGCAATTCCGCACCCTGCAGCGCCATGATGCGCGCCGCTTCAGGAAACCATTGATCCCAGCAAATACCAACCCCCAAGGTCAAATAGCGGCTTTTCCATACCGGAAAAGCCTGTCGGCCCGGAGTGAAGTAGAATTTTTCCTGATAGCCGGGGCCATCCGGAATATGCGCCTTTCGATAGCTGCCAAGTACACTGCCATCGGCATCGACAATGGCGACGGTGTTGTAAAAGCACTGACCATCGCGCTCGAACAGGCTGACCGGCAGCACCACCTGCAATTCGGCGGCCAGCTTGCGCATGCGCTCCAGCACCGGATGCTGCGCCAACGGCGCCGCCAGCGAGAAGTAGTCAGGATCCTGGCGTTTGCAGAAGTACTCACTGCTGAACAGTTCCGGCAACAGGATTACTTGCGCACCAGCGCCTGCCGCCTGCCGCAGCCAGTGCTCGGCACGCGCCAGGTTGTCATCGCGGTCAAGGCTGCAATGCATCTGTACGGCAGCGATGGTCAGTTTGCTCATGGTCGGGCCTCCGACAATAGCTGAGATTGTTGTACCCTCGCGGGCTGTTGCTGGGTAATGCAGTGGATGCCACCACCGCCAACTGCAATCGGCAAGGCTGGACAGCTACGCAGCTCACGATCGGGGAACTGTTCAGCGATGATTGCGGCGGCATTGCGATCCGCGCCGGGCTGCGCAAAGCTCGGTACCACCAGCACATCATTGGCGATGTAGAAATTGACATAGGATAGCGTCAGGCGTTCACCGGCGGCAGTCACCACCGGTTCAGGCGCTGGCAGCTGGCCAACCTCCAGCCCGTGATCCAGTAACGTGGCATCGGCCTGGCGACAAATGTCAACATCCACATCACCTGCAGTCGGTGCGTGCAACAAGACTCTGCCGGGGCCGACAAAGCAGGCAATTTCGTCAATGTGACCGTGGGTATGGTCATCGCTGAGTCCGGCCGGCAACACAATGGCCTGCTCAGCACCAGTGTATTGCAACAATTGGGCTAGCAGTTCGTCGTGATCGCCATCAGGATTACGGCGCTGGTCAAACAGCGATTGTGCGGTCACCATGACCCGCTGCGCACCATCCACGTGCACGGCACCTCCCTCCAGCACCATGCGACTGTGCTGCAGCGGCAACTGCAAGTGCTGCGCCAGCTTTCCGGCCACCGCCCGATCTTGCTGCCAGGGTCGGAAACGATCGCCCCAGCCGTTGAAATTCCAGCTCAGTGCATGCTGCTGACCGCTGTGATCGAACACAAAGCTTGGACCACTGTCGCGCATCCAGGCATCGTCATAGCGCAAGGGCCATTGTTGCACCGCGCTACCCAACAAGGTACGACAATGCGCCTCGCGCGCAGCGGGTATCAACATCAACACCGGCTCAAATTCCGAGATGGTATTGGCCACCGCAGCGTAGGCCGCCTCTGCTTCTTGCCAGCCATCGCCCCAGCTATGCTGCTGTGGCCAGGCCATCAATGTGCGCTGGTGCGGCTGCCACTCAGCTGGCATCCAGAAGCGCTGCCCGGACTGCTCGGTCATGCTTATCAGGCTGCCGGAGCAGTGTGTGGTAAGTGCGTGCGCCGAACTGCCTTACGCTGCATCATGGCAGACGCAGTGTGGCTCAAATACCAAGCGCTTGCTCGGCACTGACGAATTCGTAACCCAGATCGTGCGCCACTTCCTCGTAAGTGACCTGGCCCTGATGCACATTCAATCCACGGCGCAAATGCACATCAGCATGCAGCGCCTTCAAGCCGTGATCGGCCAGACGTAAAGTGAACGGCAAGGTGGCGTGGTTCAGGGCAAAGGTCGAGGTACGCGCGACCGCACCCGGCATGTTGGCAACACAGTAATGCACCACGTCTTCTTCAATGAAGGTCGGGTTGTCATGCGTGGTTGCATGCGAGGTCTCGAAACAACCACCCTGATCGATCGCCACGTCGACCACCACCGAACCGGGGTTCATCTGCCGCAGATGTTCGCGCGTAATCAGCTTGGGTGCCGCAGCACCGGGAATGAGCACGCCGCCGATGATCAGATCAGCATTGGCGGTATGCTGCTGGATGGAATCAGCGTTGGAGTGTACGGTTTCCACCTGGCTGCCGAACAATTCATCCAGATGGCGCAGCGCATCAAGGTTGCGATCCAGTACGATGACCCGAGCCCCCAAACCCACGGCCATGCGCGTGGCGTTGTAGCCCACCACACCACCACCGATGACTACCACCTTGGCAGGTGGCACGCCCGGCACGCCACCCAGCAACACACCACTGCCACCAGAAGCTTTTTCCAGACAATGCGCACCGGCCTGGATTGAAAGACGTCCCGCTACTTCGGACATGGGCGCCAGCAGCGGCAAGCGACCGCGCGCATCGGTAACCGTTTCATAGGCAATGCAAGTAGCCCCGGAATTGACCAGATCGCGGGTCTGATCCGGGTCCGGCGCCAGATGCAAATAGGTAAACAACAGTTGGCCACGGCGCAGCATCTGGCGCTCTCCGGATTGTGGTTCCTTGACCTTGACAATCATCTCGGCGCGCTCAAACACTTCAGCGGCAGTGCTGACTATGCTGGCACCAGCCTGCTCATAGTCGCTGTCGAACAGGTTGATGCCGGTGCCGGCATCATGCTCGACAAGCACCTCATGACCGCGCCTGACCAATTCCAGTACAGCAGCAGGCACCAGCCCCACTCGATACTCATGATTCTTGATTTCCTTGGGGACTCCGATACGCATAACGCACTCCGCTGAATGTTTCGCAACCACCAGTTGACCAGACATAAAGTCAGTGGCTGCAATGTGTCAAAATAACGAGAATCAGGTGCCAACAGACAGCACCAGGCAGCACATTATCCGCTGCCGGTTCTGGTCTGACAGGCACCCGGCTTGCCGAACACGCTATTTTAGTCAACCACAGCAGAATAATCCACGTATGAGCAGCACTGAAACCACATCCACCGAGAAATGGTCCCGCTATTGGGCTGGTGATCGCGTTGCAGCGTGCATGGCCGACGCCTCCGGCAGCTACGGTGACCAGCTCGGTCAGCAGTGGCGCGACTGGTTTGCGCAACTTGCTGCTGACAGTCGCATTCTGGATCTGGCCACCGGCAATGGCGCGCTGATCCACCTGGCGCTTGACAGCACCATCGGTTCCAGCGACCAGCTGCAATTGTTCGGCGTGGACTATGCCGACATCCAACCCTGGGCGCATCTGGACGATCACAGCGTTGATCACCGTCGAATTCAGTTTTATGGCCGCACCAATATCGAACAACTACCCTTCGCCGCTAGCATGTTCAACGCGGTCATCAGTCAGTACGGTGCAGAATACGCTGCGCACGAAAAGACCATCGACGAAGCCGTGCGCGTGCTCGCCCCCGGCGGCCGTCTGCGCTGGGTCTGTCACCATCAGCACAGCAGTATTTATGCCAATACCTGCAAAGAGATCGAGCACGCCGAATTTGCGCTGCATGAGGCACGCCCGCATGAACATCTGCGGCAGCTATTGCAGCGCCAGATCAGCGCCGGTCAGTTCATTGCCGACGCGCACCAGCGTACCGCCAATACCCCGGAACGACTGGCCATGACCGCTGCCCTGCAGGCCTGCATGAATCGATTGCGAGCATCACAACCAGCTTCTGAGTGCCTGGACATGGTGCTGCAGAATCTGGCTTACCTGTACCAGCACCGGGAACAACATGCACCGACTCTGGTGCTGGAAAAGGTGGCCGAGGTGAAAGTGGAATTACAGGCATTTCTTGGACGTATGCAAGCCTTGGCGGATGCTGCGCTGGATGCTGCAGGTCTGTTGCGTATCCAGCAACGGTTGGCGCAGCAGGGCATGGTGCAGATCAAGGACAGCTTCGCGCGCAAGAGCAACGGCGCTATTCTTGGCGTGGTCATTACTGCCACGAAGCCGCTGAATAATTAGCCTCGTTGGCTGGCCAAAACGGGCCGCGCCAACCAGCACGGCTGGATCGTACAATGGCGGCGGTCATGAACGACTCGGCCACTGGCATTCCCCGGCAGCATTTGCCAGTCACCCAGGTCTGCATTATGATGCCAGTGTAGTGTTGCATACAGTTTGACGCGTTCAGCGCGACACAAAGCTGGCAGATGCCAGGCGCACACGCCTTGTCTTGAGGTCGTGGAGGGACTCTGAAAGTATCAAACAGTACGAAACACTACACTAGCCCGCATATTTCATGAAGGCGGACAGTGACTGGTCATATTTTACGAATAAACAAGGCGATAGCAGCGAATTGATGCGTTGTAGTGTGGCTACGATTCGTCCTTTTCGAGTTCAGGCCAAATCTGGCGTTGCATCTCGAACGATCACCCTTGAAGCATAGCTACGGCTATGCTTCTGCGGGCGATCGTCCAAGCTGCTTAGCCAGCTTCGCCCTGCTCCTCGAACCCTTCATGAAATATGCGGGCTAGAACAAGGGTTATTGAGTCGAGACATGCCGTGATTTTGATATGCATTGTTGCATTGGCTGATCAGTTCAGCGCGAATCACAGCAGCAGCAACTGACTCGTATCGTGCATGATGGATCCAGGATTTGCAGAGTAGCTGGCAAGACAGTTTGATTGGTCAACCGAAAACCCATGGCCACGGCCATGGGTTGACCGGGATCGGCCGACATTTGCCGGCCCAGGCGATGCCAAACCACTTGCACCTGACAGCCCCTGAAAAAGATCATCAACAACCTTGTCATTCATCTGAACCAGTGTTGGCAACAGTCAAACGCCCGCCGGTGTGCGCTACGCGCGCTAGCCGGAACTCAGTACAACCAGACCGGCTCTGTCTGTTTTCGGGCTTGAGATTGCTAAGCACACTGCTGCTGTTGAGCTGCCAGACGGTTGCTATCGGTCAGAGTCAGCGTTTCATCAACTACGCCATCGAAGACGGCCTGCCTTCTGAAATCATTTACGCCATTACCCAGTCCCAATCGGGCTACATGTGGTTCGGCAGCGATGCCGGCATCACCCGTTTCGATGGTGACCAGTTCCAGTCACTGCTGCTGAACCAGGTCACGGCCAACAGCGACCATGCCAACCCTGGCGCCGTGCTGCCCGGGGCCTCAGTACAGTACCTGCACAGCGATGGCGAAATGGTCTATGCCGCGCTGGAATCTGCCGGGCTGGCGGTGCTGGACGAAAACATGAATGTGCAGCAGGTGCTGAAGCCGGACAACACACCATCGATGTCATCGAACAGCATCTGGAGCATGGCCAAAGCTGGCCCGGACCAGATCTGGGTTGGCTTTGCCGACACCGGTCTGGCCCTGTTCAACAAGCATGACCTGAGCTTCACCAGCCAGGCGCTAATGACCAGCACTGGCCTGGTGCCCGCTGGTCAGTCCATGCAGTCCATTATTTTTATTCATACCGATGATCTGCACACAACCTGGGCCTCAACCCAACGCCTTGGACTGTTTCGAAAAACCGCCCAGGACAAGTACTTCATGCCTGTCGAGCTACCCCCGGACAGCAACACAACTCGCGCTTACATTCGCTCCATCAGCCATGACGAGCAACATGTTTTTGCCATCAACGGAGCCCATCTGATTGTGCTCGACAAGCACACCGCAGCAATAACGGCCAAATTCCATCTTTCTGATTATCTGCCAAGCATGGACCAGCAACTGTCTTCGATCATGCTGGACAAGCGCGGTAATGTTTGGATCGGCAGCCGACAGGGGCTGTACCGGATTACGCTTGACGCCCAGGCACAAGCGATTCAGTCTGTCGATGTTTTTCGTCATTCGCCAGTCATGCAAGACAGCATTGCCAGCAATAACATCTATTTCAATTTCAGGGACAGCGATGACGGCCTGTGGTTTGCCTCGATGATCCGCGGCATTGTGCACATGCCCGATGGCTGGGATGCCGTCAGCATGCTGCGTCAAGACCCATTGGACGACAGCTCCCTGCCTGGCGAGCGCGTGCGCAGTTTGCTGGTGGATGGGGATGAACTCTGGATCGGCACCCTCAACCAGGGCATGGCGCGCTACAACTACCATTCCAACACTTACACCACACCCGCTGTGCTGGCCGCGCTGACCACCGATCCGCTCAGCAATCGCGTTACCGTCATGGGCCAGGATCAGCAGGCTCGCCTGTGGATAGGCTCAGTCAGTCAGCTACGCTATTATCGTCAGGATCTGGGGCTGCATTTGACTGCCATGGAACCGGCCTTGGCCAAAATCATGCTAAACCGGGTTCTGTTTGGTGTTTTTGCTGCCGGCAAACGCCTTTGGGCCTTGTCCGAATCACGCGACCTTATCTACTACGATGATGAACACGCTGTCTGGCGCCCGTACCAAGCCGCAACGCCCACAGTCACCGGCCAGAACAACTCGATCATTGATTTCAGCGCTCTGGCTGACGGCCGGGTACTGTTGGCCAGCACTGACGAACTGCTGCTATACGCCCCAGACTGTAACTGCATAGACAACGTGATTGCACACAGCGAGCTGCTCATCCAGAGCATGACCGTGGCTGATGATCAGCTCTACCTGGTGCGCGGCCAGCTGTTGGAACAGTATCAGACCCGCACCGGGATACCGACGCTGCAGCAATCGTGGCGTTTGCCGGAATCGTTAACACAGTCAGAAATCATTAACCTGCTGACCAGCGACGGCAATACCATCTGGCTGACCAACAAACAGCATATCTTCAGGCTTGTCATCGACCCCGAGACCAACAACATCGCCTCCACGCGCACAATTTCTCGCTCTGATGGTCTTGCCAACACCGAGCTTGAACGCAATATGCTGGTGCGCCTGAATGATGATCGGCTAGCTGTAGCCACCACGCGCGGCGTGGCCATGTTACAACCGGACAACCTGGTCGATCAGTATCCCGTTCCAGAGGTGCAACTGCAGCATCTGCGCACGCCTACAAAGGCATTTGCGCTACCACAATCACCAGATGACGATGCCAGCAATCAAGTTTTGTCATACCAGGAAAACACCCTGTTCATCGGTTTTCAAAGCATATTGTTCAACTACCGGGAACTACTGGAATTTCAGTATCGTCTGCAAGGCTGGGACGAAGACTGGCTCAGCAATGACAGCAGCAATCAGGCGGTTTACAGCAATCTTCCGCATGGTCAATACCAGTTTCAGGTACGCGCACGCATTGGCGATCACGCATGGGGACCAATCAACCAGCAGCTGCAGTTCTCCATTCAACGCCCGCCCTGGCTATCCACCCCAGCGGTGCTGGTCTATGTCACGATTGCCTTGTCGTTACTCTGGCTGGGCTGGCTGCGCCACCGCCGCAATCTGGATCAGCAGCAAGCGCTGGCGCTGGCCCGAGAACGGCAACAGCTTGCCAGTCAGCAGACGGAACTGGTAACCCGTCTGAATCGCAGTATCGAGCCAGATCAAATCGCGGCGGCGCTGTTCAAAACCATAAACAAACACATTCGGGTGCATTCCATGCACATCAATTTTCTGGCCACCGTAGACCAGTGGTACAACTTTCCCAAGACCACTGCGCCCACGGCCATGGACGCGAGCGATTTGTACCGGCTACTGGAACAAAGCGATGGGGAACAAAGCGATGGCATCCAGAGTCTGGACCAGTATGCAGCATCCGGGCCAGCACCACTGCTGGTGCCACTGGGCAGCAAGCCGCCTTATCATGCGCTGGCGCTGATCTACCTGAGCGAACAGGCCGACCCTGAATCATTGAGTTTTGTGCACCTGACCGGCACCATGGCTGCGACCGCGGTGAACAATTTTGAACTGCTGCAACAGGTCACCGAACTGGCAGAAAACAGCCGCCTGGCCAATCAGGCCAAAAGTGAGTTTATCGCCATGGTCAGCCATGAGATTCGCACCCCGCTGCACGGGCTCATGGGCATGATCCACCTGATGTCGACAAACCAGGAGCCCGAGCAACGTGAATCCATGCTGATCAAGGTCAATCGCTCAACCGAGCAACTGCTTACCGTGGTCGATGATGTGCTGGATATATCCAAGATCGAGGCCAAGAAAATCGAGCTGCGTGAAGAGCTGTTCGATCTGCTCATGCTGTGTACAGGCATTCAGGATCTGTTCCTGGGGCGAGTGCAGGAAAAGAACATTTACCTGGTCTGTTTGCAGGCTCCGGATCTCATCAACTGGCGTATTGGTGATCAGGATCGCTGCATGCAGATTCTCACCAACCTGGTCAGCAACGCGATCAAGTTCACTGACACGGGCGGGGTCATGGTCTGCATACGCAATGATCCGCAGCGGCCTGGCGAGAAAGTATTGATAGAAGTCAGTGACACCGGCATCGGTATCAAACAGGATGATCAGCGGCGGCTGTTCCAGCGCTTCGAGCAAATCGGCCACATGACCTGGCAACGCTACGGCGGATCCGGCCTCGGTCTGGCCATCAGCCATCATTTATCACAACTGCTGGGCGGTGAGTTGAGCGTGCACTCGCAACCCGGTCATGGCAGCATCTTCAGTACCAGCCTGAAACTGAGTATTCCCGCCGGCCTGCAACACATCCAGCCGCTGCAAGCACGCAGTCCACTGTTGCTGCATATTGCCTGTGGGCCAGCCAGTGCCGGCATTGCCGCATGCCTGCAGGGCATCGCTGCAAGCCGGGTGCTCGATGACGACGCGCAACCGGCTGTTGCTGACGACGCAACCAACATCTACCTGACCCATGCCGCCGAGCGCGCCGAGGAGCTCGCCGCGAGCATGCCGACAGCGTTGTTGCTGTTTACTCCAGATGCAGCCATGCCCAGCATCGGTGACCGCCAATTGGCCCGGTTTCGGCTTTCCGGTGAGTGGCAGGATCTGATCGCCTGGCTACTGGCAGCGGCGGCGGCGGCGCCGCCGGCATGATGCATCTGCACTGATCACCCCCGGATCATCGGCCCGCCCGAAGCATCGGCTTATTTATTCGTAAACTATGACCAGTAACTGTCCGCCTTCATGAAATATGCGGGTTAGCCCTGTTCTGCTGCCAATGCATGCACGGTGGCTATCGCTTGACTGACACTGTCCGGGTTGGTTGCCGGCAGTAAGCCGTGACCCAGATTGAAAATGTAGCCCGGTTTGCGTACAACGTTTTGAAAACGTGACCGGATAATGGGTTCGATCTTGTCCGTGTCGGCCAGTAACGAGGTCGGATCCAGGTTACCCTGCACCGCAACCCGACCATTGACCTGAGCCATGACCGTATCGATGTTGGCGCGCCAATCCAGACCAATGCCCTGGCAGTCTGCTTCGATCATGGCTTCGACCTGGCTGTGACAGCCCTTGCTGAACAGCATCACCGGCAAGTCCAGCCCATGCTGCTGACGCAGTCCCTGGATGACCTTGCGCATCGAGCGCAATGAAAAATCCCGGTAGTTCTGCTCATCCAGCAAGCCACCCCAGGTATCGAACAGCATCAATACATCCACACCGGCATCAGCCTGAGCAGCCAGATAATCGATGACCTGCTGACTGAGCTTGTCCAGCAACAGTTGCACCGCATCAGGTCGCTGCCAGAGCCAGCGTCTGGCGGTGGCAAAATCTCGCGTACCCTGACCTTCAAGCATGTAACAGGCCAGCGTCCAGGGACTGCCACTGAAGCCAATGATCGGCAGTTGCGCGCCAATTTTTTCGCGCATCGCCCGCACCACCGCGAACACATAGTCCAGCTTTTCCAGCACGCCTTGTTCCGGTAGGGCATGAATATCCCGGTCCGTGCGAATCGGCTTGTTGAAAACCGGCCCTTCGCCGGCCACGAACTCCAGCTCCAGCCCCATAGCATCGGGAATCGTGAGTATGTCCGAGAACAAGATGGCGGCATCCAGCTGATAGCGTCGCAATGGCTGCATTGCCACTTCACTGGCCAAATCCGCGTTGCGACACAGGTTCATGAAGCTACCAGCTGCGGCGCGGGTTTGCAGATACTCGGGCAGATAACGACCGGCTTGTCGCATCAGCCAGATCGGAGGACGATCCAGCGGTTCACAGCGCAGTGCCTGGAGAAATCTCTGATTAATTATGCTCATGGTTTGGACTTTGTTTGCTTGCTGAATGGTTGGGATCAATGATCAATGGCAACATCACGCGAGCGCCGGGCTGCGCTGGACAGGCACTGTCCTGGCACAGTAACAGCCTTCATGCAGCCATGCTGTGCTGCAGGAATTCATGCAGTTGCGACAGTTCAAACCCTGGCTTGATCACGGCCTCGCCGATGCTGCGCAACAACACCAGCGTGATGCCGGCATGATCTGCTTTCTTGTCCATCAACATGGCCTCAGCCAGCTGTTGTGGCTGCAATTGTTGCGGCATGCTCAAATCAAAACCGAAGCGTTTTAGCAGCGCCAGCTGGCGCTCGACGCAGTGCTGGTCGGTGCAACCGATGCTGCGTCCGAAGTTTGCCGCCAAGTGCATGCCAATGGCCACCGCCTCGCCATGCAGCCATTGAGTATAGCCAGTCTGCGACTCCAGCGCATGGGCAAAACTGTGTCCGTAATTCAACACGGCACGACGCCCTTGCTCGCGTGTGTCAGCAGCCACCACGGCCGCCTTGTGGGTGACGCTGGTGCGGATCATGTGCTCGATCGCCGCGGTCTCTCGTCGCAACACCGCAGCGGCATGCTGCTCCAGCCAGACACATAATTCGGCATCCATGATCATGGCGTATTTAATCACTTCCGCCACACCGGCAAGGTACTCACGCTGTGGCAGCGTGGCCAACGTGTCGGTGTCGATGACCACCATGCCCGGCTGATGAAAGGCGCCAATCAAATTCTTGCCCTGGGCCACATTCACGCCGGTTTTGCCGCCCACCGAAGCGTCCACCTGGGCCAGCAACGTGGTCGGCACCTGGATCACGTTGATGCCACGCATATAGCAGGCCGCTGCGAACCCGGCCAAGTCCCCGATCACACCGCCCCCCAGCGCAATCACGCTGGATCGACGGTTGGCGTGCATCGTCAACAGCTGGTCGAGTATGAGTTGCCAGTTGGCGATGCTCTTGTGCTGTTCGCCGTCCGGGAGGATACAACTGCTGGCGCTGATGCCTGCTCGCTGCAGCGTCTGCTGCAGGCGTGCCAGATACAGATCAGCAACCACATCGTTGCTGACGATCAACACGCCATCACGCAGTGAGGCTTGTTGCCACAGCTCGATGTCATCCAGCAGACCGGCAGCGATGTGCACCGGATACGCGAAGCCCTCGCCCTGCACCTGAACGCTGTCAACCATGTTGCTGATCCATTTTCTGCTTTCTCCGATGCTGGTGCTCTGGCATCTGCTGCTGCAACAGCTTGCTGACGTGTGCGGCCATGTGCGCCACGCTCTGCGCGCCTGATTCCACCACCAGGTCGGCAATACTGGTATACAGAGGATCGCGCTGGGCAGCCATTTCATGCAGGCGCTGACGCCTGTCCGGGGCCTGCAGCAGCGGTCTGGACTTGTCGCGGGACAGGCGTGCCAGCTGATGCTTGACCGAGGTGCGCAAATAGATGATCAAGCCATTTTCACGCAGCAAGTTGAGATTGTCAGCACGCGCTACACAACCGCCGCCGGTGGCAATGACCACATTCGACATCGCACACAGGCGTTTCAGCATCTGATGTTCACGTTCGCGAAACCCGCGCTCGCCTTCAATATCAAAAATGGTTGCCACATCGACGTTCAGGTATGCTTCCAGGGCCTGATCACAGTCCACGAACTGCTTACCCAGCCTTGCTGCCAGTCGCCGGCCTACGGTACTTTTGCCGCTGCCCATCGGACCTATCAGGATCAGGTTCTGTTTGACGTGTTCGCTCTTGTCCAAAAGGATTCACATCAGCACGAAATAAAAAATTCATTATGCCCGAATACCAGCATTGCTTCAGAACATCTACCGTCTGTGGTAGTCCTAAGCTGACTTGTGCGGCCTTTGTGCTGTACCATACGCGATCAACTGCGCAACCGTTTAATACTGCGATCCGATTACTATGTTTAGATTCTTTGTTCTGTTTATTGTGATTCTGGTGGGACTGTTTGTACTGGAGATGCTGGGCCCGGTGCAGGACCATGTCATCACACCTTTTACTGCTGGCATCGCCAAAGTCAGCAGCTGGATCGTGCAATCGTTCGACAGCGATGTACTGGCTCAGGGCAAAGTGCTGCGCAGCATGAGCAATGGCTTCGCGGTGGAAATTCAACCTGGCTGCAATGGTGTCGAAGCACTGATCATTTTGTTTGCGGCCATGTTTGCGTTTCCGGCACCGATCAAAAACAAGTTGATTGGATTTATCATCGGCTTTGTCGCCATTCAGGCATTGAATCTGGTACGCATCATTAGCCTGTTTTACCTTGGTCAGTGGGATATGACCTGGTTTGAATGGTTTCACCTGTACCTGTGGCAGGCGCTGATCATACTCGATGCGCTGGTGGTCTGGCTGATCTGGTTGCGAATGCTGCCGCGCGCTAACGATGATCACGACGGCGACGGTGATGGTGGTGCTGCCGATGACATCGCCATCGCTACCGCCTGATCACTACCGGCCAGCTCCGGCAGCAGTGTGAACCAGACCCAGCGACTGCTGATTGCCGGCTACGGCAGACTGGGGCAAGCACTGGTCACGGCCAACGACGCGGCTGCCGTGGCTCACGCCATCACCGCTTTGCGGCGCTCGACCATGCCCGCAAGCTCAGTGCACGTGGTACGGGCAGATCTCGGCGAGCCAGAGTCGTTAACGGCGCTCGGTCAGCAGCCATTCGACAGCATTGTCTATTGTCCGACACCCGACCAGCGCGATGCAAAGGCCTATCGACACACCTACGTCGATGGCTTACAGAATCTGCTTGCCAGCCAGGCACTGAAAACTGACGGGCGTCTCATTTTTGTCTCCAGCACCGCCGTATACGGCCAGGATGATGGCGCGCATGTAGACGAGGACTCCGCCACCCAGCCAGCGGCCTGCAATGGTCAGATTCTGCTGCAAGCCGAGCAACTGGCCTTGCAATGGCCTGGTGGTCGTCAAGCGCAACGCTGCTGCGTGCGGCTGGCCGGACTGTATGCGGGCGTGCCACAACGCTATCTGCGTATGCTGTCAACGACCACGCAAAACCCACACGCCTTGCAGCACTGGAGCAACCGCATCCACCTGCTTGATGCGGCCCGGCTGATTTTGTTGCTGCTGCGTCTGCCAACCATGCCGACCGTCATCAATGGTGTCGACAATGAGCCCAGCTTGCAAGCCGATGTTCTGCACTGGCTGGCTGCGCACAACAGCGCTGCAGACACCGCCCACACTTTGTCCTCAAACACTGCAGCTATGGCGTCAGGCGCCAGCGGCAAACGCATCAGCAATGCACTGGCACACAGCCTGGGCTTCATCCCGCTTTATCCCAGCTATCGACAAGGTTTTCTTGGCAACGAGATAACACAGCCTTCTGCCCAAGGCGGCGAATCACTATAGCCATGCGCACGATGCCATCGCGGATCGAACTGCAGACCGACACAGGTGCTGCGATTCAGTCTGGCGCGCACAGGCGCGGCCTCGGCCGCGAACATTCGCTATGCATCGATGGGGTCTGCTTCGAGGCGGCTACCCGGTCTACAATGATCAGGCGAGAAACATGATGAACAAACTACCACAACACCTGGTTGATCAACTTCAGGCAGCCTTGCAGGAAGCCAACGCTCAACACCTGGCTGAACCCAATGCCATGACCGTGGCCAGCGCAGATCGCTCTGGCCGACTGTCTGCGCGCACCGTGTTGATCAAGCATATCGATGCCCGCGGCGTGGTGTTCTATACCAACCTGAACAGCAACAAGGGGCGTCAGCTCGAAGCAAACCCGCGCATTGCCGCGTGCATACTTTGGCGCGAACTGGCACAGCAGATTCTGATTGAAGGCAGCGTGGTGCAAGTCAGTGACAGCGATGCCGATGCCTATTTCGCCAGTCGACCGCGCATCAGCCAACTGGGTGCCTGGGCCTCACAGCAATCGCAACCGCTGGC
>JAJFKZ010000076.1 GCA_021772955.1 Gammaproteobacteria bacterium | reverse complement strand
GGTACTTCCATGTACCTCGCCCCACTCACTGCGTTCGGGGGCCGGCCTGCAGCCGTCCAAATCGGCTATCCTGCCGATTTAGTCGACCACTCTGGCATCTCTCCTCATTCTTGTATTGTAGCCTTACACTACTCTGATAGTTCCTTGCCTTTGTTTTCATGGGCTCTGGCTCGCCCATTGCTCGGTACTTCCATGTACCTCGCCCCACTCACTGCGTTCGGGGGCCGGCCTGCAGCCGTCCAAATCGGCTATCCTGCCGATTTAGTCGACCACTCTGGCATCTCTCCTCATTCTTGTATTGTAGCCTTACACTACTCTGATAGCGTCGTGCCTTTCTGTTAATACCAGGCCTTTGTTCGCCGCCCATTGTAGTACAAATCAATCAACGTACAGCGAGCTGACCGATTCGCCCATAGCCATGCGGCGAATGGTTTCTGCCAGAAGCTGGGCGACGCTGAGTTGACGAATGCGATCACAGGCCTGGGCTTCGGCAGACAAAGGAATGCTGTCAGTCACCACCAACTCATCGATCTCCGAATTATTGATGTTTTCGATCGCTGCGCCCGACAGGATGGGATGCACGCAATAGGCCACTACCTTGATCGCGCCATTGGCCTTCAATGCCGCAGCACCGGCACACAATGTGCCCGCAGTATCAACCATGTCATCCACCAGCACACAGCATTTGCCGGAAACATCACCGATCAGGTTCATGACCGTGGCTTCATTCGCGCGCGGACGGCGCTTGTCGATGATGGCCAAATCCACGTCCAGGCGCTTGGCGATCGCGCGCGCGCGCACCACGCCGCCAACATCCGGCGCCACCACGATCAGATCATGACGCATCTGGCGCTTCCAGATATCGGCCAGATTCAACGGCGAGGCGTATACATTGTCTACTGGTATGTCAAAGAAACCCTGAATCTGATCAGCATGCAAATCCAGCGTCAACACTCGATTGATACCTACCGCCGAGATCATATTGGCGGCCACTTTGGCGGTGATGGGTACTCTGGACGAGCGCGGGCGGCGATCTTGCCTGCCGTAGCCGAAGTACGGAATCATGGCAGTGATTCTGGCACAGGATGCGCGCTTCATGGCATCGGCCATGACCAGCAGTTCCATGAAATTGTCGGCTGTGGGCGGACAGGTGGGCTGAATGATGTAGATATCACGACCGCGCACATTTTCGGTGATTTCCACCGCCACTTCGCCATCGCTGAAACGCCCCACATAGGCTTTGCCCAACGGGATGCCAAGATGCTTCACGATGGCTTTCGCCAATTCAGGGTTGGCGTTGCCGGTGAAACACATGATACCGGAGTCTTGCACTTTGATCATTCCTGATTATTCAGCTGTTTCTTTCCGGTTCTTCGCGACAGCCCCATAGGCCAGGGCTCACGATCTCACCAATAACTCGATGCCTGCAACCCACAGGCCAGGAAAATGGCTGGGACGGTAGGATTCGAACCTACGAATGCGGGGATCAAAACCCCGTGCCTTAACCACTTGGCGACGTCCCAGTTGTCGAGCCGACCATTATATTTGACCTTGCCCTGTCATGGCAACGCCATCACCGCAGTAACTGCTGAATGAGCAACTCATTTGCCTGCCGACAAAGGCGTTGATCGTAACTCACACCACGGCTTTCGCCAGCTGCGGTCAGCGCAGCGCAGCGCTGTCGTCGGTACGCAAAACAGCTGTACTGATACGGGTCGTACCGCGCGTGGAACTGGTCCAGGCCATGATGATACGACCATCCGCCAGCACCGCAATGCGCGGCACGCCACTGACGCGCTGCGCTGAAACGCCAGCGATCTGCTCCTGCCAGATAATGTTGCCAGTGGTATCCAGTCGCGCCAATCTGATCACCGCCTGGTTTTGCTCTGTATCCATCCAGCTTAGCAGCCAGCCATCGGTGTAGGCCTGCAATTGCACACGCCCCAGCGCGCTGCCGGCAGATAGCGTCTGACGCAAGTCAAACTGCTGGCCACCATCCTTCGACAAGCCCAGATGCACACGCGGTTTGGCATCGGCCATAGTGAACCATGCCAATGCGACCTGATCTCCGCGCGCCGCCAGGGCTGGCCCATTGACCGGACAGGCAGCCGTTTGCCAGCCATCCTCATGCGCAATTCCGGGCTCGCTCCAGCCTGCAGCGCTGTGGCGCATGACGGCAATATCGCGAATTTCATTGTCACTGCGATTGCGGTAGGCGATCACGGCACCGCTGCTGGTGTTCACTGCTGCGGTCTGACAACAATCACACACCTGATCATCCAGCAATTGCGATGGCGAGATCCGCCCATCTGCATGCACCAATGCGCTGCGCAGGGTCATGGCTGAGCGCTGGGCCTGTTCGCCGCCGTGTACGGCTGATCCGGTTTCAGTTCGCTTGGCCTCGTCAGCTTTGGCGTTGGCGTGATCGCCATGAGCGACAGTATTGCGGCCATCCAGCCAGATCAATCGGCTGCTACCCGGCTTACCGTTGCTGTCAGCAGCATTGCTTGCATCCAGATAGCTGACGAACCCATGCTCACTGGCGCTACCATCCCGGTGCGGTGTCGCGGCCGCTGTCCACGACTGGCCCTGATCATGGGACACAGTCAGCATGATGTCATAGGCATAGGTCGAGGCTGCGGATTTTTGCAACCAGTGCGCTATCCAGGTAGCGTCGGACTGAATATGCAGTGCTGGTGTATCGGCCCAATTGGCAAACCAGTCGCTGCCGCTGGCGATGGTTTTGGCGGGCAGAAAAGCATTATCCTCGAAGCGGGCAAATTTCAGCACATGATTGACCGTGGCCGCACCTGATGCATTTTCAACCGGGTACTTTTCCAGCCAGGTCATGATGATGGTGCCATCCGTGTCGCTCACAAAGCCTGGCGCTATGCTGTTCGCACCAGCCGGTGACTGCAACTGCTGCCACTGGCCCCAGGCCAGGTTGGACAGCAGCATGAGACCCAGCATCACCCAGCCATGCCCGCTGTTGCATGACCGGCGGGTCGGCCTGAGCAAACTCATAGCGCCCAACTGCTGATCAGTGTGCGTATACGATAGGTGCCGTCGCTGGCTTCCAGCCGGGTCGGCATCAAAACCTGGCGCGGTGAGCCGGTCTCGGCGTCAACCAGTTCGTAACGGCTGTATTCCACCGACCAGTCCTGATGACGAATCCATTTCAGACTGCCGTCATTGGCCAACTGCATGCGTGCCTGCGGTTGGCCCGGCAATGCTCGTAACCAGTCCAGCAACAATGATACCGGCACCGGCCATCCCAGCGCGGCCTGCACCAGAGGTTCAGCGCTGCTGCCTTGCATGCGCTCGATACGCGTGCCTTCGAGCACCGCCGTGCCTGCAGCAACCGTCAGCACCCAGCGACCACCTGTGGTGCGCAGGACCAGGTCGTACCCGCTGGCCTGGTGCAGTAAATCGAAATTGACGCTTAGGCCTTTGTTGCCATCACTGATGGCCATGCGGCCGCGACTGCTCCACTGTTCGTGCTCATGGAAGTACTGTTGCCGCTCGAGCAGCCAGCTGCTGGCATCGACATCACGCTCGGGCACGCCGCGACATGCTGCCAACAGCAATACCACACCGGTTGTGATCAACAAACGCCTTTGACGCAGCTTATCAGCAGCCATGTTCATGCTCATCGCGGCCAGCAAATCGCGTTCGCCGCGCATACTGCTTGCTGGCCTCAGTGCTGGACATTGCCGTGCCATGACCGGGATCTGCCGCGATCGTATGAGCCCAGACCCGCCCTCACAACTGCACGTTCAGGCGTTGCAATGTGCTGGTGAGCACATTGTGGTCAGCATCCAGCTCTGCGGCGGCGCGCCAGACTTCCATGGCCTGCCCGTGCTTGTCTTGCAACCACAGCACCTCGCCCAGATGTGCGCCGATCTCCGGATTGTCGTCGGCCTCCCAGGCACGCTGCAGGTAGTTTTCCGCCTGCTGCAAATCACCCATCTTGTAATGAATCCAGCCCATCGAGTCCAGTGTTGCCGCATCTTCAGCATCCAGCTCCATGGCGGCTTCCAGCAAACTCATGGCTTCGTCGTAGCGATCAGTCAAATCGGTCAGGGTATACCCCAACGCGTTCAACAATACGGGGTTTTCCGGGTTTTCTCGAATCAGACGCCGAAAGTCCTGCTCAGCCAGCTCAACATTGCCAGCGGCTGCAGCAGCTAGTGCGCGCGCATAAGTTAATTCAAAGTTTCCGGGAGCTTTCTGCAATGCTTCGGTCATCAAATCCACAGCGGCTGCGGCCTGATTGTTGCTTTGCAACAAATTGGCTTCGGTCACATAGGAACTCACCGCTTGCAGCTCATCGGCGTTTTCACGCGTCTGCTGCAATGCGACGCGAGCAGCGTCCATATCGCCGGTGTCTGCGAGCAGGTAAGCGCGGCGCAAATTGGCCTGCGACTGTAGTCTGCCGCCATCCACACGACCATACCAGTCTATCGCCAGTTCCTTGCGATCCAGTTGATCGGCCAGTTGCGCGGTATAAAAGGCATGTACCAGCCGTGGGTCATCGACACGCTTGAGATCCGGCTCTGCCATGACCGAGGCGCGTGTCACTGGTGCCGGTTCAGGCTTTTCTGGCTGCCACAACAGCAGTCGTTCCAGCAAGGCTTCAGCTTGTTCGCGCTGACCATCTTCCAGCCGGTAGGTGGCCTCGGTGTAGAGAGTCTCGGTTGACGCGGGCATGTCTCGCAGCACTGCAATGGCCTGCTCGAGCTGGTCGTTGCTGCGCAGCAATTCGACGTAGGCCAGGGTTAGCGCCTGATCACCCGGCTTGATCTGCAGTGCGCGCTGGTAATGCGCAATCGCCGACTCTGTGTCGCCGCTAGCATGCGCCAGTTGGCCAGCCCACTCGATGATTTCGAGACGTTCGGTTGCGGCGCTGGCGCGATTTGCAAGCTCGATTGCGCGCGCGCGATCAACTTGTTGCCAGGCGATCACGCTTTGTCCATACAGACTGTCGGCATCATCACCAAACTCATCACTGGCAATCAAGCGATCCATGATGTCATCGGCCACGGCTGTATGGGGCAAATCAGCGAGCATCGTGGCTGCAATTTGCCAGCCGGTACTGGCTGGATCGCTGTTGTGAATCATGCGGATCATGTGCTTCGTGCTGGTTGTCACATCACCCTTTTGTGCCGCAGCCAGCGCTGCATAGCGCAAGGCATCGGCTGCTTCAGGCAGGATTTTCAGCCAGCGGGCGCTAATATCGTCCAACTGATCCCAGGCGCCAGCCTGCATGCTGATTCGCGCTGCTCGCGATAATACTTGCGGATCGCGGCTGAGCTTTGCCGCCTTGCCATACTCTTCCGCCGCGCCGATCAGATCGCCCTCACTGCCCAACGTTTCGCCAGCCAGCAAGTGGAAAATCAGTTGTTCATCGTACAGAGGTTCCGCTAACTGCAGCTTCTGCATCAACTGCATGGCAATTCTTGAAGGTGTGGTTGCTTGCTTGTTCTGCTGATCAGTTGGCTGCGCCACAGAACAGCCAGCCAGCAGCAGCATGAACAGCAGCAACGACGGCATCAATGCCAGCTGCGGCAATAACCACGGTCCTGCCTGCTTGTGTTTCACCTGACTGTTATACATAGTATTGTTCCAATGAGTTGTGTTGCATAAATTGGTTTGATCTGCCAGGCTGCAGGCCTGTCACCGGGCCCAACAGTAATGACAATGGACTACGAATAGTGCTCCTGACCTGATCACAATCCTGTTTGCCAGTAAGCTGCAGCACTTGGGCAGAATAATTGCCAGCCTGTAAGTGCCGCCAGTGCATTAAAATGGTCACACACCCGATAGCTTTGGTTTTGAGGCCGGACTAGATTATCATCAGTATCAACGGCCATGACAAATACCCGTATGACTATTTCAGACCAGGCCCTGGTATATCAGTGCCGCCTGCAAGTGATGACAGCGACGCAGTCTGCGCAAGTCATTGCCCCGACCGACGCTGCGGTGGCTGCAAAGACCGTTTAATGATACCAAAACCATGACCTCAAGCCCGTCTCCGCACATCATTGCCATCGGACTGAATCACCATTCAGCACCGATAGACATTCGTGAGCGCTTTGCGTTCGCGCCGGACCAGCTCGCCGACGCGATGCAAACCATCTGTGCGCTGCCGGAAATCAACGAGGTGGTCATCGTCAACACCTGCAATCGCATGGAAGTGTATCTGGCCACAGCCATCACTACCCTGCCTGCAACGCAGATTATCAGCACGCTGCTGGACTGGCTGCACCAGCGTTTTGGCTGTGAACAACGTTATGATCGCTACTTCCAGCACTGGATTGACCAGCAGGCCATCGTGCATCTGCTCAGAGTCAATGGCGGTCTTGATTCCATGGTACTGGGCGAGCCTCAGATCAGCGGCCAGGTCAAAGAAGCACACCGCTTATCGGCCAACGTACAGCATCCTGATGCCGACACTGACGCCACCACCACGGTGATGGGTTCGGTGCTCAACCGCCTGTTCCAGTGTGCCTTTCGCTGCAGCAAGGACATTCGCACGAATACCGAGCTATCCAGGCATCCGGTAACGGTCCCCTATGCGACGCTGGCACTGGCACAGCAAATTTTCGCCGACCTGCGCGACAACACGCTATTGCTACTAGGCGCCGGCGACATGATCAAGCTGTGCGCGCGCCATTTTGCCACCCACCCGGTCAAGCGCATCATCATCGTCAACCGCAATCTGGACAAGGCCAAAAAGCTGGCCGCCAAGATCGCTGATCGTATCCAGGTCGAAGCACGCGGCCTGACCGAGCTGCAGGCAGCGCTGCACGAAGCGGATATCCTGATCAGCTCCACCGCCAGCCAGCAACCGCTTATCACCAAAGCCATGGTCAGCCAGGCGCTGAAACTGCGGCGCCATCAGCCGATGCTGATGGTCGACATCGCCGTGCCGCGAGACATTGCACCCAACGTCAATGATTTGCCGGACGCTTACCTGTATACCATCGATGATCTTACCTCGGTGCTGGATGCCAATCGCAAACAGCGCGCCAACGCCGCGCAAGCAGCCGAATTGATCGTGGCTGATCACACCGAGCAGTTTTTGCGCTGGTTGAATCTGCGCCGCGCCGGTCGCCAGTTGCAACGCTTTCGTGAACATGCTCACCAGCAGGAACAGCTGCTGTTGGAGCGTGCACGTCAGCAGCTAAGCCACGGCGTTGATCCGGAGCAGGTGCTGACCACCTTCAGTCACCAATTGGTGCAAAGGCTGCTGCATACCGGCACACTGAAACTGCGACACGCTGCAGAAGCCGGAGACCAGACTCTGATAGAAGAACTGCAAGACCTGTTCAAGCTGCAGGGTGTCGATCTGGACAAGCTCGGTGCGAGTTCAGCCGAGCTCAGCGACGCAGACGAGCAGCATACAGAGCAACCGGATCGGGCGCTGAGCAAGCCATGAGACCTGGTATTACGCAGCAATTGCAAAATGCTGCAGAGCGACTGGAAGAGCTGGGTCTGCAAATGTCAGCTCCAGGCGCTGCCAATGACAGCCAAAGCTGGCAAAAGCTGGCGCGCGAGTATGGCCAGCTCGAGCCAATGGTGAAACTCTTTCGCCAATGGCAGCAAAGCCGGGTTGACCTGCGTGACGCCGAAGAGATGCAATCCGGCAAGGATGCAGAGCTGCGCGCCATGGCAGCAGATGAAGCTGCGGCTGCGCAACAAAAATTGCAAACCCTGGAAGCCGAACTGCAGCTGCTGCTACTGCCCAAAGACCCCAACGATGAGCACAATATCTTCCTGGAAATTCGCGCCGGCACCGGCGGCGATGAGGCGGCCATTTTCGCCGGTGACCTGTTGCGCATGTATTTGCGTTATGTCGAACAACTGGGTTGGCAAACCGAGCTGATCAGCGAGAGTCCCGGCGAGCACGGCGGCTACAAGGAAGTCATTATCCGTGTCATCGGCTCAGGCGCCTATTCCCGACTGAAGTTTGAATCCGGCGCTCATCGCGTACAGCGCGTTCCGGCAACCGAGTCCCAGGGTCGTATTCATACCTCGGCGTGCACGGTAGCCATTCTGCCGGAAGCCGAAGCTGCCGCGGAACTTCAGATCAACCCCGCCGATTTGCGTGTCGACACCTATCGTTCATCCGGCGCCGGTGGTCAGCACGTGAACAAGACCGATTCAGCCGTGCGCCTGACCCATCTGCCGTCAGGCATCGTGGTTGAATGTCAGGACGAACGCTCGCAGCACAAGAACCGTGCCAAAGCGCTGAGCCTGCTGCAGGCCAGATTGTTACAGGCACAAACCGATCAGCAGCAAAGTGAGCAGGCGCTGGATCGCAAGCTGCAGGTTGGCAGTGGTGATCGTTCACAGCGCATCCGCACCTACAACTATCCGCAAGGACGCATCACCGACCACCGTATCAATCTGACCCTGTACAAGTTGGACGATATTCTCGCCGGCGATCTGCAACAACTGCTGCAGCCGCTGCAGCAAGAACACCAGGCTGAACTGCTGGCATCCTTGACCGCCAGCTAAACCATGCGCGGCTCAATTGGCCAGTTCAGTGTCCGGATGAAAATTGAACCAGGCAAACCAGAACAGGCGAATGCCTTCCCAGCTCTTGCCACTGTCGGCATCGGTGGCAGTCACCAGGCCATTGGCCGTTTTCTGCAAACTCAAATGATGCTCACCAAGCTGTGTCTGCACAGTACCTTTGGCCACCTGTTTGTCGGTAACCGCCAGTGACCGGCCATCGATCTCAAAGCCATGCACCACGGTCTTTGGATGCATGCTCAGGTTTTTGTTGGCCAGCGGAAACATGATTTTGTCACTGCTGGCATAATCGCCATACGGGCCATTGCGGTAATCCCGGGTATGGCCGGTCTCGGTGGACAATACCTTGGTATCCGGGTGCGTCTCGCGCCAGGTTTTCCACTCCACCATCGCCACCGGCACGTTGGTCAGTTCACGCCCGCGCATCGGGCCCATAAAGGCCTTGCCGGTGATCTGCTGCCACAGGCTGTTGCTGCTGCGATCATACATAACCAGATCGTTGCCGTGCAGTAATCCCGACACACCAAACTCCACCTCTTGCCCCATCAATTCGCGCTCGAAAGCCACGCCGGAACCACACAACGGGCAAAACGTCACTGCCACCGGCTGGCCGGCGATCGTGTCATTGACGATCTCGTGGTAATTCATGATCAGTTGCGGATAGGCTCTGGCATCACCTTTGATCACCACACCCAGCACCAGATCAGTATCCCGAACGTGTTCAGCCTGCTCCGCATTGACAAACACCGGAGCATCGATTGGCGGGATGCAATCACGCGCCGGACAACCCTGCATGATGTCTGCGTAGGGTACGTCACTGGG
>JAJFKZ010000075.1 GCA_021772955.1 Gammaproteobacteria bacterium | reverse complement strand
TAATCCTGTCCGAATTCGCGTTCGAGCAGGCGTCGGTGACAGTAATGGCCCACCGGTGATTGTTTGATGTCGGGCATGGGTTGCTGGCCGTTGGCGGCCCAGAAGCTGACTTCTGGATGGCCTTCGTGGATGATGTCGGTGGAGATCAGACCGGCCTGAATGGCCTGGTCCACTTCACTGATGGCGGGCAGAATGTGCAAGGCCTGCTGCGACAGGCCGATACCGCACAGGGACTTGTGCATGGCATTGGCATCGGCGTGACTGGCGCAGTCCAGCACCGGTCGCAAGGGCGTCATGAACACATTGTTGTGACGCGGCTTGATGGCCTGTCTGGCCAGCTTGTCGCACTGGCGCGGATACTGCCGTGGCAAGCCGATGGGCACGTCGGCCACCAGCGTGTCCAGGTCCGGCAGGCGCTTGAGCAGCGTTGCAAAATCGGCAAATATATACGCCTTGACTGCGCCGTGGTCGGAGACCACGGTCAACCAGCCAGCGCGGGTGCGCTCGACACCGGCGATGATCTTCGTTGTGCTCAGCTTGTCGGTACTCATCTGGCGCGCCCAGACGCAACACCATCCTCCCTGGCGCTCAGGCAGTCAAATACCGGAAACCCGGCATTACTCGGGGTATTCAAGATCGCATCAACTTGATCAGGCCGCCGCCCCGGCTGCCAGCTCTTCCTCGGTGGCTTCACGTACATCCTGTACTTTCACCACAAAGTTGAGCTCCTGACCGGCCAGCTCGTGATTGGCGTCCACGGTGACCGTGTCGGTGGTGACATTGGTTACTGTCACAGCGATCTGGCCTTGATTGGTCTCGGCATTAAAGCGCATGCCCGGCTCCACGTTGTCGACACCGGCAAAGGCATCCTTCGGCACTTCTTGCACCAGATCTTCGCGATGTTCGCCATAGGCGTCTGCCGCCGGTACGATGACACTGAGTTCATCACCTTTGCACTTGCCTTCAATGGCTTGCTCCAGGCCGGGAATAATGTTGCCGTGACCGTGAATATAGGCCAGTGGCTGCTTGCCTTCGGAGCTGTCCAGTACCTGTCCTTCGTTGTTCGTCAAAGTGTAGTCAATGTGTACGAGCGTATTTGCCTTGATTTCCATGCCTTACCTGCTTGATTAAAGAGTCAATAAATTGGGCCACCTGAGGTACTCGACACCAGGTTCCTTTAGCCTAACTATGGCAAATTATCGAAATTTCAAGGTTTGCCTGCGCTCTGACGGGGTTTGCATTCTCGATCAGGACAATGCATATTGATGACAGTCGCTGATCACTACAGGAACGTATGCATGACTGCAGCCACCGGACGCACAGCCGTCGACGCACCAGAGCAGGCAGTGATTTGTGGTTATTGGATGGATGGTCAAGGTGGTGGTCAGCCACTGCCAGAGATTCCACCGGCAGCGGCGCCAACCACAGGGTTTTACTGGCTGCATCTGCAAAGCGACTCGGCAGAAGCCGCTGCCATCATGCGCAAGATGGGCCTGGGCAAAACCGAGATCGATGCCCTCACCGCCACCGAAACCCGTCCCCGGGCGACCAAATTGGGCGACCATGTGTTGCTTATCCTGCGCGGCGTCAACAACAGCCCCGATGCCGACCCCGATGACATGGTGTCACTGCGCTTGCTGATGACCGATGTTGGCATCATCTCGGCACGCAAACACTATCGTCGTCTGCACTCGGTAACCCTGTTACGAGCCAGCATTGCCGCCGGTCAGGGCCCCAGCAACTGCAGTGAGTTTGTGCTCATGCTGGTCACCGCTTTGGTCGATATGATCAACGACATCGTGGATGACATCGATGAAGAAATCACCGCAATTGAAACCAATCTGACCGAGCTGCCATCGCATGAAGTGCGTCCTCGACTGGCCCTGGTACGACGCAAGACCGCCTCGCTGCGACGCTATCTGGCGCCGCAACGCGATGCCCTGGATACGCTGTTTCGCATGCCGGGCGTGCTGACTGAAAACGACGCCACGCACCTGCGCGAGCAGACCGATCGCAGCGTACGCTATGTAGAAGATCTGGACCTGGCCCGGGAACGCTCACTGGTGCTGCAAGAAGAGCTGCGCAACCAGATGGCCGAGCAGCAGAATCTGCGCATGTATATATTGTCCATCGTCGCCGCCGTGTTTCTGCCGCTATCATTCCTGACCGGCCTGTTCGGCATGAACGTGGCCGGCTTACCCGGCACCACCGACGGCCTGGCCTTTGTCTATGTCAGCGCGTCCATGATCGCCGTCGGGGTGGGACTGGTCGTGATCATGCGCTGGCTGAAGTGGATCTGAAACGTCTGCAGCGGCCAAGCTTGTCCGCAGCGAATCAAAAACAGTAAAATCGCTGCTGAAAGCCGTCACTCATGTTGACGCCGGGCAGCGCGAGAGGTAACCTTATCTTTCTATCATGATAGAAGGATATAGTCATCGACCTGTTACAAACCAATGCCTTGTGCCGTCTGCTGGCAGACAACACGCGTGTGCGCCTGATGCACCTGCTGGAGGCCGAAGAGCTCAGTGTGGCCGAGCTGGCCGCGATCACCAATCTGGCCCAGCCGCGCGTCTCCACCCACCTGGCGCGGCTGAAGGAAGCCGGTCTGGTCTGCGATCGCCGCGCCGGGGTCTCGGTGTATTATCGTGCTACCCGTGGCGATGCCGCATCGGCCACGCATGCGCTGTGGCGCACATTGGCCGCACAGGCCGATGATCCGCTGCTGCAACAGGACCAGCAACATGTCGCCACCGTCCTGGCCGAGCGTTCCAAAGAACGCAACTGGGCCGACAGCGTGGCCGGGGACATGGAGCGCCATTATTCACCCGGCCGGACTTGGGAAACCACCGCCCGCGCGCTGATGCGCCTGCTGGATCTGGGCGATGTACTGGACATTGCCGCCGGCGACGGGGTGACCGCTGAACTGCTGGCAGCACAGGCCAGAAGCATGGTCTGCGTGGACAGCAGCGATAAAGTCATCCTGGCCGGACAACAGCGCACCGAGTGCATGGCCAACGTCACCTATCGCAAGGCCGACATGCATGCCCTGCCCCTGGATGATGCAGCATTTGATACCGTGCTGATGCTGCACGCCCTGACCTATTCTGCACAGCCCGCCCAAGCCATAGCCGAGGCAGCACGCGTGCTACGGCCGGGCGGCATGTTGCTGCTGGCGACGCTGGAACAACATTCGCACGAGCAGATCGTGGCCACTTATGACCACCTCACCCATGGCTTCAGCAGCGAGCAATTGCGCCACATGGCCGCGCAGGCCGGATTGCAAGACATCAAGGTGCAACAGGCAACGCGCGAAGCCAGGCCGCCGCATTTCACCGTCTTGACCATGACCGCATGCAAGCCCGCCCAATGACATGACCAGCCGCAAGCTGCCATGGCGAAATCCGCAACGCATCCGTTTACTGCAACAGCGCATGCAAGACGGCATTCTCATTATCGACGGTGCCATGGGCACCATGCTGCAAGGCTATGAACTGAGTGAAGCCGACTACCGTGGCGAGCGCTACACTGCGCACGACAGTGACTTGTTTGGCAACAATGAGCTGTTAAGCCTGACGCGACCGGCTATCGTCAGTGAGATTCACCGCTCGTACCTGCAGGCAGGCGCGGACATCATTGAAACGAATACCTTCTGCGCGAACAGCATTTCCCAGGCCGATTACCACACCGAAGCGCTGGTGGATGAGCTGCACCGCGAAGCCGCCCGGCTGGCCATTGCAGCGGCGGCGGAATTCAGCGCCCGCACGCCGGAACAGCCGCGCTTTGTGCTCGGTGCCATCGGCCCGACCAACCGCACCGCATCCATGTCGCCGGAGGTCACCAACCCGGATTATCGCAACATTGATTTCCACAGTCTGCAGCAATCTTACCGACAAGCTGCAGCGGCGCTCATCGATGCCGGTGTGGACGGTCTGATCATAGAAACCGTGTTTGATACGCTGAACTGCAAAGCCGCCATCAAGGCCTGTCTGGATCTGTTTCATGAACGTGGCGAGCGCGTGCCGCTGCTGATTTCCGGCACCATCACCGATGCCAGCGGCAGAACCTTGTCGGGCCAGACCCTGAGCGCTTTCTGGTATTCGATTCGGCATGCCCAACCCTTTGCCGTGGGCCTCAACTGCGCCCTGGGTGCCGAGGAACTGGCGCCGCATATTCGCGAACTGGCCGAGCTGGCCGATTGCCCGGTGTTTACCTACCCCAACGCCGGTTTACCCAACGAGTTGGGCGGTTACGATCAAAGCCCGGAAGAACTGGCGCATTGGCTGGCAGATTTCGCCCGGCGCGGCTGGCTGAATATGGCCGGCGGTTGCTGCGGCACCAACACCGAACACATCCAGGCCGTGGCCACGGCACTGGCCGGTCTGCCCGCGCGCCAGATTCCGTTTGATCGAGCGGTTACCCGCCTGGCCGGACTGGAAAGCCTGAGCCTGACGCCTGCGCTTGGCTTCGTCAATGTCGGCGAGCGCACCAACGTCACCGGCTCGGCAAAATTTCGCAAGCTGATTGAAAACGATGACTACGATGCGGCACTGGATGTGGCCCGGGAACAGGTCGAAAACGGTGCCCAGATCATCGACATCAACATGGACGAAGGGCTGCTCGATTCCAAAGCTGCAATGCAGCGCTTTCTGCGCCTGATCGCCAGCGAACCGGACATCGCGAGAGTCCCGGTGATGCTGGATTCGTCGGATTTCGAGGTGCTGGAAGTGGGCCTGCAAAATCTGCAAGGCAAGGGTATCGTCAATTCCATCAGCCTGAAAGAGGGTGAAGCAGCGTTTTTACAGCAGGCGCAAATCATCCGCAGCTACGGTGCCGCGGCGGTGGTCATGGCCTTTGATGAACAGGGCCAGGCCGATACCCTGGCACGCCGCAAGCAGATCTGCACACGCGCCTATGATCTGCTCACCGAGCGCGCCGAATTTGCCGCCGAAGACATCATTTTTGACCCGAACATCTTCGCCGTAGCCACCGGCATTGCCGAGCACAATCATTACGCGCTGGACTTTATCGAAACCAGCCGCTGGCTGCGCCAGCGCTACCCCGCATGCCATATTTCCGGCGGCGTCAGCAATTTATCGTTTGCGTTTCGCGGCAACCAGCCACTGCGCGAGGCCATGCACGCGGTATTTTTGTATCACGCCATCGATGCTGGCATGGACATGGCCATCGTCAACGCCGGTGCGCTGCCGGTGCTTGATGATATTCCTGCTGCCTTGCGCGAGGCCATTGAAGATGTGGTGTTCAACCGCCGTGCCGATGCTGGCGAACGCCTGTTGCAGATAGCCCAGGGCTACCAGGGCGAAGACAGCAGCGCCCAGGAACACCCACAATGGCGCGAGTTGCCGGTGCAACAGCGCCTGCAACACGCGCTGGTGCATGGCCTGGATGCGCATGTGCTGGACGATACCGAACAGGCACGGCAGGCAGCGGCATCGGCGCTGGACGTTATCGAAGGGCCGCTGATGGATGGCATGAACGTGGTCGGTGATCTGTTTGGCAGCGGCAAGATGTTTTTGCCGCAAGTGGTGAAAAGCGCTCGTGTCATGAAAAAAGCAGTGGCGCATCTGTTGCCCTACATCGAACAGCAGCAACGCGAGCGCGGCGAATCCAGCAACAAACCGATCATTCTGATGGCCACAGTCAAAGGCGACGTGCACGACATTGGCAAGAACATCGTCGGCGTGGTACTGGCCTGCAACAATTTCGAGGTGATCGATCTTGGCGTGATGGTGCCGGGGCAGAAGATCATTGATGAAGCCCTGCGGCACAAGGTCGCCATGATCGGACTGAGTGGTCTGATTACGCCATCGCTGCGCGAGATGACCCAGGTGGCCAAACTACTGCAAGAACAACAACTGCACATACCGCTGTTGATCGGTGGCGCCACCACGTCGCGCACGCACACGGCATTGAAGATCGAACCAAATTATCCAAACGCGGCGACCATCTGGGTCAAAGACGCCTCGCGAGCGGTGGGCGTGGCGCAAAAACTGATTGGCCAGCAAAGCGCGGATTTCTGCCAGGCGATACGCCAGGAATACACGGGCGTGCGCGACCTGCATGCTCGCCGACAAAGCAAACCGCAGCAGTTGCTGGAGTTGGGCCAGGCCAGAGCCAGGGCAGCCAATCTGGACTGGCAGCATTATCAGCCACCGCAGCCGCGCACGCCGGGCCTGCATGTGCTGGCTGACATTGAGCTTGCTGATCTGGTTGATTACATCGACTGGGCGCCGTTTTTCAACAGCTGGCAGATCAAGGGCAAATACCCGGCATTGCTGGATGATCCGGACAAGGGCGAGGCAACCAGATCGCTGTTGGCCGATGCCAAAACCATGCTGGCGCAGATCGTCAGCGAACAATGGCTGCAGGCCCGCGCAGTGTACGGTCTGTTTCCGGCGTGGCGTGATGGGGATGATGTACTGGTCGAGAGCGCGGACGGACCGCAACGGCTGTGCTTTCTGCGCCAGCAAAACGACAAGCGCAACACCAATCCCAACCTGTCACTGGCGGACTTCATCAGCAACGAGCGCGCACAAAACGACTGGATCGGCATGTTTGCCGTGACCGCCGGACTGGGCATTGATGCACACGTTCAAGCCTTTGAAAAAGCCCACGACGACTACCGCGCCATCATGCTCAAGGCGCTGGCCGACCGGCTGGCCGAAGCCATGGCGGAATGGCTGCATGCGCACATTCGCACACAACACTGGGGATATGCTGCCGACGAACAATGCTCAACCCAGCAGTTGATTGCCGAGCACTACCGCGGCATCCGCCCGGCGCCTGGCTATCCGGCCTGTCCCGATCACACCGAAAAAATGAAAATCATGGCGCTGCTGGATGCACAAAATAACATCGGCATCGAGTTGACCGAGTCCATGGCCATGCTGCCTGCCGCCTCGGTCAGTGGCTACTATTTCTCCCACCCTGACAGCCGCTATTTCGTCATCAACCGCATTGCTCGTGATCA
>JAJFKZ010000074.1 GCA_021772955.1 Gammaproteobacteria bacterium | reverse complement strand
GCAGGAGATTGCTCAGGCCATGATCAAGCTGCGCTGCATCGTTGAGCCCGCGACCAAGCAGCACACGCCGCAGCACCGGATGCAAATCAGCCGGTAAATTGTCGCTGTCAGGAAGTTTTCGCTGCTGGATTTTCATGTTTTATAGTGACCGAACGAACGGCCTAGCCCGTATATTTCATGAAGGGTTCGAGGAGCAGGGCGAAGCTGGCTAAGCAGATTGGACGATCGCCTGCAGAAGCATAGCCGTCGCTATGGTTCAAGGGCGATCGTTCGAGGTGCAACGCCAGATTTGGCCTGAACTCGAACAGGACAAACCGTATCCACTCCACTATGCATAAATACATTGCTATCTACCTGGTTATCCGTAAAAAATGACGAGCAACTGTCCGCCTTCATGAAATAGGCGGGCTAGCATCAGGGCTGTGCCAGCGGTTTATCCTCCTGCGTCGTAGTGTTGAGTGACGATTTGATAACAAAGTAGCCGAGCAAACCGGCAGCGAGTGAACCGGCGATGATACCGACGCGTTCGTCGAAGATGCGGTTGGCGACGGTCTCCTGAAACGCCAGTGAGCCGATGAACAGGCTCATGGTGAAACCAACCCCGGACAAGACGGCGACGCCGTACAAGCCTTTCCAGTTCATGCCGGTTGGCAGTGACGCCAGCCCCAGTTTGACACCAATCCAGCACACGCCAAACACGCCAAGCTGTTTGCCAACAAACAAGCCCAGCGCGACGCCCACCGGAACCGGATGCAACAGTTGCTCCAGGCCGACGCCACGCAGATCCACACCAGCGTTGGCAAAAGCAAACATCGGCAGAATGGCATAGCTGACCATTTTGTGAAGATCCGACTCCAGCGTCAGCAGCGGCGACGGCAGGTCGTCGTCCTCGTGCTTGCTGCGCAAGGGGATGAACATGGCCAGCAGCACGCCAGTCAATGTGGCGTGCACACCGGACTTGAGCATGGCCACCCACATCACCACGCCGACCAGCAGGTACATGCCGATACCGTTGACACCACGACGGTTCATCACGAATAAAACCACCAGGCTGGCAGCCACGATCAGCACCGGTATAGTGCTGATGTTCTCGGTATAAAACAGCGCAATGATGGCAATGGCGCCAATATCATCAAAGATCGCCAGCGAAATGAGAAACACTTTCAGGCTGCTGGGCACGCGCGCCCCCAGCAGCAGTAATATGCCCATGGCAAACGCAATGTCGGTGGCCGCCGGTATCGCCCAGCCGCGCACGGTGTAGGCGTCGCCGGCATTAAACAACAGGTACACCAGCGCCGGGAACGCCATGCCACCAACAGCGCCTAAGGCGGGTAGCGCAATCTTGCGGACCTGGTTGAGCTCGCCCACCAGAAATTCACGCTTGAGCTCCAGCCCTACCAGCAGAAAAAACAGCGCCATCAAACCATCGTTGATCCACAGCAGCAGCGGTTTGGCAATTTCCAGCACACCGACCTTGATCGCCACTTCGGTGCTGATCAACAGATCGTAGTACACCGACAGCGGCGTGTTGGCGATTAGCAGCGCCAGTGCCGCCGCCAGCATGAGCAGAATGCCGGTACTGGATTTTTGCTGCAGAAACTTGTTGATCATGAGTTTTGCCTGATCAAGATTGCGGGGGATGTTGTTTGCCATGCTCTACCTAGGGAACCTAATGTGTTGTGGAGCTTGATTATACCCAGCCTGGCTGAGGTGCCAGGATTATTACGCCAAGATCATTCAGCGCCCAAACCCTCGCTGACATATACTGAATGTTGTTCAATCCGAATCTTTCCAACATGGCCAACAAGCCTGAACTGATCCGCGGCATCAGCCGCTGGCAACTGGTCGGCATCTCCATCAATGATGTTATCGGCAGCGGCATTTATCTGCTGCCCGCAGCCGCTGCGGCACTGTTGGGGCCGTTCAGTCTGTGGGCCATATTGCTTGCCGGCGCGGCGGTCGCTGTGCTGGTTCTGTGTCACGCCCAGGCGGCCAGTTACTTTGACCAGCCCGGTGGTGCGTACCTGTACACACGCGAAGCCTTCGGTGATTTCATAGGTTTTGAAGTCGGCTGGATGACCTGGCTGACGCGGATCGCTTCGGTGGCGGCACTGAGCAACGGGCTGGCGCTGGCCATGGCCGAACTGTGGTCGCCTGCCGACAGCGGTTGGGCCAGGATTATGGTGATCACAGCATCACTGGCCTTGCTGGCCTGGGTTAATGTCGTCGGGGTAAAATCCGGTGCCCGTGTTGCTGTTGCACTGACCATCGCCAAGCTGGTGCCATTGGCGTTTTTTGTGCTGGTCGGGGTGTTTTATGTGGACTGGTCATTGCTGGGCATACCGAACGATCAACCCCTGCTCAACGGCAGTCTGACCGAAGCCGCCCTGCTGCTGCTGTTTGCCTACGCCGGCTTTGAAAACACGCCGGCCGCCGCCGGCGAGTACCGCAACCCCAAACGCGACGTGCCGTTTGCCATGCTCACCATGATCAGCATCATCACCCTGACCTATGTGGCGGTACAGGCGGTGGCGCTGGGCACACTGCCAGATCTGGCCAGCGCGGCATCGCCTCTGGCCAGAGCCGCTGGACAGTTTGCCGGGCCGGCTGCTGTGCTGCTGCTGAGTGTGGGCGCGTTTGTGTCGATCTTCGGCAATCTTGGCAACACCACACTGATCGGTCCGCGCTATGCCTATGCGCTGGCTCATGATGGCTATGGTCCCGGCATGCTGGCCAGCGTGCACCCGCGCTATCGCACCCCCGCCAATGCCATCATCGTGCAGACCGCGTTGGCCCTGGTGCTGGCCTTGAGTGGCAGTTTCGTGGCACTGGCGATGTTGTCGGTGGTGGCGCGTCTGGCCACCTACATCGGCACCTGCAGCGCATTGCTGATCTTGCAGCGTCGCTTCGGCGATGCGCCCGATGCCCTGCAGCTACCCGGCGGCAGACTGCTGCCGCTGTTGGGCCTGGTATTGTCGTTGTGTTTTGTCGCGGCAACCAGCTGGAAAAACCTGCTCGCTGCTGCATGCGCACTTGTGCTCGGTGCCTTGATCTATCATTATCGTCGCCAACCCCGTTCAAGCTGATGAGACCTGCCATGAAAAACACGCTGCTGTTACCACTGCTAATCCTGACCTTGCTGCTGGCTGGCTGCCAACAGGACGCGCCACCGGCAACTACCGACAGCCATGACCAGGCTGCCGCCGAAACCAGCCCGGCGTCGGAGCCTGTCGATGCCTCCACCAGCACCAATGCAGCGTGGCAGCAGTTTGTCCACGACTACATTGAGGCCAGCCTGGCTGCGCACCCGGCCTGGGCGGTGTATCAGGGACGGCATGAGTTTGATGGTCAGATGCCGGACTGGAGCCGCAGCGGCATAATGGCTGAGATCGCCAGACTGAAACAGGCCCGCACTGCGGCGCGCGAGTTCAGCGATGCTGCGCTCAATGAGCGCGAGCAGTTTCAGCGCGAATACTTCATCGCGCGCATTGATCACGATCTGTTCTGGATGGAAAAAGCCAACTGGCCGTTCCGCAATCCGATTCATTATCTCGGCTGGATGTCCGATTCACTTGACCCCAGCCCCTACATAACACTGGACTATGCGCCCAAGGCCGAACGCATGCAGGCGTTTATCAGCTACCTGCAGACCATCCCGGGGATCGCCGCACAGATTCAGGACAACCTGCGCATGCCGATGCCGGTGACCTGGCTGCAATTTGGCATTGATAGCTTTGGTGGCTATGCAGACTACTTTGCCAACGACGTGCCCGCGGTGTGGTCTGAGGTCGAAGATCCGGGCCTGCACGCAGCGTTCAAAACCGCCAACGGTGAAGCCGTTGCCGCCATGCGCACATTGGTCACCTGGCTGGAATCCAATCGCGCAACCGCCACCAACGACTATGCACTGGGAGCGGACCTGTATCGACAGATGTTGTGGGACACCGAGCGTGTGACCACGCCGCTGGAGCAGCTTGAGGCCATTGCCCGTGCCGATCTGGCGCGCAACCAGGCCAATCTGGCAACAGCCTGTGCCAGCTTTGCACCGGGGCTGGATAGCCGCGCATGTTTTGCCAAAATGGCCGCCAACAAGCCCCAGGCCGGCCCGGTGCAGGCCGCCCGGCAGCAGCTGGACGAACTGAAAGCATTTCTGATCGAACAGGACCTGGTCAGCATTCCCGGCTCCGAGGAAGCACTGGTGGCCGAAGCACCGCCGTATGCGCGCTCCAACTTTGCCTACATCAACATTCCCGGCCCCTGGGCCAAGAATCAGCCCAGCGTCTACAACATCGCCCCGCCCAACCCGGCGTGGTCAGCCGAGGTGCAAGCCGGTTACATCCCCGGTGAAGCTGATCTGCTGGCGACTTCCATACATGAAGTCTGGCCCGGTCATTTTCTCAACTTTCTGCACGCCAACCGCTCACCGTGGATCTTCGGCCGCGCCTTTGTCGGTTATGCCTTTGCCGAAGGCTGGGCCCACTACAGCGAAGAAATGATGCTGGATGCCGGCCTGCGCAACGGTGATGCGGAAACCAAAATCGGTCAGATTGCCAATGCCCTGCTGCGCAACGCGCGCTTCTTGTCATCTCTGGGCCTGCACACCCAAGGCTGGAGCGTGGACGACTCGCGCAAATTCTTTATGGAAGAGGGTTTTCAGGACGAAGGCAACGCCCGCCAGCAGGCCGCCCGCGGCACCTACGATCCGGCCTATCTGAACTACAACATGGGCAAGCTGATGATCATGCGCCTGCGTGACGACTGGACCGCCACGCGCGGTGGTCAGTCTGCCTGGAAGGCATTTCACGACGAGTTTCTCAGCTATGGCGGTCCGCCGATTCCGCTGGTGCGCCAGTCGATGCTGGGCGAAGACACGCCGCGCAGCGAGTTTCCAGCGTTTTTGCAACAATAGGCAAGCGCCCGCTTTATCCCGGATTATTCACCACCTGATCGGCGCGAGGTGGTTCCAGGCCTTGTGAATCCGGTGTTTTCGCGACCGAGCGCACCGGAATCGTACTTACCTGTACGGTGAGGATGTGCGACCGAGTGAAACGCAGCAGGCGCAAGGCTTGGGGCCGCCGCAGTAGATTGGGTGGTGAATAATCCGGGTTTATTGCAGCCAATCAATCTGCGCAGTACGGGTGACCTTGTGACTCGTGCACGCTGCCTGATTGCAGCGGATTGTGGAACTCGAGTCCGGCAAAGCGCTGGAAATCGTGGTCTGCTGAAACCAGGATGCCACCGTGTTCAATCGTAATCGCAGCCAGATGAGCATCGTTGGTGAGGTTGCCGCCGGTAGTGTGCAGGCGCAGCAGCCGCGACAGAATCAGCCAGTGGCGTTCGCCGGGCTGCAATGGTTTGACAAACGGCTGTTCCAGCCAGCCGGAAACATAATTCAATGCCTGTTCGTGAGACAACGGACGCTCCAGCACGCGCGGGTGCGTGGTGATGCGAATGAACGCAATCAGCACCAGCCAGGTCAAGCCGACCGGCGTATCTCCGGATAAAGTTTCCTGCAACCAGTGTCGCGACTGTGCATGCGCAGTGGCATCCTTGTTCACGGCGTAGATGAGCAGATTGGCATCCGGTACGATCAATGTCATGACTGCCGCCTACTTGCGCATTTCCATCTTGCGAGCCAGCTCCAGATCTTCCAGCTCTGCGGCTAGCTGCAGGGCTTTATCCAGTTCAAAACCGGGGCGAGGAGCGCCCAACGAGGCAGGCTCAAGCTGGTACAGGCGTGCACTGGAAGCAGTGGCACTGGACTCCAGTCCGGCCCGCAGCACGTCGTTCACCACCTGCTTGAATGGCTTACCGGTCTCGAAGGCCTGCTGTTTCAAGCGGGCCGCGAGTGTGTCGTCGATGGTCAAAGTGGTTCGCACAATGACATCATAGCATAGATCCGAAAAGCATCAAATCATCAAATACATTGGCCTCGTTCCCATGCTCGGCGTGAGAATGTCTTGCACCACACCCGCCGGGGATACAACCCGACTATACGGAACCAAGCCGAACGCATCATCACTGCTTGGGTTAAACTCTGCCTATGACATTCACTGCAACACTCAATCCCATGCAGATCCGTATACTCGGCTGCCTGCTGGAAAAACAAAAAACCACACCGGATCAGTACCCGCTGAGCTTGAACGGGTTGAAAAATGCCTGCAACCAGAAAACCAGTCGCGATCCGGTGGTCAATTATTACGAAGGCGAAATCGGCGCGGCATTGAACGAACTGGAAAGCCTGAAGCTGGTCAGCACACAGTGGTCCGGTCGTACAGCCAAGTACGATCACCGTCTGCTCCGTGAGCTGGAATTGCAGTCACCGGCGCTGGCCGTGCTGGCCACGCTGATGCTGCGTGGTGCGCAGACCGCCGCCGAAATTCGCAGCCACAGCCAACGCTTGCATGCGTTTGATGATGTCGATGATGTCGAATACGTACTGCAAAGGCTGCAGGACCGAGAACCCGCTCTGGCACTGCAACTGCCGCGCCAGCCCGGGCAGAAAGAGCAGCGCTTTGTGCAGTTGCTCGGCGGCGAACCTGATCCGGAATCGCTCAAACCAGCCACCCGAGCGACCTCGGCCTCATCGCCACTGGAGCAGCGGGTGGCGGAACTGGAAGCCCGAGTTGAACAACTGGAACAACGCCTGACCTTGCTGGATGGCCAAAGCCAGCCAGAATCTGGGGAATAAGCCGGGACAACCATCATTGTTGCAAAAAAGTCCGTCTTTGCGAGGCGGCATTCCAGTTTCGTAGATACCAGCCCTGCTGGCTATGGTTTGCTGCATGAACAACGCTCGTCATACCGGCCAGGGTGACGGCTGGCTTTATCTGCCTGAACAACGCTTCGCCCTACCGGCAGGGGTGACGGTGGGCTTTATCTGCCTGAACAACGCTCGTCATACCGGCCGGGGCGACAGCGGGCTTTATCTACCTGAACGACGCTTCGCCATACCGGCAGGGGCGACGGCGGGCTTTATTTGCCGGAACAACGCTCGTCATACCGGCGCAGGCCGGTATCCAGTCAATTCATCAACATGGCGCAGCCATGTCACAACAGCCAGCGGTATAAGGTATCTGCAATAAACGCAGTGCGTCTGGCGATCTGAAAGATCATCGTTTGGGCTTCTGGGTCGCTACGCGACGCTAAAAAAGAACTGGATACCGGCCTGCGCCGGTATGACGATAAGGAAGTCGCTGCGCGACGCTGCATGGCGTGTATAGCGACACGCAACGCGGCGTTCGCCGGTATGACGGCTTCGTTTTACTCTGTACCAACGGGCTGGTAATCTGCGTAATCTGTGTAATCTGTGGATCTTTTTTGTCTGGGTCCAGGCCGCGCTGCGTGTCGACGTGCACACCTTTAACGGTCGGTCGCCTTGCGACACCTGCGGGATGATGATGCAGCTATTAACCCGACAATCAAACAGATTGCCGGGTTAATACCCGGGCCGAAGGTCCTGGGCCGCGAAGCGTAGCCGTTTGCGGACATGCGCGGCAAACGGCGTGCAACGAATACCATAGGTATTTCGTTGCCGGTTTAAAATTAATCCAACCTATAAAAACAAGGATCAAGCCATGCACAATGACCAGCTTCTCCCCATCAGCCCTGGATTCCGTCCGCTGCGCATCAGCGTACTTGTTTTACTGGGCTTGCTGGTTGCTGCGTCCAGCGCCGTTGCTGCAACCGGTGCGACCAGCAAAATCGCGCCCTGGGTGCAACAACAGCTGGCCGTCAACAGCAGCAGCGAAGCGATCCTGCGTTTGCGCGAACAGGCTGATCTGAGTGGCATCAACCGCGCCGCGCCGAGATTGCAGCGCCTGCGTGATAGTAACGCTCTGCTGCAAGCCACCGCTGCCGCCAGCCAGGCAGATGTACTGCAGTTTCTGCACGATAAGCGCATCGAGCACCGCAGTTTCTGGATCAACAACAGCATCTGGGTGCGGGCCGATGCCGCCACCATCCAGGCCTTGAGTCAGCGTGATGATATCGCCTACATCCACGCCAACCCCAGTGTGCGTGGTGATTTTCCGCAACAAGCAGAGCGCCAATCACCGCTGACGCAAGGTGGCACCGGCATCGAGGCCAGCATAGCGCTGGTTGGCGCACCGGCGGTCTGGAGCCAGGGCCATACCGGCACTGGCATTGTCATCGGTGGTCAGGACACTGGTTATGAATGGAATCACCCGGCGCTGATTAACAGCTATCGTGGCTGGAACGGCATGGCTGCCGATCACAATTATCATTGGCACGATGCCATTCATTCCGGCACTGGCGTGTGCGGCGCAGATGCAACCGAACCCTGTGACGACCACGACCATGGCACCCACACCATGGGTACCATGGTCGGTGACGACGGTGGCAGCAACCAGATTGGCATGGCGCCGGGGGCAACTTGGATCGGCTGCCGCAACATGGATCAGGGCGATGGCACGCCGGCCACTTATACCGAGTGTTTTCAGTGGTTTATGGCACCGACCGATCTGAACAATGCCAATCCAGATGCGGCCATGGCGCCGCACGTCATCAACAACTCCTGGGGCTGTCCACCAGCCGAGGGCTGTACCGACCCGAGCATCATGCAAACGGTGGTGGAAAATGTGCGCGCGGCGGGCATCGTGGTAGTAGTGTCTGCGGGCAATTCCGGCAGCAGCTGCGGCAGTGTCGAGGATCCGGCGGCGATCTACGATGCCTCATTTACTGTGGCCAACACCACTATCAACGACAGCATCGCCGGCAGCAGCAGTCGCGGCCCGGTCACCGTGGACGGCTCCAACCGCATGAAGCCGGACATCAGCGCGCCAGGCACATCGATTCGTTCGTCAATACGCAATGGCGGGTATGCGGTATTTTCCGGCACCAGCATGGCCGGGCCGCACGTGGCCGGGCACCTGGCGCTGCTGATGTCGGCCAACCCGGCCCTGATCGGCCAGGTGGACGAGCTGGAAAATGTCACCCGCAGCAGCGCGCTGCAACTGACCAGCAGCCAGGATTGCGGCGGCACCGCTGGCATCGTCCCCAACAACGTGTTCGGCGCCGGTCGCATCCAGACCGATGTGGCGCTGAATGAACTACGGCAAGAAGTGATCATCATCGACGGCTTTGAAGACCAGGTGTCGCTACGCGACGATTAAATCAACTGGCTACTGGCCGAGTTGTGTGTCGCTATACACGCGATTAACTTTCGTGACAGTAACCCTTTCTATCGTGACAGGGCAAAATTAAGCCCGTCTTTGCGAGCACGCGCTGCGTGCGCGGCAATCCAGTAAAAAAAAGAATCCACAGATTGCACAGATGACACCGATGTCATGCTCAACCGGTATCTTTCCCAATCGTGTCATTCTGGATTCACGCAGGCGACATCCGGAATCCATCAACATCAACAGCCACATCGAAAATCCGTAATAACCCGCATCAATCTATGTGCTCTGTGGTTGTCCCCCTTTCAAATCATCACTACCAGATATGTGCACTGCGCAACAGCCAGTGCACCAACAGGCCGACGAGCACCGCTTCACTGACGCTGATCAGCGTGCCGATTAGAAAATACTCGGCGGCCTGACGGTTGCGACTGATTTCGCCAAAGCGAAACACTGATTTCGCTGCCAGCACCAGACCAACCGCGGTCGGTGCTTGCAGCAATACTGCGGTGAGGATCAAGAATCGCTCCAACCAGCCGATGTATCGACCGGCCCTTGGTAGATCTATCACGGGTAGATCGATTACGGGCAGATCATTCACCGACCGATCACTGGCAGTCCGATCACTGGCAGTCCGATCACCAACTGAGGCTTTGACCGAGTGCGAAACCGCGTCCGAACGAGTGCTGCTGGGCTGGGCGATGGTGACACGATCATGCTCGTCATGCGCCGCAGACACCGGCTCAAGCTGTTCTGCCAGCGGTTGCAACAGCAAGCGATTGAAGTGGCCGGCCCCAGGTATCACCAGCAGATAGGCCACTGTCAAAGCGGCGATCAGCGCACTGTGTTGCGCCCACAATGACCACAGCAATTGTCCCGGCGTATCCGTCAGAATCAATGCTGCTGACAGCAATACCACCACATGTGCGAATTGATCCAGCACGAACGCCCAGGCACCGGTCCAGGCCGAGCCATCCGGCCCGGTGTTTTCCTTGATCCAGTCAATCGCCGCATGGCTGATGGCCAGTAACAGCAGCAGCCACCACGCCGTGATGCCCAAAAAATAGCTGGGTGCGAAGATCAGCAGACTCAGCAGCAACAGCAGCAAATGCACCAGCCCATGCTCGATAAAAGCCAGCATGTCCCCGCTGCGCTTGCCGGCAATGACCTCATCTCGCTGCAAAACAAAATCAGCCAGCACATGGGCCGTCAAGAATGCCAGAAATATCAGTATTGCTTGCATAGCGTTTCTCTAAGTCCCGCTCATTGCGACCGCCGCAACAACAACTGTCGAAGGTCCTCCAGGCTCGCCACGATCTCCCAGTAGTTGGAACTTTGCAGGCTTCTGGATACCGTCGATGCCGTTTTGCCCATCTGTTTGGCCACGGCATCCTGACGCTGCAGCTGCTGATACGCCACAATCACCTGCCACTGACTGCTGGTGATACTGTCCAGCAGCACATGCAGCAGCCGCAAGCAGGCATTCAGGGCATGCGTCATGTCATCCTCGGGCCAGTTTACCTTGATTTCGCTGCGACTGCTGCCACGACTGCTGGCATCGATATCATCCAGTGCAGCGCGGGCCAGATAGAACGCCTGGCCTGAGGCATCTTCGTTGACGGCCTGCAGCGATGCCCGCGCGCGCTCGACCTGACCGCAACCGATGCCCAGGCGCAAACGCAGTGGATAAAACACCCGCACCAGATCCCAGAGCACCGCTGGCAACGCTGCATGGTTAGCCAGCAGTACCTGAAACTCATCCCAGGCGGTAATTGCATAGCGTCCATCGATCAATTCGCGCTGCAGATGTTGCTCATCCAGATGCTGCAACGCCTGATCTCTGCGCCGCGCAAAGTCATTGAAATCACGCGAGTTGATGACGTCGGCAATGATGACAACCTGAGTATCCATGCATGCCATTGTATTCTATTGCTATTATTAATGCAATTATCTTTAATTGCTTACAAATGAGCATTTAACAACCCTGACTTACCGCAAACTCTCCAATTCGTCCCAGCGTGCATACAGACCTTCCAGCGCCGTGCTGATTTGCTGTATTTCGTCTTGCGCAGCAACAATCGTGGCCTGATCCTGCTGATAGAAATTCGGCTCGCTCATGGCCGTGGTCAAACCCTGCTGCTGCTGCTCCAGTGCATCGATCTTTTTCGGCAATTGATCCAGCTCCAGTTGTACTTTATAGCTGAGCTTTTTCGGCTTATCGCGGGGCGGCGCAGAAGCCTGCGCTCTGCTTGTAACCACAACCTTGCGGTCACGCGCTGGGTCCGGGCGCTGCGCCAGCCAGTCGTCATAACCACCGACGTATTCATTCACCACACCAGCGCCTTCAAACACCAGCGTGCTGGTGACCACATTGTTGATGAAGTCACGATCGTGGCTGACCAGCAACAAGGTGCCGCTGTAGTCGACCAGCAGTTCCTGCAGTAAATCCAGGGTGTCCATATCCAGATCATTGGTGGGCTCATCGAGTACCAGCAAGTTGGCGGGTTTGGCAAACAGCTTGGCCAGCATCAGACGATTGCGTTCACCGCCGGACAGCACCGCCGCCGGTTGCCTGGCACGCTGTGGCGGAAACAAAAAGTCGTTCAGATAACCGATCACGTGCCTGGGCTTGCCGTTGATGGTGACCGTTTCACTACCATCACCGACATTCTCCTGCACGGTTTTCTGGTCATCGATCAGGCTGCGGTACTGATCGAAATAGCCAATCTCGAGATTGGTGCCGAGGCGGATCGTGCCAGCGGTCGGCTGCAGCTCGCCCAGCAGCAGTTTGATCAGTGTGGTCTTGCCGCAACCATTCGGACCGATGATGCCGATCTTGTCACCGCGCAGGACGGTGGTGGTCAAGGGCTGAATAATGCATTCGCTGGCGCTTGCACCGGCGTAGGCGAAGGCCGCCGCTTGCGTTTCGGCGACGATCTTGCCGGATGACTGATGCCCCTGTGAGGCCAGTCTGGAAGTGCCCTGCTGCTCGCGTCGTTGCGCACGTTCCCGGCGCATCGCCTGCAACGCCCTGACCCGGCCTTCGTTACGGGTGCGCCGCGCCTTGATGCCTTGCCTGACCCAGCGCTCTTCTTCAGCCAAACGCTTGTCGAACAGGGCATTTTGTTTTTCTTCAGCGTGCAGCAGCTGCTGTTTACCCTGCAGGTACTGGTCATAATTACCCGGCCAATCACTCAAATGCCCGCGATCCAGCTCAATGATTCGCGTTGCCAGGCGCCGCAAAAAAGACCGATCATGGGTGACAAAAAGCAGGCTGACCGAATCATTCAGCAGGAACGATTCCAGCCATTCAATGGCAGCAATGTCGAGGTGGTTGGTGGGCTCATCGAGCAGCAGCAGATCGGGTTCAGCGACCAGCGCTCGGGCCAGCAGTACGCGCCGCTTGAGGCCACCGGACAATTGCTCGATCAAGGCATCACCATCCAGACTCAGCCGCGCCAACGTGGTTTCCACGCGCTGATTGATTTCCCAGCCGCCAATCGCTTCCAGCTCGTGTTGACAGCGCTCCAACGCAGCCATTAGCGAATGGTCGCTGGCCACTTGATGTGACAACAGATGGTACTCTTGCACCAGGCGTCCGGCCTGACCCAGGCCGTCGGCAACCATATCGAACACCGAGCCAGTCAAGCCTTGCGGCACGGCTTGCTCCAGTTGCGAGATCCGGGCGCTGCGCAGACCAATCAACTCGCCCTCATCGGGCTGTTGCAGACCGGCGATGACTTTCAGCAAGGTCGACTTGCCCTCACCGTTGCGGCCGATCAGGCACACGCGTTCTGAGCGATCGATAGTCATTGATACTTTATCCAGCAAGGGCTTGTCGCCAAAGGCCAGAGAAACGTTTTGCAGGGAAATAATGGGCATGAAGTGGGTGCGGGTTGATGGTTGTCAGGGCCGGGAGCGACCAGATGCG
>JAJFKZ010000073.1 GCA_021772955.1 Gammaproteobacteria bacterium | reverse complement strand
TATGATCCCACCGGCACCGCCAATGGCGTGGCGTTGACATCAACCGCGTTCGCCAAGCAGATCAGCTGGTTCCCGTATGTGCTGACGCTGGCGGTGGTGTTGTTTGCGATTTCCACCATGTTGTCCTGGTCCTATTATGGTCTGAAGTCGTGGACCTACCTGTTTGGTGATACCAAGGTGACCGATACAACCTATAAAATCCTCTTCCTGATCTTTGTCGTCATCGGTGCTTCCATGCAGCTAGGCGCGGTGGTGGATTTCTCCGATGCGATGATTTTCGCCATGGCCTTCCCGAACATCATCGGACTGTATTTTCTGATGCCGGTGGTGAGACGAGAATTTCTGGCCTATTGGGAGCGATACAAGACTGGTGCGCTGGTCAAGTTCGACTGATTTTGAGAGTTGTCAGTCTAACCCGCCTATTTCATGAAGGCGGACAGTGACTGGTCCTATTTTACGAATAAACAAGGCGATAGCAGTGAATTGATGCGTACAAGTGTACCCACCAGTAATACTGTAACGTTCAGCGAGTCAGAAAGTGCTTAGACGCAAGGCATGGCTCGCAGGTAATGGCCATTCCATTGCCAAGAGCCATAACACAGCGGATGAGCGCTTTCCGGCTTGCCCTGCGGGAGTGCGCTTGAGGCTGCATTACGGCGTTGCAATCCTGGTCAAGGGCTTGCCATTCACTGCGGCTTGCGCCTGGTACTGCAGCCTCAGGCGCACTCTGAATGTCACAGTATTACTGGCGGGTACACTAGAGTGGATACGGATTGTCCTGTTCGAGTTCAGGCCAAATCTGGCGTTGCACCTCGAGCGATCGCCCTTGAACCATAGCTACGGCTATGCTTCTGCGGGCGATCGTCCAAGCTGCTTAGCCAGCTTCGCCCTGCTCCTCGAACCCTTCATGAAATAGGCGGGCTAGGCGCCGTGGCTCACAGGATATGGCTCGCGCCAGAACCAGTGACGTACAGACAATGGGCCGAATAATCCCGACCATGTCAGTAGCCACCGAAGACGATGTAACTCAATTGGAAAACGCACAAATCGGTGCCTCAGAAGCCAGTTGCTGATAATGTTGGCGCAGTCGCGACATATCCACGGTATTCAAGAACGAAGAATACGCCAGATAGCTCAACAAGAATCCAAGATCCTCCATCCACGGCGGTAAATAGCGCGGCGGTTCGCACACGCCAGCCGCAGCCAGTTGCGCAATCACGCCAATGTCCTCAATATCCAGCTTGCCGCAAAACATCAGATGCAGCAGATCCGAGCGGCCGAGACTGACGGCGGTGCGCAGGAAATTATGCACTCGCAGCAGGCCATCCAGATAAACAATGTCCTTGGTGAACGGCGCGCCGCCAGTCAACACTCCACCTCGAAACACGCGCCGGGCATTGTCGAACGATTGTTCACGCCGACCGCCGGTGCGTTCCAGAAAGTACTCGTAGACCTGAATGAAATCAGCGCCATCAATCGCCATTTGTATCGCAATCACGCGATCCGTGAGGCGTCGCAAGCGATCCAGCTCCATGCTGCCAGTGATGAACTCGGCAAACACCGCCAGCCCTTCCTGAGTAGCCGTAGTACCGGCATGACTGCGCCCCAGGATCGGCAGTCTGGTCTGCGCCTTGCCGTTGAGCTTGGTGGCCACGTGGATGAAAGCTTCATGGTGAATCAGTTGCGCCACGTCCTTGTTGGTGAAACGCGCGTCTTTGCGGATGCGGATGCGGGTGGAGCCAGCCAGCGCCTTGGCCGATAGCTCTTCCACCACCTCGACCGCCGGAGCCTGATCGGCAAATTTTTTCTTGACCGCGCGGCTGATCTGCTCGGCCAGGTGCTCGGCATCAATTTCTTGTTCCGGAAAACTCAGTTGCAACTTGTCCAGACCTTCGAGAATCTGATTGAAATTTTCAGCCAGTGCCAGCACCGTAGTCTTGCCATCTGAGATGACCTGCCCCGGAATGCCAAACAACTGGGTACTGTGCCGTAAAAAATCCTTGCTGCCGATTGCTCCCAACAGGCGGGCGCCATGCTCGACACTGTCGAGCAGTCGCTGCAGCCATTGCCCGATCGCCTCGCTGGTACCGAATTGGTGCAGTGCCTGGGTTCGCAATGCGCTCAAACCGGTGAGTATCTCGCTGGCATCGAATGCCGGGTAACTGACCTGCGGCAGTTGCTTGCCATCTGCTTGCAGAAACACCTGGCGTACCTCTCGCGGCCAGCTCAAGGTACTGAGTATGCGCACGGATTGCTCGAGCGCGCACAGCTGTTCGAGCAACTCGGTCAACCGGGCTTGCCATTGTGGACTGTCAACAGAGCGCGTCATGATGGCTGCTGAAAATGTTTCTGCAACGCCGGAATGGCCTGACTCAGCCGCGTCACATCGGCATTGCGTAAAGTCAGCAGTTTGCAATCGGTTTTGGCCACCAGCTCGATTTTCGTTGCTGTGTCCTGATGCATGTACGAACCCATGTATGCTCCCGCTTTGAGTACACAAGCAGACTCATTGTCTCTGCGTAACTCTACTTCACCTTCGACAATCGTGTAATGACCATCCACCATCTGTCCGGCAGCAAAAATGGTTTCACCGGCACGGTACAAGACATTGCGCGTACAAGACTCGCCGCGAGTAGTGATCTGCACCACGCTACGTGGCATGAAGTAATCAAAAAACCAGTTCAATGCCACACGTACCTGGGTCACAAACTGTGGCAGCATGAGCATGTAAAACCCACGCCATATCGACCATGCCAGCAGGCCAGAAACACGCACACCAAACACCTCTCCTACGGCCTTGTAGTGGCCAATGGAGGCCAAAGAGCCACGCGGCCGGTAATGAAACGGATGACATTGCTCACCCTTCAGCGTGGCACAGATATTGGCACTCAGGCACTGAGCTTCGCGCACCGCAAACTGTGCTGTTGGCGGCGCATAGTCGGATTTTTGCTGCGCGTTATCGGTCAACGGAATCAACGCCACATCGCCGATGGCCCAGGCATTTTTCTGCGGCAAGCGCAGCATACGATCAACCGCCAGCTTGCCATGCTGTAAATGCACACGCTGCTGCTGCTCCAATTTCTTGATCATCGCTGTGGGTGCATTACCAATGGTGCTGATCACCGTTGCTGCTGCAATCATGTCACCATTGTCCAACTCGACACAGCCCTTGCTGACCGCACGCAAACCGGTGTTCAGGTGGATTTCCACCCCACGACGGAGTAACTGCCGATGCGCATATGCGGCCAGTTGTGGCGGCATTTCCGGCAGGATGCGCGCATCGCGTTGCAGCAAAATGCCACGTACTTCATGGGCCTGCACATTCGGGTAATAACGCAGGATGCGGCGCAGCATTTCCGACACTTCGCCAATGGTTTCAATGCCGGAAAACCCACCTCCTGCCACCACCAGCGTCAACAAGCGTTGCTTCAGTTGTGGGTCCGAGGTGATGTCTGCGTGCTCCAGGCGATCGATCAGAACATTGCGCAAATGATGCGCATCCGCAACATCCTTCAAGGACAAGGCATGCTCACTCAGACCCGGCAACAGGTCTCTGGCTTCTGACTGCCCACAGGCGATGACCACATGCTGGTAATCAATGCTGATCAATCTGCGCTTGCTGCCTTGCAGCAGGTCAATGCGTTGGCGGTCGAAATCAATATCCAGCACTTCGGCCATGCGAAACCGTACCCCTGGTACCATCTGCCGCAATGGTGTGACCGCATCCTGAGCACTGATTGTGCCCGAAGTGACCTCGGGCAGCAGCGGCTGAAAGACAAAATAATTGACCTGATTGATCAATTCGATTTCGGCGCTGTCGCGCAATTTGCGCTGCAGGTACTTGGCCGTCCAGGCGCCGGCAAAGCCAGCGCCAATGATGACAATACGCGGTTTGGCCGGACCTTTCTTCAAGTGCCGGAACTCATGTGATATTGGTGTTCCAGACCAGCATTTTTTCGACCTGCATGTCCTCAATGGTATAGGGCATGCCCCCGGTGCCATAACCAGATCGTTTCAATCCCGCGAACGGCATGCCATCGACCCGAAACGCCGTGTGTTCATTGACCATCACCGCCGCCGCATCGACATTGGCATAGACCTGTTCGGCAGTGGCCAACGAGGCCGTGTAGACAGCTGCCTGAAAAGCATAGGGCACACTGTTGGCCTGCGCAATGGCAGCGTCCAGATCAGTGTACGGGTAGATACACACCACCGGGCCGAAAATTTCACTGCTGCTGACTTTGGCATCGGCAGGCGGGTTATACAGCACGGTCGGTGCATAGCAATGGTTCGGTAAGGCTTTGCCACCGCAAATCAGCTCGGCACCCTGCCCCTGCGCCTGCTCCACCCAGGCGTGGACACGCTCGACCTCCTCGGGGCGAATCAATGGGCCGACATCGGTCCTGCTATCGGTCGGATCACCCACGTTCAGTTCCGACACCGCGGCTGCCAACCGTTTGCTCAACTCGCGCGCGACAGACTGCTCAGCAAAGATCCGCTGCACCGAGACACAGACCTGGCCGGCGTGATAGAACCCGGCCTTGGTGATGGCCGCACTGGCAGCATCGAGATTGGCATCTGCGGCAACAAACAACGGCGCAACACCGCCATGTTCAAGTGCACAGCGCGTGCCCGGCGCAAGTTTGGAGCGCAACATCCACCCCACCTTCTCGCTGCCGATAAAGGTCAGAAACGCGACGCGGGAATCGGTCACCATGCGCTCGATCAATTCGTTATCTGCCGGCAGCACAAACTGACACCAGGCCTCAGGCAGACCTGCCTCGTGCAGCAACTGATCAAATGACCAGGCCGACAAAGGCGTGGTCATGGCCGGTTTGACCAGTACCGGACAGCCGGCCGCAACCGCTGTGGCAACCTGATGGACGATCAGATTCAAAGGATGATTGAAGGCGCTGACGGCAGCCACCACGCCGATGGGTTCGCGCTGGGTAAAGGCTCGACGACCAACCGATGCTGCGGTCGTACCCATCGGGATGACATGACCATGATCATGACGAATCACCTCGATACAGATTTTCACCCCATCAATGGCGCGATCGGTTTCCACCAGTGAGTCCTGGAGCGGTTTGCCGCCTTCGCGTGCGGCCTGCAACGCCAACTGCTCGCGCTGTGTCGTCATCAGTTGCGCCAGTTTTTCCAAAATTGCTACGCGCTCATGCAGTGGCAACCAGGCCGATTTGTTTCGATGCAGGTCATGGGCGGTCTGTAACGCGCGCTCGATGTCTTTGGCATCTGACAATGGCACCTCGCCGATCACGCTACCATCAAATGGCGAAGTCACCTCTAGCATGTTCACAATTGCGTCTCCTTAAAAAATAATAATTGTAGTGCGTGGACCGAACAGGTATGCCTGCCGGCGCTCAAGCCGACGAACCAAGCAGCTCGCCCAAACGCTTGGTCAGAATCGGGTTCTCGCTATAATCCACCGGCACCACCACCAGACTGGGACCACTTTCGGCGAACGCCTGGCGCAATACATCCTGCAAGTCCCGGCTGCGGCTCAGCAGATGGCCATGCCAACCAAAGGCTTGCGCCAACTGCAGCCAGTCGGGATTACCAAACGACAGATCAGTGTGGTGATCAAATTCGTTGTCCTGCTTCCAGGCAATCAGGCCGTAACCACCGTCCTCCCAGACCATGACCACGATGTTGCTGTTCAGCCTTTTCGCGGTTTCCATCTCCTGCACATTCATCATGAAACCGCCGTCACCGCAGATGGCCAGTACCTGGCGTTGCGGGTGCACAATGTGTGCAGCAATGGCACCGGGCATGGCCGAAGCCATGGAGCAAAAGCCATTCGGAATCAGACAGGTATTGGGTTCATGGCACTGATAATGCCTGGCGATCCACATCTTGTGCGCGCCGACATCCGACAACAAAATATCTTCCGGCCCCATGACCTGGCGCACATCCCAGAGAATTTTTTGTGGCCGCACCGGACCTGCTACGTCATCGTTGGCATGGGCACTGAACTCCTGCTGCATTTTGCCGCGCAGTTCGCGTTGCCGGCGGAAATCAAAACCCAGCTCGGCGTGCTCCTGATACGCCCGCACGCGCTCGGTGAGCATCCACAAGGTTTGTGCCAGATCACCCACCAGCTCCACCTGAGGATTGTAATGCTCATCAATTTCAGCCGGCAAAAAATCGGCGTGAATAATGCATTTATCCGAGTTCGGGTTCCACAGATGCGGATGGTATTCAACCATATCGAAGCCCATGGTGATGACCAGATCGGCGTCATCTATGGCCAAAGTCGGAAAATCCTTGTTGCCCAGACCGATGGTATACAGGCAATAGTCGGCGTCCATATCGACCGAACCCTTGCCCATGAAAGTGCTCAGTACACCAATGCCGGTGGCCTCGCACAACTCTCGAAGTTGCTTGCTGGCACGCTTGCGAATGGTGCCATTGCCGGCCAGAATCACCGGCCGTTTGGCGTTTTTCAGCAGTTCGAAGGCCTGATCGACGATCTCGTTATCCGGCACAGGGCGTCGAAAGCGATGAACCTGCATGGGACGCGCATCGGTAGCGTGTTTGGCCACATCCTCGGGCAGTTCGATATGCACGGCACCGGGTTTTTCCGAGCGCGCCACGCGCACGGCCTTGCGCACAATCTCAGGAATGGTGCTGGCGTTGTAAATCGAAGTGTTCCACTTGGTGACCTCTTCGAACATGCCGACCACATCCATGATCTGATGCGACTCCTTGTGCAAACGCGCGGTCGAACCCTGCCCGGTCAAGGCAATCAATGGGGCACGATCCATATTGGCATCGGCCACACCGGTGATCAGGTTGGTGGCGCCAGGTCCCAGCGTGCCCAGACAGCAGGCGGGGTTACCTGTCAGACGCCCATAAATCTCGGCCATGAACGCAGCGCCTTGCTCATGCCGGGTGAGGATAAAGCGAATCTGTGTGGACTTTTCCAACGACATCATAAAATCAGCATTCTCCTCACCGGGAACACCAAAAATGTATTCGACCCCTTCATTTTCAAGACACTGCACCAGTAAATCCGAAGCTTTCATAATGTGTTTCCGAGTATTGACAGCTATCACAGACCGCATCCAACACCAAACCATCACACGACTGCTGTCTATTTATGAGGCACTTTTTCAGCTAAAGCCTAACACGACAGCCAGCAACGCCGGGTTAGGTCACCCTGCTTGAGCGCAACGGCGTTGTCACGACAGCGCTCAACTGGCCCTGCGAGATGCCCAGGTGCGGCTTCGAATTTGGCCCGCCATCCGATCTGGATGTGTAAATTGGACTTGCCCGGATCATCGCTGCTCAGCTACAATTAGCAGCTTCACGCTGGCAACACGACCAGCGGATGCAGTTTCGCGGAGAGGTGGCAGAGCGGTTTAATGCGGCGGTCTTGCGCAGTTCGGCAGGATTGCCGAGCTGGACACCCAAAAGGGGTGCCCGTAGGGCGAGCGACAGGACGTCGCGAGTCTTCAGTTCGGCAGGACCGCCGAGCTGGACACCCAAAAGGGGTGCCCGTAGGGCGAGCGACAGGACGTCGCGAGTCAAAACCGTTGAAAATCGGTTCAACATGCCTCAACGGCATGGTGAAGCGATCGGAAGATCAGATACAATGCAGTTTCGCGGAGAGGTGGCAGAGCGGTTTAATGCGGCGGTCTTGAAAACCGTTGAAGGTTTGTAGCCTTCCGGGGGTTCGAATCCCTCCCTCTCCGCCACTTAAACAACCCCCTCCCCCTGGTTAATTCAGTATGGCTTAATTCAGTATGGCAAACTGGCCCAGGTGATCGACGCAAAAGCTGGTGTCATGGTCCAATGGTCCACACCAGTATGGTCATGGGAACTGTTCCATCCATTGCACATCCAATGCACAGATCCTATAGACTGGTTCCATTCCCAGCGATATTTTCATCAGGCAAACGAGGTAAAGACGGATGAACACCAACAAACCAGCCATGCAAACCTATACTAGCGCGGCGCAACAGACTGGTCTCAGAACCGAAGCCGGCAACAAGGTGCTGCGCAACACCTACATGCTGCTGTCCATGACGCTGTTGTTCAGCGCTGCCATGGCATGGGTTGCTGCTGCCGCCAACTGGCCGTATCCGGGTGTGATGATCACCCTGGTTGGCTACTTCGGATTGCTGTTTTTGACCACCAAGCTGCGTAACAGCGTCTGGGGCATCGCATCAATATTTGCTCTGACCGGATTCATGGGGGTCACCATGGGGCCCATCGTGAACGCTTATGTCAATTCGTTCAGCAATGGCAACGAATTGGTGATGATGGCGCTGGGTGGCACTGGCATCGTGTTTTTCAGCATGTCCGGGGTCGCGCTGGTCAGCAAACGCGATTTCAGCTGGATGGGCAAGGGCCTGATGATTGGCATTCTGGTGGCATTTGTGGCTGGGCTGGGTGCCTATTTCTTTCAAATGCCGGCCCTGTCACTGGCTGTATCCAGCATGTTCATCCTGCTCATGGCCGGCCTGATCCTGTACCAGACCCAGCAGATCATTCAAGGCGGTGAAACCAATTACATCATGGCGACGATAACCCTGTTCGTATCACTCTACAATCTGTTCACCAGCATGCTGCATCTGCTGGGCGTGTTCGGCGGCGAAGATTGATACCCATTGTCACGATGCTGAACGCTCCGACATTCGATTCAGGCCGCCAACTGGCGGCCTTTTTTATGCATTGTGCTGATGATCGTATGCACTTTTCTGGTATGATGGAATTATCGTTTTAAATCAGCACACTGGACCAGTCCACGCATTTCGTGAAGACAAACCGTTAAGTTAACTATTATCATTTGAATCAATATGATATGAGCGAAAATAGACTACAGTAGAGCAGCACACTAGGTTCTGTTCGAGCGCAGACCCAAGCTGGCGTCCTGTTTCGCCCGAGCTCCCTTGAAACATGGCCACAACCATGCTTCTGCGAGAGATCGAACGAACTGCATAGCCAGATTGAGCCTGCATCTCAACCCCCTCATAAAATAGACGGACTAGCACTATGAACAAACGACTGATACTTGCCTGGGTAATGCTGACCTGCCTGGTATGCGGCTTCACGGCACAGGCCGATGTGTTATTGATTGAGGATGTGGAACTCGCCAGCACCATGCACCTGCCAGGAAACGGCATCAGCAAGGCCCAGGTGCTGCAAAACTGGGGCGAACCAGTGCAGCAATACAGCCCCGTGGGTGAGCCACCCATCACGCGCTGGCGATTCGACGACTACAGTGTCTACTTCGAGTACGACCGCGTCATCTCTACCGTTTTGCATCAACAGCAGGCGGTGGCTAGCAACAACGGCTAAAAATCACCAGCAGAATTTCTAGCTACAGCTGCCCGGTGTGACCGCCGGGCGCACCTGGCGCTTACCTGATTGTCATCCAAATCGATTCAACGGAGCAAAATACATGACCCAGCCGCAGCCGCACGCCGCGGAAGATCGCCTGCAGGAGATACTGCGCGACCAGCCGCATAAAACGCTGTCGCTGAACGATCACGACATCACCATTCTCGGCACCGCTCACGTGTCCAGAAACAGCGCCGAAACCGTGACCGCACTGTTGGCGACCGGGGTGTTTGATCAGGTCGCGATCGAATTGTGCCCGGCGCGCTACGGCATGCTCAGTAACAAGGATCACTGGCGCTCACAGGATCTGTTCAAACTGATACGCGAGGGTCGAGCCGGTCTGATGCTGGCCAATCTGGTGCTGTCGGCGTACCAGCAACGCCTGGCGGATCAGTTTGGCATCGAGCCGGGCGCTGAAATGCGCGCCGCCATCGCCAGCGCCGATGAACAGCAGTTGCCGATTCTGCTGATCGACCGGGATCTGGGCGTGACGTTGAAGCGCGTCTGGCGCAGTATGGGGTTCTGGTCCAAATTCAGTTTGTTCGGCGGTCTGGCCACCAGCGTATTCAGCCGCGAAACCATCAGCGAAGAAGACATTGAACAGCTCAAACAAGGCGATCTGCTGGAAAGCGCCTTTGCCGAATTCGCGCAACAGTCACCGACCCTGTTTCAGACCCTGATCGATGAGCGCGATCGTTACATGGCCGCTGCGTTGCAAGCCGGCAAGGTCAGCGTTGCCACGCTCAAGACCGATCAAACTGACGCCTCGGCAGCAGTCGCATCAGCAAGCGGGCAGCCGCAACATACGCTGGTGGTGATCGGTGCCGGGCATATGCAGGGCCTGGATCAATACCTGCAGCAAACAGATGCAACGCCAGAGCAGACGCTGGCCAGTCTGGAAAGCCTGCCGCCGCCATCGCGATGGCCGAAACTGATTCCATGGATTCTGGCTGTGGTGATCTTTGCCGGCTTTGCCATCGGCTTCAGCCGCAGTCCGGAGCTTGGCTTCAATCTGCTCAGCACCTGGGTGATCTTCAACGCTGTGTTCGCCGCACTGGGTGCCGCCATTGCCGGTGGTCATCCATTGACCATCCTGAGCGCACTGATTGCCTCACCACTGACCTCACTGAATCCGACGGTGGCCGCCGGCATGGTTTCGGCCAGCGTGGAAGCCTGGCTGCGCAAACCCAAAGTGGCCGATTTTGAATCGTTGCGCAGTGACGTAACCGGCTGGCGCGGCTGGTGGCGCAATCGCGTATCCAGAACCCTGCTGGTGTTTCTGCTGACCAATCTCGGCTCTTCGCTGGGGGCCTGGGTGGCTGGCTTCTCGATTCTGGACCAGCTGTTGTCATGACCGACTTCGGCTTTCACCTGGCGGATCGTTTTATCCCGACACGTTGCCTGGTGGCGCCGATGGCCGGGGTCACAGACCTGCCTTTTCGGCAACTATGCAAACAGTTGGGCGCAGTCTATGCGGTGGCCGAGATGAGTGCCGCCAATCCCGCCTTGCAGCATACGCGCAAGAGCGTGTTGCGTCGCCAGCACGACAATGAACCCGCACCGGTGGTAGTACAGATCGCCGGTGCTGTGCCTGATTATCTGGCCACAGCGGCGATGTTCAATGTTCGCCACGGCGCCGAGATCATCGACATCAACATGGGCTGTCCGGCAAAAAAAGTCTGCGCCAGGCAGGCCGGTTCTGCACTGCTGGCAGACGAACCGTTGGTTGCGCGCATTCTGCAGGCAGTACGCAAGGCGGTGACGGTACCGGTGACGCTGAAAATCCGGCTTGGCAGTGACGTCGAAAACCAAAACGCCGTACGCATTGCCCGACTGGCTGAACTCAGCGGCATCGATATGCTGACGGTGCATGGCCGCACCCGCGCCCAAAAATACACCGGCAGTGTCAATTACGGTGCCATCCGCGAAGTGGTTGAAACCGTCTCCATTCCGGTTATTGCCAATGGCGACATTCTCTCGGCGCAACAGGCCAGTGAGGTACTGCAGCACACTGGCGCAGCTGCGGTGATGATCGGTCGCGCCGGCCAGGGCAACCCCTGGCTGTATGCTGCTGTGGATCAATACCTGCAGCACGGCCGCTTGCCGCAACCCCCCAGCGCCGATCAACGCTGTCAGGTACTGCTGCAACACGTACAGAATCTGCATGCTTTCTATGGCTGCGCACAGGGCTTGCGCGTGGCCCGTAAACACATCGGCTGGTATTTGCGGACCTTGCCCGGCGACACCGCAGCGCTGGCGCAATTACTGCGCGTCGAACAGCCCGAAGTACAATTGCGGCTACTGGAACACCTGTTGCTGCAGCGCGCGAACGATCACGCCAATACGCGGCACTCAGATTTTTACCAGCCTCCAGCGGGGCCAGCATTGTCGATCGCCGCCTGATGCACCGATCACCAAATCAGCTGTTGCGCAGGCAGGTTATGCTACTGCTGGCAGTGAGCCTTCTCTGCTGCAGCGCAGTCGTGACCGCAAGTCCAACGCCACCGACCACGCATGCAGCCCCAGCCAGCTGCAAGGCACATGAATTGGCGCTGCAAGTGTTGGGTTCCGGAGGCCCCATCGCCGATGACGACCGGGCATCGAGCAGTTATTTACTGTGGTTGCACGGTCAGGCCAGAATCATGATCGACATTGGTAGCAGTAGTCTGCTGCGCTACGCGCAAAGCAAGGCCAACCTGAATGATCTGCAGGCACTGTTGATTACGCACACGCACGTCGATCACATCGGTGCCTTGCCGGGGCTGGTCAAGAGCAGCTATTTTTCCAGCCGCAGCAAGCCGCTGGAACTGTTTGGGCCCAGTGGCAGCGCACGTTTTCCGGGTATTCAAGACTACATCAACGGCACGTTTATTGCTGCCGACGCCAGCCACCGCTATCTGGACGGCATAGCTGACGGCAGTAAGGGCATGTTCAGGATCAACGTGCATGAAATCGATCGTCAGGCCGACGCTAGCCTGATCTTTGCTGACGATGACATCCGCATTCACGCCGTCGGCGTAGAACATGGCATTGTTCCGGCGGTCGGCTATGTAATCGAGGCTGCTGGTCGCAAGATCGCCATACCCGGTGACATGAACGCCAATAACAGCGCATTCGTGGCCTTGGCCGCGCGCAGTGATCTGGCCATCTTGCACCTGGCGATCCCCGAATCCGCCGGCTCCAACGCTGCACGCTTGCATGCCCGACCATCCGAACTGGGCCGCAAGGCCGCAGCAATGCAGACCAAGCGACTGTTGCTGTCGCATATCATGCAGCGGGCAGTGCGCGATGAGAAAACCCAGATGAACGCGATTCGACAACACTATCAAGGCCCGATAATGCTGGCCCGGGACCTGCAATGTGTATACTTTCCGGCAACCCCCAATACACCCACAGCTAAGCAGGATAAGTATGATCAAGGCAAGTAACTGGTTTGCACCGAAATGGCAACACAGCGACGCTGCCATTCGTGTCGAGGCGGTGGCTTGTTCTCATGACGATGGCCTGCTGCAGGCTCTGCCGCAAATCGCCGCGAGCGATCCGGATACCAGCGTGCGACTGGCGGCACTCAAGCGCTGTCAGCAAAGCCAGACGTTTCTGGCCTGCCTGGCCAGCGAAACCGACCCTGATAATCGTCAGTTGATCATCACCCGGCTGCTCGAACACAACGCCGCGTTGACTGCAGCGAGCGCTGAGCAGCTGCAGCAACTAACCACCCTGCTGACCGAACTGCAGCAATGGCAGGGCAAGGCCAACAGCTGGGCGCAGCAACAAATCGAGACCCTGGCCAAGCAGGCACACTGTGCCGCGGTCCGCAAACTGGCACTGAACTGCGTCAGCAAGCAGGGGCTGCTGGGCGATTTGTACTGCCAGGAGCAAGACCCGCAGCTGCGCAGCCTGATTCTCGCCAGTATCGATCAGACCTCAACCCTGGAACGCATCAGCAAGCAGCTGCGCAAGCATAACAAGGTGTTGTATCAAGCCTATCTGCAGCGGCTGACTGAGCTGCAACCGAGCGCGCCAACTGCCGAGCAGGCCAAACTGCAGCAGGCACAGCAGCTGCTGGCCGAGTTCGAAAGCCTGCTGCATGGCAAACAATCCCCGGCTGCAACCATGTCGTTGCAAGATGCGCTGGGGCAGGCGCACAAGCGTTGGGAGGCCATTCAACTTGGCACTGAATCTGCCGCCGCGCAATCACTGCAGACACGCTGGCAAGCCGCCATCAGCATACTGCAGCAGGCAGCAACAGCGCCGCCCAAAGCACCCGCACAGGACAGCGATGACAGCAGCGCACAGACCGACTCGGCAGCCGCTGCCAACAACGACCCGACGGGTGCAGCAACACCCGACCAGCCGCAAGTCTCACTGCAACGTTTGGCAGCACAACTGGATGCGCTACTGGCACGCCGTTGCAAGCATGAGCAGCAATTGCAGCAACACTTGCAACCCTGGCGTGAGCAGTGGCGGGCGCAATGGCAGAAACTGAATGCTATCAGCCGCGCCGACCAGCAGCTGCAGGATCAGCTGGTCAATCGCATAGCTGCTGAACAACAAAGGCTGCAAGCCAAAGCCGAAACCAAACACGCATCCCTGCAACAGTTGCAGCTGACCCTGGAGCAGGCACTGGAGCTTGCCAGTGACGGCAAACTGCTGCTGGCCTGCGGTCTGAATGCGCAGCTGCAGCAACAGATCGAGCAGCTAGCGGGGCCACAACAGCAACAATTCAACAGTCAGCATGCAGCCAGTCTGAGGCAGCTGCAGACCGCCCTGGACGAATTACGCAAATGGCAACGCTGGTCGGACAACCAGCAGCGCCGCGGCTTGTTGAAAACGCTGCGCGAAGCCAAGGACAATGAGCTCAGCATGGATGCCCTACTTAACCTGGTCAAGGACAGCAAACACAGTTGGCAATTGCTGGAAACCAGCGAAATCCAGGCTGGCCTGCGACCGCTGGGCAAGGACCATGCGCTGAATCGACAATTTCACGGCGTTTGCGCAATGCTCATGCGCAGCGCCAAACCGTTTCTTAAAAACCGTAATACGCTGCGTCAAGAGCGCGCAACCATTATTCTCGAGCTGTTTCAGGCCACCGATGAGCTGTTGGCCGACAGTCAAGTCAAAAGCACCGCTTTACTGCAGCAAAAACGCAAAATCAGTGCCGCTTTTCAGGATGTGGGTAACGTCGCCGGCGAGCAACGCAAGGACATCATTGCCGGACTGCGCCAGCGCCAGAATCAGCTTGCCGAACGCATCAAGCAGTTGTCAGCTGACATTGAAAACGACAAACGCCGCTTGATCCGACTGGCCGAACAGCTTGCGCACAATACGGACCACCACAGCGCTGTGAATGAAGCCAAGCAACTGCAGCGTCAATGGCAGCAATTGGGAGTATTGCCGCGCAAGCTGGAACAAACGCTGTGGGAAGCCTTTCGTGCCCCGCTGGATCCCTTGTTCGCCGAACAAGACCAGCAACGCCAGCAGCAGCAGGCCGACATTCAGGAACAATTGCAGCAACAAGAGACGATCGTCACCGCCTTGACCACGCTGCTGAGCGAGCCTGATTCGCAACTGCCCACGCTGCGTGGTCAGTTTGAAGAACTGCAACAGCAATTCCGTCAACTAGCTAAACCAGAGCGTCGCTTGCAACAGCAGCTGCGGCAACTCTCCGACCAGTTTGAATCACGCCTGCAACAGGCCCTGCAGCAGCGCGAAAATCAATACTGGCAAGCCAGCGCCACCAGCGCGCTGCAACGGCAACAAGCCATCGAGACTTTTTTGCAGTCCGCCACACAACAACAAGCTGACCTGGACGAACAACTGCTGGCGATGAGCCCAGCGGAGTTGCAGACACATCTGCAAGCCCAGAGCGAACAGGCTCGCATGGCCTGTATAGCGGCAGAGTTCATGGCCGGACTGCCGTCCCCGGCAGCAGATCGACAAACGCGCATGGAATACCAGGTCAACCGCCTCAGCCAGCATCTGCGCGACAAGGAGCAGCAATCGCCTGACCAGCAACTGCGCCTGATTCGCGAGCGCTGGTATGCTAGCATGCCAATGCTGCCAGCAGATCACGTCAAGCTGAAACAGCGCTTTGAGCAAGCGATCACAGCCGCTGAAAAGCTTATCAGGCACTGATCCGCGCAAGCTGACAGCATCAGGATACTAGCCCGCATATGTCATGAGGGCAGACTGTTACTAGTCATACTTTACGGATAAACAAGGCGCCAACATTGAATTTTTGCATAGTGAAGTGGATACAGTTTGTCCTGTTCGAGTTCAGGCCAAATCTGGCGTTGCACCTCGAACCCTTCATGAAATATACGGGCTAGCCACCAGGGAGCAAGCACCAGCGTGATTATCAGCACAGCAACGAGCTTTTCCATAGCGTCTGCCGAACCGGCGCGACTTCGACCTGCATTAACCAGCCTCATGCTGCTGATCGTTGTACTGATCACACTGTATCCCGACGCAGCCAGTGCAGCCAGCGGCGAACTTGGCGATCATCGCGGCCTGTGGTCGGTGCTGCCACCACTGCTGGCGATTGTGCTGGCACTGTTGTTTCGCCAAGTGGTGCCGGCATTGTTTGTCGGGGTCTGGTTGGGCGCCTGGATCGTTGCCGGACAGGATTTGGAAGCCGTGTTCTCCGGCTTGCTGGCCGTGCTGCAGGTCTATGTTCTGAACGCCCTGAGTGACAGCGATCATGCCGCAATCATATTGTTTTCATTGATGATCGGCGGCATGGTCGGCATCATCTCGGCCAACGGCGGCATGCAGGGTATCGTCAAGCGCATCAGTCACTGGGCCAACGACGCCCGGCGTGCAGCGATAACCACCTGGTGCATGGGGCTGGCCATTTTTTTTGACGATTATGCCAACTCGCTGGTGGTTGGCAATACCATGCGACCGCTGACCGATCGCATGCGCATTTCCCGTGCCAAGCTGGCATACATCGTCGATTCAACTGCTGCACCGGTCGCCAGCATCGCGCTGATTACCACCTGGGTAGGTTATGAAGTCGGACTGATTCAGGATGCCATCGCCGGCATAGAGGGTTTCAACGAACAGGCCTACCTGGTGTTCCTGAACTCCATTCCATACAGCTTTTACCCGCTATTGGCCTTGTTTTTCGTGTTCTTGATTACCGTCAGCGGCCGCGATTTCGGCCCCATGCTGGATGCCGAAACCAGGGTCCGGCTGGATCCTGCCGATCAACCCGGTGCGGCCAGCAATGCCGAACACACGGACATTGAAAACAGCATCGATGCCGAGCACGCCCACGCCCGCAATGCCCTGATCCCCATCGCCGTGTTAATCATTGCGGTTATGGGTGGGCTCTGGTACACGGGGGTGCAGGCACTGGCTGGGGATGCCGCGACACTGCGCAACATCGTGGGTGCTTCCGACAGCTACAAGTCACTGCTTTGGGGCTCCATGCTGGGCGTGTTGTCGGCAGTGCTGGTTACGCTGCCAGGACGACTGCTGAGCGTGGAAAAAACACTCAAGGCCTGGTTCAGCGGCATACAGAACATGCTGTTCGCCATGATCATTTTGCTGCTGGCCTGGTCATTGGGCGAAATCACGTTGCAACTGGGTACCGCCAATTATCTGGTCGAGTTGATTGGCGACTGGTTGCCGGTGCAGTTGCTGCCGTCGCTGGTGTTTGTGATCGCCGCAGCCACAGCCTTTGCCACCGGCACCAGTTGGGGCGTCATGGGCATTTTATTGCCACTGGCACTACCGATGGCATGGACCATGCTGGACCTGCAAGGCATGACCGAACAGCAACACTGGCACATCATTTATACCGCCACAGCGGCAGTGTTGGGAGGCTCGGTGTGGGGCGATCATTGTTCGCCGATTTCAGATACCACGATCATGTCGTCCATGGCCAGTCACTGCGATCATATCGAACATGTGCGCACGCAGCTGCCGTATGCGTTGCTGGTTGGTGTCGTTGCCATGCTGGTGGCCATGATTCCGGTTGGCTATGGACTGCCCTGGTGGTTGGGGCTGCTGTCATCGGCTGCGGTACTGTTTATACTATTACGCTGGTTCGGGAAACCGGTGGTCAACTACCGCCCCTGAATTCATCAGCATGATTGCGGTCAGAGCTGCCGCAGTGACCGGACCACAGCAGACCGTCACAACTCATTACTGACTCAGCTTTTCACTATGCGAGATTCCTACTCACCGCTGCATCCGCCGTTGCCGGCCGATTCGGGGCTTAACGTCTGGCACGGACTGCATGGCAGCCCGGCACGTGCGGCCGCCTCGGCACTGGCGGTGTGTGCAACGGCGCGACGTCATCACGGCCTCACCGTGGTCATCTGCAGCAGTGCGCAACAAGCCAGCATGCTGGAGCGCGACTGCCTGCTTTTGCGTGATGATGAGCAATTGCCGGTACTGCACTTTCCCGACTGGGAAACCCTGCCCTACGATCTGTTCTCGCCACATCCGGACATCATTTCTGCCCGGCTCGCGACCCTCGCCAGTCTGCCCAACACCCAACGCGGTCTGTTGATTGTTCCAGTCAGCACATTGTTACAGCGTCTGTCGCCGACAGAATTCATCCATGGCCACAGCATGCAGCTGCAAGTGGGTATTGAACTGCCGATGCTGCAGTTTCGGCAAAACCTGATCAACACCGGTTATGACGCCGTGGATGCGGTGTACCAGACCGGTCAGTTTGCCCAGCGTGGTGCACTGCTGGATGTATTTCCCTCAGGCTCGGCCAATCCGCTTCGGATCGAATGGCTGGATGATGAAATTGCCTCGTTACGAAGCTTTGATGCAGAGACACAAAGATCGCTGGAATCGCTGACCGGCATCAACCTGTTGCCAAGTCGGGAATACCCATTTACCCCCGAATCCACGGAACTGTTTCGGCAACGCTATCGACAGCGCTTTGCGCTGGACATGCGCCACTGCACGATTTATCAGGAATTACGCAAGGGTTATCATCCACAGGGCCTGGAGTATTTTCTGCCGCTGTTTTTTGCACAAACCAGCAGTCTGTTCGATTACTTGGGCCAGCATCCGCAGCTGATCCTGCAGGCGGATTGCAGAGCTGCAGCAGAACAGTTTCTGTCACACGTGAATGAGCGCTACGAGCAACGCCGGCATGACATTCAGCGACCGATCCTCAGCCCCGATGAGCTGTATATCGATCTGAACGAACTGCACGGCGAACTGGATCGCCCCGGCAGCATTGAGCTGGCAGCCGATGACCAGCATTCCACAGCTGCCACACGTTGTCATTTCCAGGTCAATGCTGCACCAGAAATCGACCTGCACAGCAGCACGGCCGAGCACGGCATCAATCGGTTGCTGTCAGCCTATTCGGGCCGCATACTGCTCGCTGCCGACAGTGCGGGCCGACGTGAAGTGCTGGCAGAGTCGCTCGCGGCCTTCAACATCAAAACCCGGCATCTGCCCGACTGGCATGCGTTTCGAGCCAGCCCCGATGTACGTCTGGCCGTGGTGGACCTGCCGCTCAGTGATGGCCTGGAGTTGCCCGACGAACAGCTGCTGATACTGACCGAAACACAATTGTTCAAGGGTCGGGTGCGACAAAAACATCGCCGCAGCAGCGAACGTGACCCGGCCGCCGTGATCCGTGGTCTGGCAGATTTGCAGGCGGGTGCACTGGTGGTGCACGAGGAACAGGGTATCGGCCGTTACCGGGGTTTGAGTCTGCTGCAGGTGGCCGGCATGGAAGGTGAATACCTGACCCTGGAATACGCCGAAGGCGACAAACTGTATGTGCCGATCAGTGATTTGCAAATGATCACTCGCTACATCGGCGCCGACAGTGACAAAACCTCACTGCATAAACTTGGCAGTGATCGCTGGCAGAAAACCAGGCGCAAGGCGGCCCGAAAAATCCGTGATGCGGCAGCCGAATTACTGGACATCTACGCCCGCCGGGAAGCTTCCGTCGGCACTGCCATGGTGCTGGATCGCAAACTCTACACCGAGTTTTCAGCAACCTTTGCATTCGAGGAAACCCCGGACCAGCAAACCGCCATCGATGCGGTTCTGCAAGACATGACCAGCACCAGAATCATGGACCGTGTGATCTGCGGCGATGTCGGCTTTGGCAAGACCGAGGTTGCTCTGCGGGCCGCGTTTGTGGCCGCGCAGGCTGGTTATCAGGTTGCCTTGCTGTGTCCTACCACCCTGCTGGCACGCCAGCATTTCAATGTGTTTTCCGACCGTTTTGCCGATTGGCCGGTGAAAATCGGCCTGCTCTCGAGAGCCCGCTCGTCAGCAGAAGCCAGCGCCTTGCTTGAGAGTATGCAGAACGGTACGCTGGACATCGTTATCGGGACCCACCGACTGCTGCAGGACAATGTCAGCTTCAACAATCTGGGTCTGCTGATTGTTGACGAAGAACAGCGCTTCGGTGTGCGCCACAAGGAGAAACTGAAAACCCTGCGCGCCTCGGTTGACATGCTCACCCTGACCGCGACGCCGATTCCCAGAACCCTGGGCATGGCCATGTCAGGCATTCGTGATCTTTCCATCATTGCCACGCCGCCGGCACGCCGAATCGCGGTCAAGACCACCGTCACCCAGTGGGACGACACCCTGATCACCGATGCCATCGAGCGTGAACTGCAACGCGGCGGTCAGGTGTATTTTCTGCACAATGAGGTGCGCACCATCCAGGCCATGGCCAACCAGCTGGCACGATTGTTCCCGCACGAGACCATCGCCATCGCGCATGGCCAGATGCCGCAGCCTGAGATGGAACGCGTCATGCGTGATTTTTACGCACGCCGGTTCAGTATTCTGGTCAGTACCACGATCATTGAAAACGGCATCGACGTACCCAGCGCCAACACCATCCTCATCAACAAAGCCGACCACTTCGGACTGGCGCAATTGCACCAGCTGCGTGGACGGGTCGGACGTTCACACCATCGGGCCTTTGCCTATCTGCTGATCTCGGACTGGCAAAACCTGACCGCCGACGCGCGCAAACGCCTGGATGCCATCAGTGAGCTGGAAGACCTGGGAGCGGGCTTTGCACTGTCCACGCACGACATGGAAATTCGTGGTGCCGGTGAGTTGCTGGGAGAGGAACAAAGCGGACAGATGCAGGCGCTTGGCTTTGAACTGCATCTGCAGATGCTGGAACAGGTTGTAGCAGCGCTGCGCGCTGGCGAGGAGCCGGATCTGAGTCAGCCCTTATTGCGCACTGGCGATGTCGAATTGCATTTGCCGGCGTTTATCCCGGACGATTACCTGCCTGACGTGCCGATGCGACTGACGCTGTACAAACGCATCAGCATGGCCGCTGACAATGAGGCACTGCGGCAGCTACAGATTGAACTGATCGATCGCTTCGGTCTGTTGCCGCAACCAGCCAAAAACCTGGTCGCGATCAGTCAACTGAAGTTGCAAGCCAAAGCCATGGGGCTTGAACGCATTGATTTTGGTCCCGGCGGCGGCTGGATTGATATCGGTGACAAGCCGCAGCTGAACAGTGCCAATCTGATCAAGAAGGTGCAATATCAGGCGGATGAGTTCAAACTGCAGGGTCAGCATCGGCTGAGCCTGAAAGCCACGATAGATGACGATCAACAGCGATTGCTTTATATTCGTCAATTACTGCAGGACCTGAAAACAACGGATAGTACCAGCCATGAATCGACCCGCAATGAAACCACCAGCAAGGCTCAGCACGCCTGACCCAAGTGTCATACTCAGGCGCGCGTGCAGCTGCCTGATTCTGCTGCTCGCAGCGGGCATTGGCATGGCCAGTGCGCAGTCAGACCAGGCACAAAAGCCAGCAGAAGAATCGCAAGAGTGGCATGTGGAACTGCTGCTGTTCGCGCACCCGGACAGCGACATCGCCTGGCATGCGGTGGCCGAGATTGGCGATTTCAGCAAGCTGACGGTGCAGCCGACCATGTTTGCGCAAGCCGGCGACCCGGGCCGAATGGCGGCCAGCCTGAACCTGACTGAAGATCAGCTGTTTGCCTCAGAACCAATGCACAAGGCCTGGCTGCGTTTGCAAAAGGATTATCAGTTGCTGGGCTATTATCAGTGGCAGCAACCTGCGGGCATCGGCCGCCGTTGGCGCATCCATGACGATCAACTCCTGATAGCCGCCTCGCAAGCGGTATCTAGCGAGCTTGACGATGAAGCTACCGCCAGCGCTCAGCAACCAGCAGGCAGCGACGAGTTGACCTATCAGCTGGATGGCAGCATCAAGATCAACACCGGCTACATCGGCACCGTCGACCTGAACATCGAGCAGCGCTCGGAAGTGCTCTACTTTCGCTCCACCAGCAATACTCCATCAGCTGCGGACGCCAGCAACGAACACCCGGAGCAACCGCAGTACCGGGCACGCTATTTGCAGCAACAGCGTCGCATCCAGTCCGAACGCATGGAATACTTCGACAGTTCCGGACTGGCGGCACTGGTGCTGATCAGCCAGGTGGTCGCTAGCGAAGATCCTGCGGCAAGCGAGCAAGCCGACACTGAGCTGACGGCAAACCAGTCAGAGTGAGTCTTCTCGCAATTGTCGGTAACGCTCTGGATGAATCCGTGGCTTGCCCGACTCGTCCCAGTGCAGCCAATGCACATACGCGTCCATATTGATAGAAATACGTAACTCACGAGCTGACGGGCATGGTGTGGGCCGATGACTCAAATACGAAGGAAACAAAATAAAATCACCCTGCTGCGGCTGCACATATTGCACTTGGCGAACAAAGCTATCGACGCTGCCGGGTCGCTGAAATGCCAGGGCTCCCTCAGTGTCATGGGCCGTTTCCGGCTGTTGCAGGTAATAGCAGCCGCTGATCAGCGCCGGCGCATGATCGTGCCAGGTGCCATTGACCCAGTCTTCGTTGGTTTGCACAAGTGCCCAGGCCATATACGCATAAACATCCGGCGGCAGGTGAACAGTGTGATTAACACGCTGTCGCAGTATCTGCCGCACGCGGCTGGCAAATGCCTGCTGCAAGGTCTGCAGGGCCGGGCTGGCGGCCAGATTGTCCCGATCAAACAGCACGCTGGAGGTCTGATAGCCATAGCCAAACTGGTGTTTCTGAAACGCACCTGCCTCCCATTGTTGCAACATCTGTTGACGCAGTTCTGCTTCATAAGGCTGCATTTCCGGCAGCCGGAAACGCCAAATGGGCACGCTGAAAAGATCGATTTGTTCAATATCCAATTTTGTACTATCCATGACTATTTGCACAGGCAGACAACTGCACTGCTGGTAAGCTGAAGCGCTTTATTTTATAACATACAGGAAGCATTAAACGATGATCTCATTACGCCCCCTTGTTACCATTCTGCTGTTGCTGGGCAGCACACTGTCGTCTGCCAATACGCCAGATTTATCGATTGATTACCAGCAATTCCAGCTGGACAACGGACTGCGCGTGGTCGTGCATGAAGACCACAAGGCACCGATTGTTGCTGTCAGCGTCTGGTACCACGTCGGCTCCAAGGACGAACAGCCTGGCAAAACCGGCTTCGCGCATTTGTTTGAACACCTGATGTTCAACGGCAGCGAAAACTACAACGACGAGTATTTCAAACCGTTCGAACAGGTCGGCGCTACCGGCATGAACGGCACCACCTGGCTTGATCGCACCAATTATTTTGCCACAGTGCCTACCCCGGCATTAGACATGGCGCTGTGGATGGAGTCAGACCGCATGGGCCATCTGCTTGGGGTCATTGATCAGGACAAGCTGGATGAGCAGCGCGGCGTGGTGCAGAATGAAAAACGCCAGGGCGACAATCAGCCCTATGGCAAGGTCAGGTATCGACTGCAGGAGGGGCTGTTTCCGCAGGGGCACCCGTATCGCTGGAGTACGATCGGTTCCTTGGAAGACCTGAATGCCGCCAGCCTGGATGACGTAAAGAACTGGTTCAACACCTACTATGGCGCGGCCAACACGGTACTGGTGCTGGCCGGAGACATCAACGTCGCCACCGCCAAACCACTGGTGGAAAAGTATTTTGGCGATATTGCGGCCGGGCCACCCTTGCAGAAATTGAATCAATGGGTGCCAACATTGGACAGCGACATCATCGAAAGCATGCACGATCAGGTCCCGCAGACTCGCATCTATCGAAGCTGGGCAGTACCCGGACGCATTACCGAAGCAGCCGATCAGCTGGGTCTGTTTGCCGACATTCTGGGCGGTGGCAAGACCTCACGGCTGTATCAGAAGCTGGTGCAGGAGCTACAGTTGGTGACGGATATCAGTGCCAGCCTGGAACGTCATGAACTGGCCAGCATTTTCACCATCAGCACTAGTCTGCAGCCTGGCGTAAAACCCGAGCAAGTCACCACCATCCTGGAGCAGCAACTGCAGCAATTGATCGACACAGGCCCAGGCAAGGCTGAATTGCAACGCATCAAGACCAGCATCAATGCCAGTGAGATCCGTGGCCTGGAACAGATTGGCGGCTTCGGTGGCAAGGCCGTGGCGCTGGCGCAGGGTGCGCTGTATGCCAACGACCCGGGGCATTTCATGGTCAGTCTTGAACGCATCAATGCCGCCCGCAGCAAAGACCTGCAACAGGTTGCCAGCGATTGGCTGCTGCAGCCCTATTATCAGCTCACAGTACTGCCCTACCCGGCTTACAACACCGTGGCCAGCAGCGCAGACCGCAGCCAGTTGCCAGCCGTGGGCGAAATGCCGGATCTGAATTTTCCACAGACTCAGCGCAGTACTCTGGACAACGGTATCGAAGTGGTGTTTGCGCGCCGCGATGCGGTGCCAGTGGTGGAAATGACCATGGTGTTTGACGCTGGTTATGCTGCCGATGCCGGCGGCAAACTCGGCCTGGCCGGATTCACAGCCGGCATGCTCACCGAGGGCACCAGGCAGCTCAGTGCGCTTGAAATCAGCCAGCGCAGTGAAGAACTCGGTGCCAACCTGGCCAGTGGCAGCAGTCTGGACACCACCAGTGTGAGTTTGTCGGCGCTAACCGGCAATCTGGATGAATCCATCCAGCTGTACAGCGATATCATCCGCAACCCGGCGTTCAGGGAAGCCGATCTGGCGCTGCAGAAAAAGCGCATGCTGGCGCGTATTCAGCAGGAAAAAGCACAACCGATCGGGTTGGCACTGCGCGCGCTGCCGCCACTTTTGTATGGCCAGGACCATGCCTACGGTATTCCGTTTACCGGCTCCGGTACCGAAGCATCTGTCGCCAGTATCGAGTCTGGCGATCTGCAACAATTTCAGCAGCGCTGGTTGCAAGCTGACAATGCCAAACTTTTCGTGGTCGGTGACAGCTCGCTGGAACAGATCACCAAACTGCTGAACAAGCACTTTGGCAACTGGCATGCCAACAAAGATGTCCACAGAGACAAAGTTCTGGCGCAGGTTGCACAGCGCAAATCCAGCTCGGTTTATCTGATTGATCGCCCAGGCGCGCCACAAACCGTCATCATGGCCGGTCAGTTGATTCCTTCGACCAGCACGCCGGACAATCTTGAGATTGAAGCCATGAACGACATCATCGGTGGTAGCTTCACCTCACGCATCAACATGAATCTGCGCGAAGACAAGGGCTGGGCCTATGGGGCATTCACGTTTACGCAAAACGCAAAAGGACAACGCCCATGGCTGATCTACGCGCCAGTGCAAACCGACAAGACCAGCGAATCAATCCTGGAGATCAAGCGCGAACTGGCCGGTTATCTGGGTGACGCTCCGGCGACCGCAGATGAACTGAAAAAAGTGGTTAATAACAACACCAACAGCCTGCCCGGCCAGTATGAGACTGCTGCTGCGGTACTCGGCGCACTGGTAAGCAACCAGGTCTTTGATCGACCACAAGATTACATCGATACCCTGGCCAGCCGTTATCGAGGACTGGACCTGCAAGCCGTGCGGGCCGCTGCAGGTAACTACATCAACGATCAGAATCTACTTTGGGTGCTGGTCGGTGATCGCGCCAAAATTGATGCCGAACTGGAGGCGCTGGACCTGGGGCCGATACAGTATCTGGACGAGAACGGTCAAATTCTCGATTAGTCGCGAAGCAACTGCTCCAGCCGCAGCGCATGTTGCGGCTGGAGTTCACCGCGCACCTGCAAGCGCTGCGCCGATCGCTGTAATCGGGCCTGCATGCGCGGCAGTGACAGTCGATGCATCAGCGTGCCGGAACGCTGCCAACGAGCACGGTCAAAATCGATCAACCAGATCTTGTCGGCGGCATCGACCAGCACATTGCCAAAGTTCATATCCGGGTGATAGACACCTGCAGAATGCAGTGTCTCAAGCGCGTGCAATGCGTTGCGCAGCAGGGTTTCAGCTTGCGCCGGGTTGCAGTCTTGCAAGGCCACAGGCAAGCGCCTGGCTTGCTCGATGTAACGGCATAGCAAAGCGGCAGTGTAGAATTGCCCCTGCTGGTTACACAATGCGGCCAGAGGTTGTGGCACGGGCAAATTCATTGCCTGCATTTGCGCCAGTAAATGCCACTCCCGCAGTGCGCGGCTGCGCTCCCAGCCGGTAAACACATAGCGATCACGCGTAATCCTGGCCATTTGTCCACCGCGCAAGTAGTGTTTCAGTAGCGCCGGGCCGACCGTCGTGGACACCTTCCAGCTGGCACCACGCCCGCTGTCCATCAGTGTGGCCTCACCCTGACCATGCCAATACTCCGGATCAAACCAGCTTGGCGATGGGCGCTGTAACTGATCCGCATCGTATAGAATACGAATATGATCCTGACGATGCAAAGCCGCCTGCACGAGTCTGACTACTCCTTCTGTGTTCGACACCCGGGCGCCCATGATAACCCAGCGCGTGATTGCATTACGCTATGACGCAAAGCATATGCATACTGAGGCTGTCCTCGATGGGCGATGTTTCACATGTACTGCCCGTCATCCATGCGCTGCGTGAACGGTATCCCGACAGCGACATCGACTGGGTCATCGACCCGAAGCTGCAAGCCCTGATACCCAGACTGCCTGGCTTGCGACTGCTCGGCTACAACAAGCGCGGCGGTTGGGCAGCAATCCGGGCATTACGCCGCCAACTGCGCCCGCGCTATGACGTGTTGCTACAAATGCAGACCTCGCTGCGCGCCAACCTGCTGAGCATGACGATCCGGGCGCAACGACGCATCGGTTGGGATCGGTTGCGACAACGTGAAGTCCATCGCTGGTGTATCAACGAAACCATCAACGAACACCCGCCACAACACCAGGTGCAGGGGTTTTTGGCCTTTGCCCGCAAACTGGATTGTGAAGTCACCGAACCAACCTGGCCGCTACAGATTGCCGAGGCGGATCGACGCTGGGCCAATCAAATGCTCCCCGATGATCAACCTGTATTGGGCATCAGTCCCTGCTCCAGCCATCCATCGCGCAATTGGCATGCCCAGGGCTACGCCAGTGTTGCCGAGCATGCGCATGCGCTGGGCCTGCAGGTGTGTCTGCTTGGCGGGCCGGGCCAACTGGAGCAGCAACTCGGTCAGGCCATTGCACAGCATTGTGCAACACCACTGATCAACCTGATCGGACGCGATACGCCAACACGCATGCTGGCATTGCTGCAACGCTGCGATCTGATTCTGACCCCCGACAGTGGTCCATCGCACTGGGCCAATGCCTTGGGAACGCCCGTGATTGCCCTGCATGCCGCCACCTGGTCAAGGCGCAGCGGCCCCTACAACTCACTGCACCTGTGCGTTGATCGCTTTGTAGACGCCGCCAGGCAATATCGAAACAAGCCAGCCGAACAACTGCGCTGGGGCACAAGAATTGAGCACGCCAAGGTGATGCACCTGATAGAGATCAAGGATGTGATTGCCAGACTTGACGTTCAAATTGATGCTCGGACAGATGATCATTCATAGCTGACCGTGACCCAGCATAATTAACCGGCTCAGTCGGCATAATTGACAACCCCAGCACGGGCAATTCATTTCCATCTGGGTGGCCTTGATCTCGGTCCGGATACACTCGGATCATGCGCGTTACCCACACGATTCAGTGAACAGCCTGCCAGTTATCACAGCATAGCTTTGATTTCACGACATGCGAGACGCTTGTTTATTCCAGATCGATCCTGAATCGTGCTTCGCGAGTTTGTCCGTTGCGGTGGGTGGTAACCAGTCGCAGAACCCAAACAGGGCCCCCGGCGAAAGCAGCGGCAGGTATCCGTCCCAAAACGTCGTTGTCGACAGGATTGCTCAGCCTGGTTGCCACGGAGTGCCAATTCTCGGGTGATTCCCCCAGGCCCAGATACAGCTCAGCATGCGCGAAACTGTCGGCCAATGTACTTCCGGTTATCTCAACTGCCTGGCCATTTTCGGATACAACAATCTGTACATCGTCGATCGACGCGGTGATAAAAAAGCGTGGATCTGCTTTTAATGCAGAACGTGCATCGACCAGCCCAAAACCGGTATATTGATCAAGTCCAGGGGGATCTATATCATTCGCCGATTGCGTCAAAATACGGTAAACCTCCTCATTCGTCAGTGCCGGTTTGTCTGCCAGCAGTAACGAGGCAATACCAGTCACAATCGGTGCCGAAAATGAAGTACCACTTGCGCGATAATAACGCTTGTCGGCTCCGACATATGCAGCACCAGGCTGGTATTCAATCTCAGGAATACCGGCCATAAAATCGGTGTGCCGCGCACGCAGACTAAGTACATCGATGCCAGGAGCAGCAAGATCAACACTCATCCCCCAATTGGAAAAGATCTCGTGTTGATCGCTCAATCCAGTCGTCGCGACAGTGATAACCTGAGGCAGCCCTGCGATCCCGAATTCCTCAGTCTGCACAGCTTCATTACCTGCTGCAACCACGATCAAGACGCCTTTTTTTATGGAATATTCCACCGCCTCGCGTTCGACCGGCGTCAAGCCCTTGCCGCCAACGCTCAGGTTGACAATGCGTGCGCCATTGTCGGCGGCATAGACCAGCGCCTCGGCCAGATAGGAAGCTCGTGAATGACCAAAATTATTCAATGCCTTGAGTACCATGATACGAGCATAGGGATTGATTCCGGTAATACCGATACCATTATCCGAAGCGGCCGTTATGATCCCGGTAACGAATGTACCATGACCATCATGATCCCAGGGTTTGTTGCCGCTGGCATAAAAATCCCAACCAATCACATCGTCGATGTACCCGTTACTATCATCATCAATACCGTTTTCGGGGATTTCGTTTGGATTGCTCCAGATATTGTTCCAGGAAATATCGGCGTGATTCCAGTCGAGACCAGTATCGATCACCGCAATGATAACCGGCGATGTATGATCACCAACAAGGCGCCATGCGCTATCCTGGCTTTCGTCGAAGCCAACACGTTTGAGCGCCCATTGATCGGGGTACGATTGGCCCCAACTGCCACTTGCGTTGAAATAGGGATCATCCGGCACCGTATTGCCGTCGAATGCAGCGGCAACGGAAACTGACAGTACAATGCCGATCAACTGGCCGATAAAGCGAATACGATGGTAATTCATTATCTATTGTCCCGAAGGTTCATCTGCCACCGGCAGAAGATGCAGCAAATGCAAAGACAAGGTCCTGCCCGGTAAACTTTGTTCGACATGGCCAAATTTCTCAAAATCGATTGCACTCCACGGCCCGGGCTGCTCATCCTTGCATAAATCCTCGTGCCAATCATAACTGGCGTCGAGTTTTAGTCGGTAACCAAGGTCGAGACCGACATCCCAACGCACGCGCAAGTAATCCTTGCCACCCAGCGTGAAGCCGCCCGTGACCTCACCACCTGCCGGGATTGTATCCGTACCTGTACCGTCTGCCAGGATTACACCACTCTTTACTTCCTGCACCGGAACTTCAATATCGGTCCGGTGGATTCGCGAACCGGTGACGGGAATATCATCGATATCACACTCACCCTTGTCGTCGGTTGTGCACTGCAAAGGATCATCGGCTGCACCTGTTGAAATATCCTTGTCGTTGCCAGCCAGCGGCAGAGCTGGATTCAGCAATTCCGGGACAATTAGCTTGATGCGGCGTCCGGGTTGCGGATCGCCCGAAATGAGCCGCTTGCCATCTGGCTGCAATACTGATTTTTTCGCCTTGATATGCACCGTGACGGGAGTATCGCTAGGTGTGTCACTCGATTCCGGCGGCGTGTCACGCGGTTCGTCGTCACCGTCGCCATCGTCGTCGCCATCATTGCTGCCTTGCGGTACCGGTATCACTGTCGGTGTCAGTCCAGGCCGTGGCGGGATCAGGCCGGGGCCAGGCGTTGTTGTACTGCCAGGAGTTTCGTCAGGTGTACTGCCAGGTGTACTGCCAGGTGTTTCGTCGGGCTGGCTGCCTGGTGTCGTAGCCGGCCGTCCACCCAGCGGAGAGTAAGGAAGCGGAATCGATAGTCCGCCGATCGGTGTCGGCAGGCCATTGTCGTAGGTGCAAAACGTCGTGGCATCGGACGACATGCCGTATTCACCCAAGCTGCCAGTCGCCACATCGTCAATTGGCTCTGGATCACAGGCTAACCATGCCTTTCGCACTTGTTCGATTTTCTCGTCCAGTTGCTTTATCAGATTGTATTTCTCCAACACCGGCAGCGGCGTCAATTTTGCATTACTCCGCTGATCTCTGAGATCGTTCAGTGTCTGCCGCAAGACAGCACAATTGTTGGCCACCATGGCATCTCCGGCAGCGCGTGAAGTGATGGCAAATGACTGTAGCATCGCATCCAGGCCGGAGGTCGGACAACAGTCGCATGTCACGTTGTGAAATTCAAGAATCTGCTTGAGATGCTCGTCCTTTGGAAATCCCTGAGTATCGCCGCCCATCAAGTCATTTTCATGCCCGGGCAGTGCCTCGCTATGGGTGTGGCCGTTTGCATCCACTTTGTCTTCGTAATAATCTTTGACACCCAGCAAGTGACCGACTTCATGCGCATAGGCCGGGGAATCCGGTTCATGCGCCCATTCGCCACCGGGCAAATCATCGGGGGTTTCAGGAAGGTGTCGAACAAAGGAACGAAACCATTTTATTTTATATTCACCGACATAATCACCAATCAGAGGTATCTTGCCTAGCGTATCCCATTCGCCATAGTGCGCCGGCACTGCACGTACCTGATTGTAGCCACTGTCCGGCGCAGCATCATCGGCCCGTACTTTGATATCGGCGACAAATTTGATTGTGCAGCAGTTGATCTGCATGCCTTCACCAAACATATCCTTATAAGTCTCACGTATCGTGGTTGGCATATCGCCAGGATTTTTGAACAAATCAGGATTATCCTTGCGTAATTTGGAATCTTCAAAAATCTTCAATGCGATTGATTCGGACGGGCCGTTCCAGATTGCTTCGATTTGCTTTTTCCAATCAGCGGCATTTTCTGGCGTGGCGCGCGGGCCATAGATCTCGATCGGAATGGTGATTGTGACTTCGCACGGCCCGGTCTGTTGGGTACTCACCTGCGCAACAATTGCGCTGGCCAGGACCAGTAATATCAATGCAACCGGCAATGGCATCAAATTGATCGCCTGCCACAACCGTGATACGGGCAGACCGTTCATCGCTGGACTTCCTTGTATTCCGGGATGAACAACGCGTTGTATACAATCACTCTGTCTTGTGGCAATTCAGCATTGACCGCCACGGTGATCAAGTCGAAGTCTAATACCCTGATATTGACTGTTTTGACCTGGTGTTTACGCTGCCCGGCCCATACAGTGAGCGCTGCAAAATCACCGTCATAGATCTCCGGATCACGGTATTCGGGTTGTAAATTGAAAAAATCGTGCTTGGCAACGGCTTGCCAGATGCGTTCTACCGCCGCTGGCGAAATCTTGAGGTCAACTGCCAGCAACTCCCCCTCTGGAGTCCTTACTGCAGACAACCAGACTGCGCCATCAGCTGTGATCTCGACAGTTTGACTGCCGAACGAAGCACCGGGCACCCGCGGGCTGGCCGACAGGACAATCTTGAAATCATCCGGGACACGATCTATCGTTTGCGCACTGGCACCTGTCCACAGGACAAACGCCGCGGCCAGACAAATCATTCGACAGGCTTTGTTTTTGATTAGCATCAAAGATCTTCCGGGTTGATTAACGTTGGTGTCAGCAGCAACTCCAGTTCAGGAGTGTCGGTGACCGATACGTGATTAAACATGAGTGTCGCTGCAAACGGCACTGTCGTCACCGGATCGAGGCTGGGCCGAGTGGTATGCACGATCACATACAAGCGACCAAGTGCCGACAACTGTGCAGGATCGATATCAAATGTCGCACCAATGGAGCGCAATCCAGCGTGGGCGCGATCGAATCCCGCCATCTGCCAGATACCTGGCGCCAGCACGGTGTCATCGCTGTGTTGGGTAAATGTGCCAAGATCAGTCGTCCAACTCTCACTCCACCCGCCTGATGTGCGACTGACCAATGCCCCGTCGATGTATTCGCTTCTGGTCCAACTTACGGTGAGCGTATGCTTCTGCCAGATTTTGTAAATCTCGATATTTTGCGGCAAAAGCATGCGGCCATTCTCATCGACCACATAAACATACTGAAACGTACCGCGGTCATCCGATTCTTTGATGTTGAAACTGAGCAACAGGCCGTCGTCAGTCCATTTCGTCCTGATCCCGATAGCGGCCTGTGCCGCTGGATTATTGAGAACCAGCGGTTCGTCACGGCGCGTGGGATCGCGTCTGGTCTTCGGAGCTTGTGATTTCGATGAGCGGCGCGAGCCGCCGCCCAGGAACCCGCCGAGTGTCGAGCCGATAACGCCTTTGACTGCCTTCTGACCAAGACTTTCAGTACCGACCTCATTACGCGGCCCGATGATGATCGGGGTGATGAACGGTGTAAGATCAAAATCGGCTGCTGCTTGCGCGTTGTCGTCGTCTGTATCAGCCTGGTGTCCGGCACTATCGTACTCCGCAGCGTCATCATCAACAGACGTTGCCACCTGTGCTGAACCGGAATCGACATCGACAATGATCATCTCGCCGTTGTCAGCAGCCGGGATCTCGATGGCAACATCATGATCCGGCATCGCGACCGTCAGTGTCCCAGCCATGGAATCATCACCGGGAAACACCAGCCAGATCATACTTGGGTCAGATTCGTTTTCCTCAATCGCAACCTCACCGACCTCACCATGATCATCAGTAACCGGAGTAAAAGACAGTTTGGTGTGTGGTATCGCTTCGCCGGTGGCAGTGATCAATTGCACCGACTGGCGGTACACTGCAAAAACAGATGTGCTATATAACAATGCGCCGATCAAGGCGGCTATTAAAATCCTGTCCAATTGGCGCATCGTAATCCAACTCCTGATTTTTATATTCAACAACTGACTCGGCTAAACGAGGCAGTCGCAGGTTGGTTTTCATCGTGCCCAGGCTAACCCTAGCGGGGTTCAAAGCTTGGGGAACGCCCTGCCCAATTCCTCACTGCTGAGTATCACAACAACAAAGCCCGGTAAAAGTACCGCAGACTTTCACTTGGTCAGAACATTTCATTGCTTCGCCTCCGTGTACCACAGCCGGCCAACAGCGTCAGTGCTCACAGAACATACACGGTCGCACTGGCGACAGGCTTAGCCTGCTACGCCCATTAACCAGGCTTGCTAAGCGCTAAGTCAGCTAGCCGAGTTTGGGTCTTACTTATATAATGCGCGAAAAACGAAAAAGCTCGCCAGAGAGGTCAAAACAAACTGGATTCGGGACGTGGGTGCGGTTGCGCTGATCCCATTCCAAGATGCCTTGCGTCGAAGCTGCTGCGTTAGCTAAGCCGCAAAAATGATCGGTTTCATCATGTTATTG
>JAJFKZ010000072.1 GCA_021772955.1 Gammaproteobacteria bacterium | reverse complement strand
CAGGCCGCCTACAGTGTCGAGTGCGTGACCGATGGCCCGTCAGCTTCGGCGGCGCTGAACAGCGGTGAATTCAGCATCTGCATACTGGATATCGGTTTGCCTGGTCATTCCGGCCTGCAAGTACTGCAGCAACTCAGGCGCAGCGGTAACCTCATGCCGGTATTGGTGTTGACCGCACGTGACGGACCGGGTGAACGCGTACAGGGGCTGGATGCCGGTGCCGATGACTATCTGGTGAAACCCTTTGATTTTGATGAACTGCTGGCGCGATTGCGGGCCATTCAAAGACGAGTCTCCGGCGCGCAGGCCTCGGTTTTGCAAAGCGGTGCATTGCGGCTTGATCTGTCATCCCGGCAGGTTAGCCTGGCTGATCGGGAGATTGCACTGGGGCGTCGCGAATTTGTGCTGTTGAAGATGCTGCTGGAAAATGTCGGCCGAATCGTCACCCGCGACCGACTGGAGACAGAGCTGTATGGCTGGCTGGATCCGGTGGCCAGCAACGCGCTGGAAGTGCATGTGCATCATCTGCGCAAAAAGCTGGGCGCGGACACGATTCGCACCATGCGTGGCGTTGGCTACATGCTGGTCAATGCCGAAGCCGAGCAACGATGATCACGTCGATTCGCACGCGATTGATGCTGGGGCTGATGCTCGCCTTGCTGATTGCGCTGAGCATTGTGTTGATGGCCAGTTGGCAGGCTGCCAGAAGTGAGCTGGCATCGGTGTTTGACGCGCATCTGCAGCAGAGCGCGGCCATCATGATGCTGTGGAGCCAGACTGAACCACGCGTCGGTAAACAGCTGAACGAGGATAAATTTCGCGCCGAACTGGAAAGCCTGTTGCCATTGATGACCGGTGTCTATCTGCGCCGCCAGTCTGGTGACGCCAGCAGCGATGACCGCCGCGAATTGGCCTACACCATTGTCTGCGACATGCCGCAGGCCGAAGCAGTCACCAAGCAATGCCTGTCGGTGGCTTCGCCAAACGCACCGTTGCTGTTGCAGCAGCCAGCACCGCCCGGTTTCACTGAACAGCGCCAGGCTGATGCGGCGGCGACACTTTGGCACATCTACACGCTGCGCGACAACGCGCGTCAGTTCAGCGTACGCGTGGCCGAGCGCGATGACGTCCGGCGTCAGCTCATCAGCAACATGGTACGGCGTCAATACGGCGTCATGCTGAGCCTGATTCCGCTGGTCGGGATACTGGTCTGGTTCGTGATTGGCCACGGTTTGCGACCCTTGCGCAGACTGTCAGCGCAGATCAACGCACGGCGGAACGATCTGCTGGAGCCGGTGGCGACCAGCGCACCGGATGAGGTCAGGGTGCTGGTCGATGCCTTGAATCAGTTGTTCCACAAGCTGGCCGCAGCGTTTGATCGCGAGCGACGCTTCAGTGCCGATGTGGCGCATGAATTGCGTACCCCGTTGAGCGTGATCAAGACCACGGCAGAACTGGCTGCAGCACGGGCGACGACAGCTGCGCCAACAGCCGCCTATAGCGAGATTGTCCGACAATGCCAGCGCGCCTCGCGCGTGCTGGAACAGTTGCTGCAGCTGGCCCGCATTGAAGGTACCCAGCAGCAAGCTCGGCAGCCGGTTGACCTGGCCGTACTGGCCCGGGAAGTGATGGCAGATCTGTCGGCACAGGCACAGGCACGCGACGTCGAACTGGTGCTGCTGACCGCAGACCACAGCAGCACATTGGCTGCGGAACCGGTCAGTCTGTCGATCCTGCTGCGCAACCTGATTGACAACGCCATTCGTCATTGCGATGCAGGCGGCGTGGTCTCGGTCGCGATCAGGCATCAGCCGCCGTGGCTTATGCTGATTGTGGCTGACCAGGGGCCGGGCCTGAGCCAGCAGCAGCGCGAACAGTTGCAGCGATTCATGCAGGCCAATGACACGCTGGCCATGCCGTCGGACCTGCGTTCTGACCTGTCCGGTTACGGACTGGGCCTGCGCATCGTGCAGCGCATCGCCACGTTGCATGCCGCCGAAGTCGAATTGCAGGCAGCCGGGCAGGGGGCAGGGCTGCGGGTACAGGTCAGCTTTCCCGGCCATGCGGCGTGATCGCTATGATTGTGATCAGCTCAGATCGCCCACGGAAAAATTGGTTTTAAGCTGGATACACAGTGCGCTGTGACCCGGTTGGAACATCCCTGTGTAATCGGTGTAATCGGTGGATGCCAATGGATCATACCATTCGCAACAAGCCCGTTATTCAGTCGAGGCCAATGCAGCACTGCAAATAATTAAGAAGCTTTGACGTTGTTCAGTATTGATGCTTCTGGGGGGAAGGATTGATCCACAGAATACACTGATTTTCTTAAGCTGTGGATGCGAGTTGTCCCAGCACACCAGGTAAAAGCAATAACAAGCCGGCCAATGGTTTATTCAAGGCCCAGCACTTGGGTACTGGGCGAGGTGTTTGGCCGAGGGTTTTATAGACGCCGGATCCATTGTCAGCTTCACCGGGTGCTGTTTTAACGCACCATCGCATCCATCTGTATGCTGTCGTATTGATCCGGTTCCCTTAAGTTTCACTTAAGCCGGGCTGGGCATAATGGCCTGCTGTACCGTGATCCAGGACCCATGCATGCCCGCCGCAGTTAACCGCAACCAGCCGAATAATGGCTTTAACATACTGTCCTTGCACCGTATTGCATCAGCCATGCTGCTGTCGTGCCTGCTCGGCCTGCTGGCAGCTTCATCAGTACAGGCGCAACCGTCGGCTGACAGCGAAGGCGACAGCCAACGCGTGCTGGACAATATCACCGTCACCGGCACCCGCCTGCGCATGGACATGCCCGACGGTGCTTACCCGCTGACCGTGATCGGTCGCCAGCAGCTGGAAACCTCCGGCCAGCAGTTTCTTGGCGAGTTTCTGCAGCAGTTGCCGTTTATGAGTGGTTCCCCCCTCAATACCAGTACCGGTGCCCGTGGCGAAGGCGGCGGGCTCTCGCGCGGGATCGCCACGATTGAATTGCGTGGCCTGGGCGCGCAGCGCACGCTGGTGCTGGTCAATGGTCGGCGCTTTGTGCCCGGCGGCAACGGTGCCAGCGGCATTGTTGATCTGAACATGATTCCAATGGCCATCGTCGACCGGGTGGAAATCTTCAAATCCGGGGCCTCGGTGGAGTACGGTGCCGATGCCGTGGCCGGGGTGGTCAACATCATCACCCGCAGCCACACCGACGGGCTGGAACTGAACGCGCAGGGGCTGACCAGTAGTCGCGGTGATGGCGAGTCGGCCCAGCTGAGCCTGGTGTTCGGTCAGCAGTACCAGCGTGGTCAGTACATGCTGGGTCTGGAATACATTGACCAAACGTCAGTGGGCAAGGGCGATCGTGCGTTTTCCGAGCGGCGTCTGAGCTTTGCCGGGCCGGACAACAGGCCGGTATTTGACGGCAGCTCGGCACCGCCGCAGGGCAATTTTCGTACTTCATTGGGGGCGCTGACCTTGATTGATGGTGAGGACGGCCGCGATGTTGACGATTTTCGGCCCTGGATCGGCGACAACAGCGCGCCGAACACCGATCGCTTCAATTTCAATCCGTTCGAGGATCTGCAGCAACCTTCCGAGCGTTTGTCACTGTTTGCCCAGGGTCGTTACAGTTTTACTACTGCATTCAATGTGTTTGCCGAGGCGTTTTATCACCAGCGCGATTCGCGTACCCGGCTAGCACCGTTGCCGTTGTTCACCAACCGCGAGCAGGACGTGGCAGTCAGCGCTGACAACCTGTTCAACCCGTTCGCTGAGACGCTAACTGATGTGCGCCGTCGGTTGATCGAAGGCGGGTCGCGTGATTTTGTCCAGGACAATGACGCCTGGCGCTTTGTCGTCGGTGTCGACGGTCTGCTTGGGGGCTGGTTCTGGGATGCCAGCGTGACCCGTGGCCGCAACAAGGTCAATCAGCTGCAGACCGGCGATTTGCTGGATTCAAGCCTGCGCCTGGCGCTGGGTCCGTCGTTTCTGGATGCCGGTGGCAATGCAGTTTGCGGTACGCAGGCTGCACCGGTCGCAGCTTGTGTGCCATTGAACCTGTTCGGTGGTGTTGGCAGTATCACACCGGAAATGCTCGCGTTCGTCGGCACCGATCTGCATGATCGCGGCTTTAACGAGCAAACTGTGGCTAGCGCTAACATCAGCGGTAGCCTGTTCGAAGTACCGGCCGGTAGCATGCAAATGGCGCTGGGATTCGAGTACCGCGAAGAGGAAGCAGCTGATGTGCCGGATGCGCAAACCGTGCTCGGCAACACCAGCGGCAGTGCCAGGGCCATTACTGCCGGCCGCTTTGACAGCACGGAAGCCTATCTGGAGCTTGGTGTACCCCTGCTGCGTGATGTGCCGGCGGCGCACTCGCTGACACTGGATCTGGGCGCACGGTTGGTGGATTTTTCCAATTTCGGTAATGAAGAAGTGTTTGAAGTAGGTTTGTACTGGGCGCCGATTGAACAGTTGCAGATCCGCGCAGCCTACTCAGAGGCCTTCCGCGCACCCAATGTGGGTGAGCTGTTTGGTGGCTTTAGCCAGGCCAATCCGATTGTGCAAGATCCATGCGCTGACTTTTCCAGCCTGACCGCAACCCAGATTGATCTCTGTGTCTTGCAAGGTGTGCCGGCCGATGGCGGTTTCAGTCAGAATGGCGAGGAAACACCGGAGTTGTCCGGCGGCAACGTCAATCTGCAGGCGGAACAGGTGGATATCATTACTGCCGGTTTTACCTGGTTGCCGCCAGTGTTGCCGGGTTTTTCATTGAGCCTGGATTATTACGATATCGACATCGACAATGGCGTGGCCAGCCTCGGTGCCAACACCATTCTGGAGCAGTGTCTGGCCACTGGCTCTGATGATTTTTGCGCACGCATCACCCGGGCAGCAGGTGGCCGCATCACCAGTGTGCAAGCTCAGTTGCAGAATCTGGCTGCAGAGACCGCCAAAGGTCTGGATCTGGATGTGCAATACGCTTATGCCGGCCTGGGCGGTCAATTCAGTCATCGCGCCTTAATCAGCTATGTCGAAGAACGCAAGCTGGTTGCCTTTCCAGGTGCCGAACCGTTCGCTGGTGCTGGTGGCTTTGATCAGGACAATTTTGGCGCCATTCCCCAATGGCAGGGCAACTACCGGCTGGGCTGGCGCTCCGGAGCCTGGACCGCAGGTTATGAGCTACAATGGATTGGGGCTATTGAAGAAACCGGCGGTGAAGTCTTTCCCGGCACAGTGAATCGGGTCGGCCATACTGTTTACCACGATATTTTTGCTGGCTATGAATTTTCCAGCCACACCTCGGTAATGCTTGGCGTGGACAATGTTTTCGATGACCAGCCGCCGTTGCTGGTCAACGCTGACGCAGGCAACACCGATGTCTCCACATACCGATTGTTAGGAACCACCTTCTGGTTGCGGCTGACGCAGCACCTGTTCTGATAGAGGTTGGCTGACTGTTCCCGGATCATGACGGTGCGCGGTTTTCCCGTGGCCATTACGGTGTTTACTATGCCGTCAGCGACGATGCCGCCTGTCAATGACCGCAAGGAGCTTGCTTGCAAGCGAATGGCCATGAGACCAGGTGTTTTTCTACGGGTTCGCCTGCAGGCAGGCTCCTACACGTACATCATTGTTGCTGGCTTGCCACGGCGGCTGCCTGCCTGCGCATGTTCGCACGCAGACAGGTGTATATTCTGCCTATAACATCCAAAAAAATCTGTACGGATCTGTGCAATCTGTGGTTATATAATCGCGCTAAAGATCAGTACAATACCCGGCAGCGAATTGTTGCCGGCACGTCGCGCAGTTGGTTCAACAAATCGGTGGCGTCGTCGGTTTCCACGTCGATGATGACATAGCCAAGCTGGTCACGGGTTTGCAGGTACTGAGCGGCGATGTTGACATTGCTGGCGGATATCGCCTGATTAAGCTGCTGCAGCACGCCCGGTTCATTGCGATGGATGTGCATGATGCGGTGGGTGCCGGCATTGTCCGGCAGGCTGACCTCGGGAAAATTGACCGCTGACTGGGTGCCGCCATTGTCGCTGTAGCGGATCAGTTTGCCGGTCACCTCGAGGGCAATGTTCTGCTGAGCTTCCAGCGTGCTGCCGCCGATGTGCGGGCTCAGTATGACCTGATCAAACTTCTGCAGCCTGCTGACGAACGACTCATCGTTGCTTTTGGGTTCCTGCGGATAGACATCCAGTGCGGCACCGGCGATGTGGCCGGATTCCAGTGCATCGCACAGTGCGTCGATATCGACAACATTTCCGCGCGCCAGATTGAGCAGCTGCGCGCCCGGTTTCAGCTGCGCCAGCTCGGTGGCGCTGACCATGTTCGCAGTTTGTTCGGTCGCGGGCACGTGCAGGCTGACCACATCGCTGGTTCGAAGTAATTCTTCCTGGTTGCTGATGGCGGTGGCATTGCCCAGTGGCAGCTTGTTTTCGATGTCGTAATAAATCACCCGCATGCCCAGGTTTTCCGCCAGAATGCCGAGTTGGGTGCCAATGTGTCCATAGCCGATTATGCCCAGCGTCTTGCCACGCACCTCAAAGCTGCCGCTGGCGGTTTTCAACCATTGGCCGCGATGGGCGGCGGCGTTTTTCTGCGGTATGCCGCGCAGCAACAAAATGATTTCGGCCAGAGCCAGCTCAGCCACCGAGCGGGTATTGGAGTAGGGCGCATTGAATACCGGAATACCGGCACTGGCTGCAGCATCCAGATCGACCTGATTGGTGCCGATGCAGAAACAGCCGATGGCGATCAGTTTGGGGGCCTGTTCCAGAATGACTGCGTTTAGTTGCGTGCGTGAGCGGATACCGACAAAATGCGCATCGACCAGCGCGTCGTGCAACTCGCCAGTGCTCATGCCGGCCTTGTGCTCGATGATACTGGTATAGCCATGCTGACGCAGATTGGCTGCAGCATCGGCGTGCACGCCTTCGAGTAGCAGAAAGCTGATCTTGTCCTTGGCCAATGAGTGTCGGGATGTATTCATCATGATCATTTGTGGCTATGCTGTGGTCATCATAAATGAAGCGTTGGCCGAATGGCTGCGAATCACCCCGATTCATGCAAACGAAGAATACAGGATGGCCTTTTTGAAGAAAAACAGCATGGACAAGAGCTGGTTTGAGCAGCACCTACGAGGCGTGACCGTGAGTCTCGATACCGACGATCTTCAGAACTACGGCACCGATTGGAGTAAAGTGCGCGATCCAGCGCCAACGGCTGTGCTGTTTCCGCAGCACGCCGAGCAAGTGCAGCAGATCGTCGTCTGCGCGCGCAAGTACGGCTTGGCGCTGGTGCCATCGGGTGGCCGCACCGGACTCAGTGGTGGTGCGATTGCTGCCGATGGCGAACTGGTACTGAGCCTGGAGCGCATGCGTGCGTTAGAACCTGTCTGTCAGGCCGATGCGACGATCCGGGTGCAGGCAGGCGTGGTGACCGCAACCGTGCAGCAACAGGCCGCTGCAGCGGGGCTGTTTTACGGTGTGGATTTTGCCGCCGCCGGCAGCAGCCAGATTGGTGGCAACATCGCCACCAATGCCGGTGGCATACGTGTGCTGCGCTACGGTCTGACGCGCGATCAGATACTGGGCCTGGAAGCCGTGACCGGCACGGGTGAATTGCTACAGCTCAACCACGGGCTGATCAAGAACGCTACCGGCTATGACCTGCGCCATCTGCTCATTGGCAGTGAAGGTACTTTGGCTGTGATTACCGCGGCCACGCTCAAGCTGTGGCCGCATCCGGGCGAGCGGCAGGTGTTGCTGCTGGCGCTGGATTCTCATCAGGCGCTGGTGCCGTTGTTCATCGCTGCCCGGCAAGCTCTGGCGTTGTCGGCGTTCGAGTTTTTCACCCATAACTGTGTGCGCCACGTGTGTGCGCATGCTGGCCTGGCGCCACCACTGCAACAAGCCGCCAAGCTGTATGTGTTGCTCGAATGCGACGCCATTGCCGATGACCATGCGGCAGAGTTCTTTGAGCAGGTTTTTGATCAGGGCCTGGTCAGTGATGGCGTCATCAGCCAGTCGCAGCAACACGCGCAGCAGTTGTGGCAGTATCGCGAGCGCATCAGCGAGAGCATTGCTGACCTCCGGCCGTATAAAAACGACATTGCGGTGCGCATTGCTGCAGTGCCGCAACTGTTGCAGCAACTGGATGAACTGGTGCGTCGGTATTATCCGGATTTTGAGGTGCTCTGGTACGGCCATATCGGCGATGGCAATATCCATATGAACGTGCTGCGACCTGAATCCATGCAGGCCGCAGATTTCAAACGCCAGTGTGAGCAAGTCAACGAGCAGGTGTTTGCTTGTATTCAACAGCTGGGTGGCAGCATTTCTGCCGAGCATGGGGTCGGTTTGCTCAAACAACCGTGGTTGCACTACAGCCGTTCGGGGACCGAAATTGAGTTGATGCGGCAAATCAAGTCGCTGCTGGATCCTGATGGCATCATGAATCCAGGTAAATTATTGAGCAGCTGATTGAATGACCTCGTCAATCACAAATCCAGAGACAACGTAGGGGTCACAACGTAGGGGCAGAACTAGTATTTCGTGCATGCATCGCCAGTAGGGCAATCCTGTTTGCAGTGGACTGGTGTGTTCCGAAGTGGCGTACGCTATTTTCTCGTTCCCATGCTCTGCTTGGAAATGCCAGCCTCAATTCGATACGACCTGCGGAAATACACCGAACCTACGCCAGTGTAAGGTTACAGACTGTTTGGCACCTTCAATTACCATCCTTGCAACGTTTTTGCAAGGACAAAAATGAATAACTGAATTGCGAGGGTAGCTGAAACAGAACCGCCAATAGGCAGTCGAATCAGCTATCAGCGATAAACGCTGGCTGCTTCGTGTAATGTGTTTGCGTCTTGACTATGTAGACGCAGCCATTCGGCCAGTTCTGCTTCGCTTAAATTGCCTTCGGCCAAGCTTAGGAAAGTCAGATATTTCTCTTCATTGCTGGCGACCAGATCGACTGAATTCAGGGCGAGGAAGGTTCGACAAAGAACCAGGGCCGTGCGTTTATTGCCGTCAACAAAAGGATGGTCTCTGACCAAGCCGTAAGCTAATGACGTCGCCAGCGCCGCCAAGTCGGGCGATGGATCGCCGTAAGCCAATAATTGTTGCGGCCTTGCCAGCGCAGAGTCAAGCAAGGTTTCATCACGCACGCCATCGCTGCCGCCATGCTCAACCAGCTGGCGAGCGTGGACAGTCAGAGCAAGTGCCTTTGCTATCCAAGTGGGCTCATTCACTGAGCGAGTTTCCTTAATACGTCGCGATCTTCACGCATAATCCGCTCGGCCACAGCCATTTGCGCTTCAAACTCATCATCGTAAGGAGTGAGTTTGACGCCACCGGGAATTTCCGCCGCGTACAAATAATCACCTTTGTTAAGCCGCAAACTAGCCAGCAGATCTTTGGGCAGTACGACGCCGAGGGAATTTCCGACCGTGGTTACTTTAAGTTTCATGTCCAATCACCGTGAAGACAGATGATTTGAAATTATAACATAAGTTATAACAGTCGACGATGTATAGCTGTATCTTATCCGCCAAGTGATGGCGCTAAAGACGACATCAAACCCAGACCGGATTGTTCATACTAGCTACGGGATCAGGTCTTGTATCGTGCATGCATCGCCTGTCTGGCAATCCTCTTTGCAGTGGACTGGTGGAACAATTCGGGGGTCAGGTCTTGCGATTTGCATGCATCGTCTGTCGGGTAATCTTGTTTGCAGTGGACTGGTGTGTTCCGAAGTGGCATGCGATGCTGGTCAGCGTATACGGTCCGGTTCACAGGCCATCGGCAACGGGCGCTGGGTCCTGACCGAATTCTCAACCCCGGCAAGTTGCTGTGATGCGATCGCTCAGTGTGCGGTTCAGGCATGGTTCAGTGATGCGCGTTAACATGACAGGTATCATCCACAAGAGCAGGAGTGCCAGCATGAACAGACCATTGTTCAGTCAACCATGCCGACAAAAGATCAGCACACACAAACCATGGCTGCTGTTGGTTGCGCTGGCCGTATTGGGCGGCTGTGCCAGTCAGGGTGTCTATGACAGCTACAGCAGTGATGAATACGTGTATGCCAATGTTGTTGGCGCAACCGCGGTCTACGGCCCGGTTCAGGTTCCAGAGACGCGCCAGATCTGTCGCGAAGAGCAGGTTACCTACAAACGCAGACCCTCGCCAGCAGGCCCGATTTTAGGCGCACTGGCTGGCGCAGCCATCGGCAATGCCATTGACGGTGGCTACCGTCGTACCACCGGTACCTTGCTGGGGGCGGCGGCGGGCGGCGCCATTGGTTATGGCATTGCCAGTGAGGCAGCAGGTCCAGGTGCTTCCGAACACTACGAGGTTTGTGATGATTTCACCGAGTACCATACCCAACGAGGTATCACCGGTTATGAAGTCACCTACGATTACAACGGCTATCAGGGGCAGTTGTTCATGGACCACAACCCGGGTGCTTCGGTGCGTGTACCGTTGTCGAACCTTGATCGCCGTGCGCAACCTTCGGGCTACTACGAGGGCAGTTATCGG
>JAJFKZ010000071.1 GCA_021772955.1 Gammaproteobacteria bacterium | reverse complement strand
GAGCAACTGGAATTGGTGGCAAGATTGCTGGCCGATGAATACGGTGCAGTGTTCAGTGCCATTTCCGGCAGTGATCTGGAGACCCATTTTCCGGCGATTCATGTAGTTGGTCGCGCCAGTCACCGGGCGCCGCGTTTACTGCGCCTGAGTTGGGGTGACAAGAAGCATCCGAAAATCGCACTGGTTGGCAAGGGGGTTTGTTTTGATACCGGTGGCCTGAACATCAAGGGCGGCAGCGGCATGTTGAAGATGAAAAAGGACATGGGCGGTGCCGCACATGCACTGGCGCTGGCACGCATGGTCATGGACGCGCGTTTACCGGTGCATCTGGAGGTGTATATTCCGGCCGTGGAAAATGCCATCGCCGGCAATGCCTATCGGCCCGGAGATGTCATCAATACACGCAAGGGTCTGCACATTGAAATTACCAACACCGATGCTGAAGGGCGTATCGTGCTCGCTGATGCGCTGACGCTGGCTTGTGAACACGAACCGGAGCTGATCATTGATTTTGCCACCTTGACCGGTGCGGCCCGTATCGCCCTGGGCAGTGATCTGCCGGCCTTGTTCAGCAACGATATCGAGCTCAGTGAAGCCCTGCATGGACACGGTGATGATCAGGAAGATCCGGTGTGGCCGATGCCGCTGTATCAGCCCTACCTGCGCATGCTGAAAAGCAACATCGCCAATCATGTCAACTCGGCCAGCAGCGGCTTTGCCGGTTGCATTACCGCTGCATTGTTCCTGCAGCAGTTCGTGGATCCTGAAATCTGCTGGTGCCATTTTGACACTTACGGTTGGAACGACGGTGATCGCCCGGGACGCCCGGCCGGCGGCGAGGCCATGGGCCTGCGGGCGAGTTTCGCCATGCTCGCTCAGCGTTATGGTAAAAATTAATGAATCATGCCGGATGCACTTTACTTATCCGGACTACGGAGAGCCTTGCGATGATTATTGCCGGATAAGCAAAGCGCATCCGGCACTGACTTAAAGGCTGGAGGCGCCGAGTAATACCACAAACACCATGGCCAGCAGCTGCACGACGAAATACAGGCTATACACCAACGTGTACTTGATGGTGGTGACGATCCAGCCCTGGCGATAAACTCGCTTCTGCGCCATCAGGCCATACACGGGCACCCACACCATGGCAATTATCGCGAGACCGTTCAGCCCCGTATCCAGCCAGCGCAGCTGACTCCATAGTTCGGCTTGTTCAAGCAGCACCATGATAATCACGATCAGCAGCGTGAAACTGTGCATGTGGATGCTGAAGATGACGTGCTCGGTGTAGTAACGCCTGGCCAGTGGATAGCTCAGCTTAAGAATTAGCGCGAACACCGGCAGCAGCACCAGCATGGTCTGCGGCAGGTAGCGCAGAAACTGGTCTACGAGGATGCTGGGTTTTTCCTTGATGCGTGGAATATTGTTCTTGATCCGGGCGATGCGTTGATTCAGCAATGCGTTGGTAGCGGCAGGCAGAAATCCGATCTGCAGCGGGTTGTCTTGCGGGTGCCAGGGCGCGCCGTTGAGTACCAGAACATCGTCATCGTCGTCTGTCGGTTGCGCCTCGTGCTGCTGCTGATCTGGCCGGGGCGCAGCCGGGGCTGCTGGCTGAGCCGCTGCGCCGTCATTGCTGGCGACTTCGCCTGCCATTGAGCTGTTGTCCGGAGCTTCCGACCTGTTCGTGCTTTCAGTGCGGTCGGTAGCAGCATCGTTGCTGACGCTGAAATTGATGTCTGCGCCACTGCCGATAGCGAGATCCAGTGACTTGTTGACTTCAAACGAGATCAGCAAGAACGCGATCAAGCTGGTGAACAGGTAGAATCTGGCCGGCGGTGAGTAATGCACACGTCGTCCGGCCAGGTATTCATTGGTCAGTTTGCCGGGTTTGCACAGCAAGGTGCGCAAGGTGCGCGACAGGCGGCCGTCTATTTCAAATGTTTCGGCAATAAAATCACCCAACACTACAGGAAAAAACCGCAGGTAATGACGTTTCGCCTGACCACATTGGCCGCAATAGTCACCGCGCAACTCGGCACCACAATTGCGGCACTGTTCGCGGTCCGGATCTGTATCAGGAACGCTCAGGGTCTGTTCTTCTGGTCGATTTTGCATAGACTGATTACTGGCAGTGGCTGCCGTTGTTATTGTTTTGCCAAATTCTAGCCCACATATTTCATGAAGGGTTCGAGGAGCAGGGCGAAGCTGGCTAAGCAGGTTGGACGATCGCCCGCAGAAGCCAGTGGGCCACGCGAACAGTTCGGTAACGCTCAGAGTCAATGTGCTGGTGCGAATCAAGGCGCGGTTCGCAGGGAATGGCCGCTCCCTTGCCAAGCAACGCAACGCCGAGTCGCACTGGCACATTGGCTCCCGGTGGGCCGCCGCACAAGCGCCGTGGGCTGCGTTCCGCTCGCTTGAATTGACTACGGCCAGTCCTGCGCTCGCGCGCCTTGTCCGCGACGCTTGTGCGAAGGCTGAGTGTCACCGAACTACTCGCGTGGCCCACTACCCGTAGCTCTGGTTCAAGGGCGATCGTTCGAGGTGCAACGCCAGATTTGGCCTGAACTCGAACAGGACAATCCGTATCCACTCCACTATGCATAATTTTACTGTTATCGCCTTGTTTATCCGTAAAATAGGACCAGTAACTGTCCGCCCTCGTGCAATATGCGGGCTAGATAGTTCGTTCGATCTCCCGCAGAAGCATAGTTGTGACTATGTTTCAAGAGAGATCGGGCGAAATATGACGCCAGATTGGGTGTGCGCTCGAAAAGAACATAGTGTGATTTTCCATGATAATCATTTGTATTCATATCGTATTGATTTATCAAACAATTCATGGCTTGATCGTTCGTCTTCATGAAATATCCGGGCTAGGCTGCCAGGCAGTCGAATCAGCTATCAGCGATAACCGCTAGCTGCTTCGTGTAATGTGTTTGCGTCTTGGCTATGTAGACGCAGCCAATCAGCCAGTTCGGCTTCGCTCAAATTACCTTCGGCCAGGGAAAGAAAAATTGGGTACATGTCTTCATTCGAAGCGAGAAGCCGTTGGCCATTGAGCTCTATGAACAATTCTGTGGCGACTGCCGCCGTTCGTTTATTGCCGTCCACGAATGGATGATTGCAAGCAATTCCATAACCCAGCGCGGCAGCCAAAGCCGCGATATCAGGCGCAGGCTCTCCATAGCTTGCAAGCTGTTGGGGGCGCGCTAGAGCTGATTCCAGCAAGGTTTCATCGCGCACGCCATCACCGCCGCCGTGCTCGGAAAGTTGCCGTGCATGCACAGCCAGAGCCAGGTTCTTGCTGATCCAGATTGGCTCTGTCATTGCGCAAGTTTCCGCAGAACGTCACGCCGCCGCCGCATAATCCGCTCGGCCACAGCCATTTGCGCTTCAAACTTTTCATCGTAAGGAGTGAGTTTGACGCCACCGGGAATTTCCGCCGCGTACAAATAATCACCTTTGTTAAGCCGCAAACTAGCCAGCAGATCTTTGGGCAGTACGACGCCGAGGGAATTTCCAACCGTGGTTACTTTAAGTTTCATGTCTAAATACCGTGAAGGCTGATAATTTGAAATTATAACATAAGTTATAACAGTCAACGATGTATAGCTGTAACTTATCCGCCAAGTGATGGCGCTAAAGACGACATCAAACCCAGACCGGATTGTTCATACTAGCTAGGGGATCAGGTCTTGTATCGTGCATGCATCGCCTGCCTGGCAATCCTCTTTGCACTGGACTGGTGGAACGATTTGGGGGGGGGCAGAACAATTCGGGGGTCAGGGCTTGCGATTTGCATGCATCGTCTGTCGGGTAATCCTGTTTGCAGTGGACTGGTGAGTTTCGAAGTGGCGTGCGAAGCAGGTCAGCGTATGCGCTCCAATTCACAGGCCATCGGCAATGGGTGCTGGGTCCTGACGAAATTATCAACCCCGGCAAGATGCTGTGATGCGATCGCTCAGTGTGCGGTTCAGACATGGTTCAGTGATGCGCGTTAACATGACAGGTATCATCCACAAGAACAGGAGTGCCAGCATGAACAGACCATCGTTCATTCAACCATGCCGACAAAAGATCAGCACACACAAACCATGGCTGCTGTTGATTGCGCTGACCGTATCGGGCGGCTGTGTCAGTCAGGGTGTCTATGACAGCTACAGCAGTGATGAATACGTGTATGCCAATGTTGTTGGCGCTACCGCGGTCTATGGCCCGGTTCAGGTTCCAGAGACGCGCCAGATCTGTCGCGAAGAGCAGGTTACCTACAAACGCAGACCCTCGCCAGCAGGCCCGATTTTAGGCGCACTGGCTGGCGCAGCCATCGGCAATGCCATTGATGGTGGCTACCGTCGTACCACCGGTACCTTGCTGGGTGCGGCGGCAGGCGGCGCCATTGGTTATGGTATTGCCAGTGAGGCAGCAGGCCCAGGTGCTTCCGAACACTACGAAGTTTGTGATGATTTCACCGAGTACCATACCCAACGAGGTATCACAGGTTATGAAGTCACCTACGATTACAACGGCTATCAGGGGCAGTTGTTCATGGACCACAACCCGGGTGCTTCGGTGCGTGTACCGTTGTCGAACCTTGATCGCCGTGCGCAACCTTCGGGCTACTACGAGGGCAGTTATCGG
>JAJFKZ010000008.1 GCA_021772955.1 Gammaproteobacteria bacterium | reverse complement strand
ATGTCCGGATTGCCGTGATAACTGGCAAACGCGTGCTGATCCAGTTGCAGCTCAAAGCTGAGCATTGTGGTCTGGATCGTAATCTCATTGGGATTGCGGATGCGCATGACCAGCCTGACCTGATCATCCAGTACCTGCATTTGTCGAATCTGCAGCAATGGTGGAATGTCCTTGATCTCGTTACTGCCACAACCGCCTAGCAGCGCTGCAGCAAGCAGCACGGCAAGCAACGCCAGAGTAAGCTTTTTAGCCATGAATTGCATACTGAAAGTTTACACGATTTTGCCACGGCGGTTGCGCACCGCCAGACGCACTCCAGCTAATCCGCATATTGCACAAGGGATTCGGATTTTTCCTAACACCGAATAGGACAAACTGTCCTTTTGCAATTCCAATAAATTTCGTTATAACTTATTGGTATGCGTACGCTTTTTCGACCTGAACGTCCGCCATCGTGCAATATGCGGGCTAACCACTGTTACTTGACTACGTGACATTGGCAGTCGCATTGTTGCTGGTTAGTCAGTGCAGCAGCGCGGCAGCAAGCTGCTGCGCTTGTAATTTGATTTCCGGCATGGCGGTGGTTTCCAGCAGTGTGCCCTGGCGCAGCGGGCCAATCGCATACAAACCGGCCACCGGCTGGTCATCCGGGCCAATGATCTGGCCATCAGCAAGACTGTCGACACCCACATTGCATGGCCCGGAGCGAATCACTGCGTCGGCCAGCAGTTGTTGCAACAAGGGGCTGACGGCACGGCTGAGATGACCACATGGCCCGGTGGCGTTGATAACCAGTTGAAATGAGCTCCAAGCAGCCTGATCGTGACTGCGCAGACGGATTTCATCGGCACCTGCTATCGCCTCCAGCCGGCGCGCACGTGACAAGCTGAACCGGCCGGCTTGTTCCCACTGCTGCAACTGCTGCGCGGCGCGCGGTGGAATACGGTGGCGATGACGATTCCAGGTGCTCAGCAGGTAACGCCGGAATCTGGATTTTTCTGTTTCGGAAAACCCCGACCACAGCGCCTGCGTGTGTGGGCGCAAGCCATCAATAACATTGCGCCAGTCAATATCCTGCGCTTGTGCAGTCTTGATCTGTGTTCGGATTTCACGCACCAGCTCGCGCAGTCGGGTTGCACGGGGGTTGAAAGGGTAGGCTTGCCGATGGCTGGTCTGCACGGTGGGCCACTGGCCGGAACGGGAGAACACCTCGATGGCACCACGATGATCTGATCTGATCAGGGTTTGGAGCGTGTCCAGCGCGGTCAGCCCCGAGCCGATGATGGCGATTCGCTCAGCCCGGTCTGGTTGCAGCTGTTGCAAGCGCCATGGGTCATGCAGATAACGATCTGAGCGCAGCAGATGCTGCAGACTACCCGGTGGCCGAGCGGCCGGCAGGTTCCCCAACGCCAATACCACCTGACGGGCCTTAAGCAGACGATTGTCATCCAGGCGCAGTTGCCAGCCTTCGGCGGTGGGCCGCATGGCAGTAACCATCTGCTGCTGGTGCGTGAACTGGTGCTGCTGCTGACCGGAATGCAACGCCTGCTGCAGACAATCAGCCAGATAATCAGCATACAGTTGCCTGCGGGCATAAAAATCGCCCGGGTCCTGCGGGGGTGATTGCTGCTGTTGCAGCCAGTGCAGAAAATGCTCGGCATCGCCGGCCATGGCACTGATGCGGTTGGCGGGTACATTGAGCACATGCTTGTCGGAACAGCGTCCGTATGCCAGCCCAGCGCCCAGTCTGGGGCCTGGTTCCACACAGCACAGTTGCAACGGGGTCTCTGCCTGCAGCAGTAGTTGGGTGGCGACAATGGTGCCGCTGGCGCCACCGCCGACGACGACGATGTCATGGTACAAGCTCATGTCTGCTGATTCTCGGTAATGTTCAAAGATGGCTCGGGCATTGCCGAGCTCCAGACCCGGGCCCTGAGCCTGTCAGGGTAGAGATTATCATGATCGACGTGCTTGCTCAGATCAATTCGGCTGTGCTGCGATGAGTACTTGATGACATTGCACAGCAGTGCCTCGACGGCAGCACGCTGGGGCATCGCAACAGAGCATCACAACGGCGTACAATAATGCCTTTATGGGTACTCAAAGCAAACTGCTGCTGACACCGACAGCAAGACTGGCGCGAGCGCGTGCGCAGCAGCTTGCACGGCAACAGGTTGCGGCTGGTTGCATGGTCTGGCGTCGACCGCTGTTACTGCACTATGCGGCCTGGCTGCAACAACTGCGCGAACAAGCTGTTCTGCAAGGCTGTGTTGATCGGGTTCTGATTGCGCCCGAGCAGGCGCGTTGGCTCTGGCAGCAGGTCATCGACAAGGATGTTTTTGTCGGCGAGCCGAAGGTGGCAGAACTGGCCGCAAGCGCCTGGCAGCGACTGCACGATTACCGCCTGGCCGATCCCGAGCAGTGGCCAAAACTGGAACTGTCTGACGATGCCGCTGCCTTTCGCCACTGGGTGTGGCAGTTTCGCCGGCGCTGTGACGACCGCGGTTACATTGACCCGGTGACGCTGGATGCACGGCTGCCGGAATACATTGCTGCGGGCCGGCTGCAGCTGCCGCAATGTATCGAGTTGATCGGATTCGAGTTGCCGCTGACGCCGCTGCAACAGGCGATCCTGAATGCCGCTGCAGCGACTGGCACAGAACTCATTGCTGATGCATCGACACCAGCTGCTACAGTCGCTGAGCGCGCGCCGTCTGCATCGATGCCGGATGGGTCTGGCGCTGCCAAGCCAGATGCCGGGCCAGATACCAGGCCAGATGCCATGATTGCGCTCAGCCAGGCAGGACAAAACCTGCAGGTACAGCGCTTTGTCAATGCCGATGCGGAACTGCTGGCAGCGGCCAACTGGGCGCGCCTGCAACTGGAAGCAAAACCAGACCAGACCATTGCCATTGTTGTGCCGGATCTGAACGGACGCATCGATCAGGTTGACACGGTATTCCGGCAGGTGTTTGCTGCACCGGCATTTGCGCTGCAGTCCGAGAGTCGGCAGTGCTGGCATATTTCACTGGGTCAGCGTTTGCAGCAGTGGCCACTGGTCAGTGATGCGCTGTTGCTGCTGGGTCTGGATCCGGCGCGCATTGATCAGCCACGCATTGGCCGCGTGCTGCGCTCGCCGTTTGTCCGCGCCTGGCCGGAAGAAGCCGCGCAACGTGCTGCCAGCCTGGCGGCAATGCTGCGCGATGCGTCTTACGAGTTGACCGGCAAGCAGTGGCTGCAGCAGGTACAGCAATACGGCAATCAGCATCTGGTGGTGTGTTTGCAGAACTGGCTGCAGCAACTGGCGCAACAGCCCGCCCAGGCCCTGCCATCGGTATGGGCGGCACAATTCCAGCAACAATTGCATGCGTTCGGTTTTGCCGATGGTCGCAAGCTGGACAGTCGTGAGTTTCAATTGCTGCAGCGCTGGCACGAACTGCTGGAAGCGTTCAGCGCTATGGACGTGGTCACACTGAGCCCGATACGGCGCGCAGAGGCCTTGGCGTTGCTCAATGAATGTGCCAGTCACAGCACCTTTCGCGAACGCAACTCTGGTTGTCCGGTGGAAATATTGGGTGTAGCTGAAGCCCTGGGTTCACGTTTTGATGCGCTCTGGATCACCACCCTGGATGCCGACACCTGGCCGCCACCGGCGCGTCGCGAAGCACTGTTGCCGGGTCCGGTACAGGCGCACATTCCCACCGCCAACAGCGCCGGCTGTCTGCGCCTGGCGGCGCTGCAATTGCGTGGATTGCTGCGCAGCGCACCTCAGCTGCGTGGCAGTCTGGCCAACACCAGGGAATCCGAACAGGCCGAACTGACCGCGCTGTTAATGGATGCGGCAATGGTTGACGTGGAAGCCGTTAGCGACACCATAGAGGTGGCGCTTGAGGTGCTGACAGAGGATGTGATGGCGCCGGCTTTGTTGCTGGACAGTGGCAACAACCAGATGCCCGGCGGTACCGGCATTATCCGCGATCAATCGGCCTGTCCGTTTCGCGCCTTTGCCGTGCATCGTCTGTACGCACGCGAACTGCGCCCGCCTCGGCCAGGGCTGAACGCGATGGATCGCGGCAACTTGCTGCACAAAGCGCTGGAGCTGTTCTGGCGGCATTTGCCGGATCAGGCGGCGTTCAAGGCACTTGATGATGCGGCTCTGACTGAACGTATCCAGCGCGCTGCAACCAACGCGCTGCAGAAGCTGTTGCAAAAGCATCCGTTGCTGCTGAGCCAAGTCGGGCATGAGCTGGAACAGCAGTGCCTGCAACGTGCGCTGGGGCGCTGGCTGGCGCTGGAGCGCGAGCGTGAGCCGTTTTCTGTTACAGCACTGGAGCAGCTGACGGCGATCGAGCTGGCTGGTCTGCGCATCAACCTGAAAATTGATCGCATCGACAAGACAGACTTGGGTGAGATGCTGATTGACTACAAAAGCGGCAAAGTGAACAAGGCCGACTGGTACCCCGAACCACGCATCGCTGATCCGCAGTTACCGCTGTACGCGCTGGCCATGCAAACGCCACCGCAGGCGATTGCCTTTGCCAGTCTGGCACCGGATCAGATGCGTTTTGATGGTCTCGCCAACGGCACCAGCAACATTCCGGGGGTGGCAGATCTGGCCACAGCCACGGGCAAGTTCAAAGCGGTGACGGATTGGTCAACTTTGCTGCAGGACTGGCAGGAGCATTTGCAGACACTGGCGGCAGATTTTCTCGCTGGCAAGGCCCAGGTGCACCCGCGCCAGGCCAGCGTCTGCCAGTATTGCCATCTGCACGC
>JAJFKZ010000070.1 GCA_021772955.1 Gammaproteobacteria bacterium | reverse complement strand
TCGAGGAATTCATCGGCCAAACCCTGATCAATCAGAATCTCACCGGGGAAGGTCTGCTGCGCGACCAGCTCACAGGCATCGTATTGCCGCCAGCTGGCCTGATCCTGGCCCAGATAGATCGGTAATGCCTTGAGCCCCCAGGGCACCTGGCTGGGCGCCACGATCGGCGCAAATGCCGACACCGAGCAATATCGCTGTGGGTTGCGCAAGGCTACCACCAACGCACCATGACCCCCCATGGAGTGACCGAAGATGGATTGCCGCTCAGCATCCGCCGGAAAGTTGCTGTTGATCAGTGTCGGCAGCTCTTCCGTGACGTAGCTGTACATGTTGAAATGCTGATCCCAGGGCGGCTGGGTGGCGTCCACATAAAAACTCGCACCCTCGCCAAAATCCCAGTCGTCGGTAGCGCCCTTGATGCTGGTATTGCGCGGGCTGCTGTCTGGTGCGACCAGGATCAGGCCATGCTCTGCGGCAAAGCGCTGAGCGCCAGCCTTGATCATGAACACGGATTCATCGCAGGTCAGCCCGGAAAGATAATACAGCACCGGCAGATGCATACCTTGCTCGTGAGCCGGCACAAACACGGCAAAGCGCATCGGTGCAGCGCAATTGGATGAGTGGTGGCGATATACCCCCACGTGGCCGTCACAGCATTGCTGTTGCGAAAGTGTTTCTATCGCCATCAGCGCACTCCTCACAGGCTCAGTACAGCACCACCGAGCGAATTGATTCACCACTGTGCATCAGCTCAAAGCCATGGTTGATCTGATCCAGCGTCAGTGTGTGCGTGATCAGGTCGTCAATGTTGATCAGCCCCTGCATGTACCAGTCGACAATCCTCGGCACGTCAGTACGGCCACGGGCACCACCGAAAGCACTGCCACGCCAGTTGCGGCCGGTGACCAGTTGAAACGGACGCGTGGAGACTTCCTCCCCGGCACCCGCCACGCCCACGATGATCGACGTGCCCCAGCCTTTGTGGCAGCATTCCAGTGCCTGGCGCATGACATCGACTTTGCCGATGCATTCAAAGCTGTAGTCGGCACCACCTTTGGTCAGATTGACCAGGTAAGCGACCAGGTCGTCACCGACCTCTTGCGGGTTGACAAAATCGGTCATGCCGAACTTTTCCGCCAGCGCACGCTTGTCCGGATTGATATCCACACCGACAATCTGCTCGGCGCCGGCCAATCTTGCCCCCTGAATGACATTGAGCCCGATGCCGCCCAGACCAAACACCACGACCCGCGAGCCAGGTTCAACCTTGGCCGTGAAAATCACCGCGCCGATGCCGGTAGTGACGCCGCAGCCGATGTAGCAAACCTTGTCGAACGGCGCATCCTGGCGAATCTTTGCCAGCGCAATTTCCGGCACCACAGTGTGGTTGGCAAAAGTGGAAGTTCCCATGTAGTGATGCAGCGGTTCACCGCCGATGGAAAACCGGCTGGAGCCATCCGGCATCACACCACGCCCCTGGGTTGGGCGGATCGCCTGGCACAGGTTGGTTTTCGGGTTCAGGCAATAGTCACACTCGCGGCACTCCGGCGTGTACAACGGAATGACGTGATCGCCGGGCTGCAATGATGTGACACCGGCGCCGACCTCCAGCACCACACCGGCGCCTTCATGACCCAGAATTACCGGAAACAAACCTTCCGGATCGCGCCCGGACAGGGTAAATGCATCCGTGTGGCACACGCCAGTGGCCTTGATTTCAACCAGTACTTCACCGGCTCTGGGGCCTTGCAGATCAACTGTTTCAATGCGCAGTGGCTGACCAGCCTGGTAAGCTACGGCTGCTCTGGTTTGCATACCCACGGTGGACTCCTGATTGAATTGATAACCTGGCAGTCATGATAACAGCCTTCGGTATGGGGATTGATCGATTGGAACGTGGCTGCCTAGCAGCCTGTCGGACTTGACCGATCGTAGCGAGGGAAAGACGGTTGGCGTCAGATTTTTTGGTTTTTTGAGGCGAATAGTACGACTATTTAACGATAAAGAGCGAGAAATCTGGCCCAATCCGGCTTTTCCGCAGTAGGTCAGCGTTAAGTCCGACAGGCTGCTAGTTAGCGGACGCCCGGCTGTGGTCGCTCAGAAGCGATCCATGAAAAATCCCAGCCACACGATTGCGGCAATGATCATGGCCATCATGACCATGGCCGAACCGGCGTCCTTGGCCTTGCCGGACAGATGATGTCGTTGGGTACTGATGCGATCAATGGCAGCCTCAATCGCAGTGTTACCCAACTCGGCCAGCAATACCAGCAACCACACAGCTATCAACAGCGCACATTCCATGGCGCTTCGTGACAGCCACAAGGCCAGCGGCGTGATGATGACCAGAATCACAATCTGTGACCGAAACGCGGCCTCGTCTCGCCAGACCTGACGACAGCCCACCAGAGAATTGCGGGTGGCCAGGATCAGGCGCTGAAATTCATTCACCGGTTTTTGCTTTGCCATGCTGTTATTGTTTATGCGTCAGGTTAGTTCAGAAATTCGCATCGTCCAGCATTATCGCTGTACTGTTCAACGCAGCTGACTGTCCTTGCTGCCACGGCGATTGAAGCCGCTGCTGGTTTTGTGCTCGGCATCGGCCAGTTCCTGACAGGCGATGCATTTACGCACGCCGGGTACAGCCTGGCGCCGTGCTTCGGGAATGATTGCAGCACAATCCTCGCAATCATGCCGACTGGCGCCAACACCGAGACGGCTGCGCGCCTGCTTGACTGCATCCTCAACGCTGGCGTCAATCTGATCTTGCACCGCACCATCGCGGGCCCAGCCACCTGCCATAACCTGCTCCTGTCATTCAACCTGTCCGAGTACAATTTATAGGCACCCGTCGCTGCTTGCAATGTGCCCGGGTATGCTGAAGCATACAATATCCAGGCTCGATGTTGATCACGGCATGTGCGCACCTATCGCATCGCCAGCACAGCATCAGTCATCATCACAGTAAGGAAATGCGCAGACGGCTGGTCATGTTAAAATGCGGCAATCAACATTTGCCGTGATCATTACACGCAAACATTTTACGGTACCGGCAGTTACTATGCTTGCCGTGAAGCTTCCGGTTCATGTTTCCAACCGGACGATCTTCACGCCCAGGCAGCCGTACTGGCGGCGCTTGAACCACACAGGAGATTATTTACATGTCATCTGACGATATCGTCATAATCGCTTCAAAACGCACCCCGATTGGATCATTTCAAGGCCAGTTTGCACCCGTCGCCGGACATCAACTGGGCGCGGCGGCAATCCGTGCCAGCCTCAATCAGGCCGGCATCGATGGTCAATTGATCAATGAAGTGATCATGGGCTGCGTACTGCCAGCCGGTCAGGGCCAGGCACCGGCACGACAAGCCGCATTGGGTGGTGGATTACCACTGTCGGCCGGCTGCACCACCATCAATAAAGTGTGTGGTTCCGGCATGAAAGCGATGATGCTGGCGCATGATCTGATCCGTGCCGGGTCAGCAGACTTTATCGTCGCCGGTGGCATGGAATCCATGACCAATGCACCGTATCTGCTGCCCAAGGCACGTTCCGGTTATCGCATGGGGCATGGCCAGGTGCTGGATCACATGTTCCTGGATGGCCTGCAAAATCCGTACGATGACAAAATGATGGGACAGTTTGCGGAAACTTGCGCCAGCAAATATGAGTTCAGTCGCGAAGCCCAGGATCAGTTTAGTGCCACGTCGGTTGAGCGGGCCATGTCGGCGATGGAAAACGCCTTCAAGGACGAAATCACCGCCGTGACGGTGAAAACCCGCAAGGGCGAGCAAGTGGTGGATCGGGATGAAGAGCCGCCGCGCTGTGATCTGGCCAAAATCGCCCAGCTGAAACCCGCTTTTGCCAAAGACGGCACAGTCACCGCAGCCAATGCCTCGAAAATATCCGATGGCGCAGCCGCCACCGTGCTCACCCGCCGCAAGCTGGCCGAGCAACATGGCTGCAAGCCACTGGCACGCATTCTTGGGCATGCCAACCACGCCCAGGAACCGGAATGGTTCACCACAGCTCCGGTTGGCGCCATCAAAAAGCTACTGCAGAAGCTGAACTGGAGCGTGGCCGACGTTGACCTGTTCGAAATCAATGAAGCCTTTGCCGTGGTGACCATGGCGGCGATGCATGAACTGGACATTCCGCACGCCAAAGTCAACGTTTACGGCGGCGCCTGTGCGCTGGGTCATCCAATTGGGGCCAGCGGGACACGGCTGGTAGTAACACTAATCAATGCCTTGCGCCAGCACGGATTGCGACGCGGCGTGGCCGCACTGTGCATTGGTGGCGGTGAAGCCACTGCCATTGCGGTCGAGCTGGTCTGAGCTGGCCATGCTTGCACCGATGTCTAGCAGTGCTTTGATCTGCTCACTGCCGGCTTCACAAGTCGGCAGCAGCCAGCATCAGCATGCACGGCAACGCAACCCTGAACCAGCACCGTCAGAACCGCCCTTATGCCCATAATCAAGAGCAGCATCAGCCCCCGCGACGAGGCGTTCATTGCCAATCAGCAGCACATGCAGGCGCTGCTGGACGAACTGCAGCAACAGCAGGCCAGAATCAGCCTGGGTGGTTCGGAGAAGTCGCGCCTCAAACATCAGCAGCGCGGCAAACTGCTGGTTCGAGAGCGCATCCGTGAGCTGCTGGATGACGGCTCACCGTTTCTGGAAATCAGCGCGCTGGCCGCTTGGGGTATGTATGACGACGCAGCACCGGCTGCCGGCGTGGTCGCCGGGATCGGGCGCATCCACGGTAACGAAGTCATGGTGCTGGGCAACGATGCCACGGTCAAAGGCGGCACGTATTACCCAATCACGGTAAAAAAACACTTGCGGGCACAGGAAATCGCGCTGGAAAACCATCTGCCTTGCATCTACCTGGTGGATTCCGGTGGCGCGTTTTTACCCATGCAAGACGAAGTGTTTCCGGATCGTGACCATTTTGGCCGGATTTTCTACAACCAGGCACGGCTGTCGGCACTAAACATCCCGCAGATCGCTGTGGTCATGGGATCGTGTACAGCAGGCGGTGCCTATGTTCCTGCCATGTGCGACGAGTCCATTATCGTGCGCAATCAGGGCACGATCTTTCTTGGCGGCCCGCCCTTGGTGAAAGCCGCGACCGGCGAAGAAGTGGATGCCGAATCACTGGGCGGGGCCGAGGTACACACCAGCCAGTCTGGCGTAGCTGACCATCTGGCCGAAAATGATCAACATGCCTTGGCCATCGCCCGCGACGTGGTTGCCAATCTGCAGCGACGCAAGCACAGCACACTGAATTACTGCGCACCGCAGGCGCCAGCGCTGAACTGCGACGAACTGCTGGGCGCCATTTCCCGTGACACGCGCCAGCCGATGGATGTGCACGAAATCATCGGCCGCATCGTTGATGCCAGTGAGCTGCATGAATTCAAGGCTCGTTATGGGAAAACCCTGGTGACCGGATTTGCTCGCATCCACGGCTATCCTGTCGGCATCGTCGCCAATAATGGGATATTGTTCTCGGAAAGCGCACTCAAAGGCGCGCACTTCATCCAACTGTGTAACCAGCGTAATATACCGCTGGTTTTTTTGCAGAACATCAGCGGGTTCATGGTCGGCAAGCAATACGAAAACGCCGGAATCGCCAAGGATGGTGCCAAGATGGTCACCGCTGTCGCCTGCAGCCACGTACCCAAGTACACCGTGATCATCGGCGGCTCGTTCGGCGCCGGCAACTATGCCATGTGTGGTCGCGCCTACCAGCCGCGCTTTCTGTGGACCTGGCCCAATGCCAGAATCTCGGTGATGGGCGGCGAACAGGCGGCCAACGTGCTGGCCACGGTCAAGCGTGACGGCATGCAGGCGGCCGGGCAGGATTGGCCGCAAGCGCAGGAGCAATCGTTCAAACAAGCCATCACCGAGCAATACGAGACCCAGGGCAACCCCTACTATGCCTCGGCCCGGCTCTGGGATGACGGCATCATCGATCCACGAGACACCCGACGCGTGCTCGGACTGGCCTTGTCGGCGAGCATGAATGCGCCGCCCGAAACGGGCAACTATGGCGTGTTCCGGATGTAGCATGCAGAACCTGACCCTAATGAGATTGATCTGATGTACCAGCATTTGCGCTATGTAACCGATGCGCAGGTTTGCACCTTGATGCTGCAGCGACCGGACCTGCACAATGCCTTCAACGCCGAGCTGATCGCCGAGCTGACTGACGCCTTCAAGCGCGTGCGCGACGATGACAAGGTTCGGGTTGTCGTGCTGACCGCAGCCGGTGCCAGTTTTTCAGCTGGCGGTGACCTCAACTGGATGCAATCCATGGCCAGCGCCAGTCGCGAGGACAACCGATTGGACTCGCTGCGGCTGGCGGCCATGTTTCGGACCCTGGACAATTTGCCCAAGCCGGTGATCGCCAAAGTCAATGGCAGCGCCTTCGGTGGCGGCGTGGGCCTGATCTGCTGCTGCGACATGGCGTTTGCCCTGGACACGGCCCGATTCGGACTCACCGAAGTTCGCCTGGGATTGATTCCGGCGACCATTGCGCCCTTTGTACAAGCCCGCATCGGCATGGCAGGCATGCGTCGCTATGCCCTCAGCGGCGAACGCTTTGATGGTCAGGCGGCCCTGCACATTGGCCTGATCAACGGCACCGCCAGCAGCGCCGAGGCGCTGGATGAACTGGTCGCCGGTCGCATTCAAGAGTTGCTGCAAACCGCACCTGGAGCGGTGGCCGAGTGCAAACAATTGATCCGCAAACTGGCAACCGCCGAATGGAGTGTTGATGCAACCGACAAACACACCGCCGCCTGGATCGCGCGCGTGCGCGCCAGCGAGGAAGGCCAGCATGGCTTGCGGGCATTCTTGCGCAAGCGCCCCGCCCGCTGGCAGAAATCATGACTGACGCACAGCAGCAGCGCCTGTTTCAGCGCATCCTGATTGCCAACCGTGGTGAAATTGCCTGCCGGGTGCAGCAAACCTGCAAACGGCTTGGCATCGAGACCGTGGCCGTTTATTCAGATGCCGATGCCGGGGCGCTGCATGTGCGTCAGGCCGATCGGGCAATTCGCCTGGGCCCGGCCGCAGCTCGAGAATCCTACCTGCATGGCGACAAAATCATTGCGGCAGCCAAACTCAGCGGTGCCGAAGCCATTCACCCGGGCTACGGGTTTTTATCCGAAAACGCCGAATTTGCCCGCGCGGTCGCGGCCGCCGGACTGGTACTCATCGGCCCCAGCGCCGACACCATGGAGCAAATGGGCTCCAAGGCTGCAGCCAAGCAGACCATGCGCTCGGCCGGCGTACCGGTGGTACCCGGTTACGATGCAGACGACCAGGACGGCGCCACACTGCAACACGCCGCGGATGAGATTGGTTACCCACTTCTGATCAAGGCTGCCGCCGGCGGTGGCGGCAAAGGCATGCGCATCGTCCACAACGCTGCACAGTTTGCCGAACAGCTGGCCTCGGCTCAGCGCGAAGCGTCCAGCGCTTTCGGCGATCAGCGCATGATACTGGAACGCTATCTGCACAACCCCAGCCATATCGAAGTACAGATTTTTGGTGATCATCACGGCAACGTGGTGCACCTGTTCGAGCGCGACTGCTCCAGCCAGCGCCGCTATCAGAAAATCATCGAGGAAGCACCGGCCAACAGGCTGCCCGATGCAATCCAGCAGGCCATGCACGAGGCAGCGCTGCAGGCAGCGCGCAGCGTCAACTACAGTGGCGCCGGTACGGTGGAATTCATTGTCGCCGACGAGCAGTTCTTTTTCATGGAAATGAACACCCGTCTGCAGGTGGAGCATCCGGTCACGGAGATGATCACCGGCATTGATCTGGTGGAATGGCAGTTGCGGGTTGCAGCGGGTCAGCCCCTGCCCCGGCAACAAGCTGAAATCAGCCAACACGGGCACGCCTTCGAGGCCCGAATCTACGCCGAAAACCCGGATCAGGACTTCATGCCCAGCGCCGGCACCTTGCAGTGCTTGCAATTTCCGCCCGGTTCGACAGCTTTACGTGTGGAAACCGGTGTGGTCGAAGGTGATGAGGTTAGCATTCACTACGATCCGATGATCGCCAAGCTGGTCGTGCATGCCGATGACCGCCCGGCCGCATTGCATGCCCTGCAGCAGGCTCTGGCCGCCACCAGCATTGCCGGACTGCAACACAACCTGGGGTTCTTGCAGTGGCTCGCAGGCGCTGAGATCATGCGTGCTGAGGACCCACAGCTGCGTATCCATACCGCGTGGCTGGATCAAAACCTGCAGCAACTGCTGCAAACCAGACCAGCGGTTCCCGACAACGAGTTGATCGCGCTGGCAGCGATGCTGTTCATGCACGCCGAGACGAATCAGCATGGCCATTGCCTGGACCCATGGTCCCCCTGGTCACAACAGGATGGCTGGCGGCTGGGCAGTCACGCCGGAGCCAATGCCCCACGCGGATTGAGCCTGAGCTGTGCCGGGCACGAGCATCAGCTATTGCATCAGTACCAGGATGGCGGCAGTCAGATCACCATCAACGCAGATGAACAATTACAGATCACGGCATTCTGGCAGCAACATGGGCAGGCCGGCATGCTGATCGGCGGTCAGTCGATCAAGTGCCAGGTGCACCATCTTCCCGACGCCCTGGAACTGGTCCACGACAAAATGCGCTGGCGCTTCTGCCGCATTAGTGAACAGCACAGCGCTACCAGCGTTGCCGTCAGCCAGGGCCAGATCATCGCGCCGATGCCAGGCCGTATCATCGCGATCAATCATGCCGCCGGAGATCAGGTCACGGCCGGCTCGGTCATCATCGTTATGGAAGCCATGAAAATGGAACTATCGCTGCGCGCCGATGCCGATGCCTGCATCGAGGCAGTGCATGTCACGGTTGATGACACCGTCACCGCCGAAACATGTCTGGTGGAGTTTGCCAACTGATTATGAGCGACTACGTCAAAATTGTTGAAGTTGGCGCCCGCGATGGCTTGCAGAATGAAAGCTCCATTGTGCCTGCCTACATCAAGCAGGAGTTGATCCGCAGGCTGGGTCTGACCGGCATCAGCGTGATCGAAGCAACCAGTTTCGTCAGTCAGGAATGGGTACCGCAACTGGCCGATGCCGAAGAAGTCATGGCCGCGATCAAACGCCGCCCCGAGGTACGCTATCCGGTGCTGGTGCCGAATGAGTATGGCATGCGCCGTGCGTTGGCAGCCAAGGCCCGGGAAATCGCTGTGTTCACTGCCGCTTCCGAGGAATTCAGCCAGCACAACATCAACTGCAGCATCGCCGAATCCATCCAGCGTTTCAAACCCGTCATCGAACAAGCCCGTGAGCAAGACATCTGGGTGCGCGGCTACATTTCCTGCGTGCTCGGTTGCCCGTATCAGGGCCAGGTACCCATAGCCCAGGTGGTGGCCGTGGCTACGCAACTGCGGGAATTGGGCTGCGATGAAATTTCACTGGGCGACACCATCGGCATAGGCACCCCGCATCAGGCGCGTGACATGCTGCGCGCGGTGGCAGCGGAAGTCGCCATGGACCGTTTGGCGGTGCACTTTCACGATACCTACGGCCAGGCACTGGCAAACATCTTCGCCTGCCTGGAAGAAGGCGTGCGCATCACCGACAGCAGTGTCGCCGGGCTGGGCGGCTGTCCCTATGCTCGAGGCGCAACCGGCAATGTTGCGACCGAAGACGTGGTCTACATGCTGCATGGCTTGGGCTTCGACACTGGCGTCGATCTGGACATGCTCGCCGAAATTGGCGCCTGGATCACCAAGCAGCTAGCACGTGCCAACACCAGTCGGGCTGGTCTGGCACGCCTGGCAACCATGTCCATCAAGCCAAAAATGTTTGCTTGATGCCAATCGACAACTGCCTGAGGATTGAGATGCAGGCAGTCGCCACCACTTCTCTTATAACCAAGTACAAGGATCAAACATGCAGATAGAACACAGCAAGGCCGTGATCACCGGTGGCTGCTCAGGGCTGGGCCTGGCCGTGGCCAAAAAACTCCTTGCCGCAGGTGCCAAAGTCACCTTGCTCGACATCAACGATGATGCCGCCAGCGCGGTCATTAAAGAGCTGGGTGAACAGGCACAATTCGTGCGCTGCGATGTCAGCAATGAACAACAGGTAGTAACTGCCATGCAACAGGCAGCCGACTTTGCCGACGGCATCAATGTCGCCGTCAGCTGTGCCGGTATACTTGGCTCCGGCCGGGTGTTGGGACGCGAGGGCCCGATGCCGCTGGAACAATTCAGCCGCACCGTCAGCGTGAACCTGATCGGCACCTTCAATGTCGCCAAGGCCGCTGCCAGTTTGATGCAACACAATGCTGCCAATGCCGATGGCGAACGCGGCGTCATCATCAATACCGCCAGTGTCGCCGCCTATGAAGGCCAGATCGGTCAAGCCGCCTATTCCGCCTCCAAGGGTGGTGTGGTGGGCATGACCCTGCCGATGGCCCGTGAATTAGCCCGCTTTGGCATCCGCATCATGACCATCGCACCGGGCGTGTTTCATACCCCAATGGTCGACAACATGCCGGCAGAAGTGCAGCAGGCTCTTGGTGCCCGGGTGCCGTTCCCGGCACGGCTGGGCAAGGCCGACGAATTTGCCAGCCTGGCAGCAGAGATCATCCGCAACAGCTATTTCAATGGCAGCACCATCCGTCTGGATGGTGCCATCCGACTGGAGCCCAAATAACATGAAACGTCTGAATACCTTTACCGCCATTCGTGATTACATCGTTGCCGAACACGACCTGGTCATTGACGAGGATTTCGTCATCGCCATCGATTACGACATTGAGGACCAGCAACGCAAGCAAAGCATTTTTCTGGCAGAAATCGAAGGCCGGGAAGGCGACCTGTTCCTGCGTGTAGAAACCACCATTGCACCGCTGGACAGTTTTGATGCAGAAAAATGCCTGCGTCTTAATCTGATGTTGCGCAACGGTTATCTGGCAGTCGGTGATCTGGACGGTGTGCCCTACATCAAGATGTGCGAAAACATCTTGTATGACTTTCTCAACGAAAAGCTGCTGCGTAGACAGATCGATCGCATCGCCCGACTGGCTGATGAAATCGAAAAAACCCTGGCCGAAGGCGCTGATTTTTCCTGATTCACGACTTGATTCAGCGTACATCCAGCACAACTGAAAAACACAGGCAAGAGGTAGCAGGCAAGCATGCAAAAGCTGAATGAATGGATAGACACTCTGGATTGGCAGCAGCTCATCACCATTGGTGTCAGCTGGGGTGGCAAGCTGCTGGTCGCGCTGCTGATCTACCTGGTTGGACGACGCCTTATTCGCTGGATCATCAGCATGCTGGATCGCGGGCTGCAGTCGCGTGGGGTCGAGCAATTGCTGCGGGTGTTTTTGCAGCGCATCATCAGCATTACCCTGACCGTGGTACTGCTGATGATGGTACTGGGTCAGCTGGGCCTGAACACCACGTCGGCATTCGCTGTGCTGGGTGCTGCCGGGCTGGCCATCGGCCTGGCACTGAAGGATTCGCTGGGCAACTTTGCCTCCGGCGTGTTGATCATATTGCTGAAACCGTTCCGGGTCGGCAATTTTGTCGAGATCGCCGGGCAGTCCGGTGTGGTGGCCAGTGTCAACCTGTTCAATACCGAGTTAACCACCACCGACAACCGTGTCCTGTTGATGCCCAATAGCGACATCATGGCCAACCCGATCATCAATTTTACCGCCAAGGACACGCGCCGCATTGATCTGGTGATCGGCGTCGACTACAAGGACGATCTGAAGGCAGCACATGCCGCCATCAACAGCGCGCTTGGCAAGCACAAGGACTTGCTGCTGGAAGAACCGGCACCGGTGGTGATGCTGCTTGAGCTAGGCGATAGCAGTGTCAATTTTGCGGTGCGCCCCTGGTGCAAGACTACTGACTACTGGATTGTGCGTGGACCGCTGATGGAGTCCATCAAGGCCGAACTGGAAGCCGCCGGCTGCAGCATACCGTTCCCGCAACGTGATGTGCATGTATTCCAGCAGCCGTTGTCTGGAGCTGACGGTGAACCGGATCGGCCAGGCCCAGAAACCGGCTCATAAAACCACAGATAACACAGGTCTTGACTGAAGTCCGGATTGCCGCGCTACGCTCGCATAGACGCTGTGTCAGCGGCGGCTGATCGGTAACTGGGTAACCTTTTCCCCCGGCTCACGCTCACGAATCTTGCACTGGCCACGCTTGTTGACCTGGTCAATGCGCAACACACTGTGCAGCGGCAGATACAGTGCATTGGCGCCGGCAAACTCCTCACGCATGCGTTCTTCGGTGGGATCAATCACCACCGAGTCGGTCGCATCGCGGTGCTCGTCAAATGCCAGCCCCGCAACTTCAATAAACCCGTACAGGTCGCAATTGCCGACACTGTCG
>JAJFKZ010000069.1 GCA_021772955.1 Gammaproteobacteria bacterium | reverse complement strand
GGTTCAAGGAGGATGTGCCAAAATACGACGGCAGATTTTTCCTAACACCGAATAGGACAAACTGTACTTTTTCAATTTCGATCAATTTCGTTATAACTTATTCGTGTGCATACGCTTTTCTTACCTGAACGTCCGTCCTCGTGCAATATGCGGGTTAAACGCAATGCAGCGTTTCAGACCATTATGGCCAATCACTTACACAAGCTGGGCGAGGCAGGATTGATGAATGTATTATTAAACTGGCAACGAAATACCTATGCTATTCGTTGCACGCCGTTTGCGGTGCATGTCCGCAACCGGCTTCGCCACGCGGCCCAGGACCTTCGGCCCGGGGATTAACCCGGCAATCTGTTAGATTGCCGGGTTGATAGTAAGCTACCAGGCAATACCGTAATCGTCGCCCTGATCGCTGGCACCGCCCTGCATGGTACCGTTTTCAAAATCAAACCAGATTGCCGTGGTCGGGTTGTAGGTACGCTCCACCAACTCAACGTCATAGCCCATGGCTGTGAGCTGCTCACGCGTGTATGTTGCGACCTGATCGGTCACCTGCAGACGCCCTGGCTGTGCCTGATGCGCACCAAACGAGCTTTGCATCTGGTAGCTGAGAATGTTGCCGCGACCGTCGGCGGCCTGCTGCACATTCATGCCCCATTCCTGCATGTTCAGTAAAAACTGCAGCAGATTCTGATCCTGGGTATCGCCACCTTGTACTGAAAACGCCAACAACGGCTTGCCGTCCTTGAGTGCCAGGCTGGGGGTGAGCGTGACCCGTGGCCGTTTGCCCGGCGCCACCACGTTGTAAGGATTGAGCTTTTCGTCCAGCACAAAGCTTTGCATGCGCTGGCTCAGGCCAACGCCAGTAGCGCCCGCAATGAAAGCCGGAATCCAGCCACCCGATGGTGTCACCGAAACGACCCAGCCCTCTGCATCGGCGGCCTGGATGGACGTGGTACCGGCCTTGAAGCCTTCATCATGATCCATGACGTTGGTCTGCTGAAAGCCATCGATACCGGACGCCTCAGCCACTGGCGGGACCGGCGTCCACTGTTGCCGCAAGCGCTCAAATGGATTGCTGCCGTTCTGGAATGCGTAGGGGTCACCGGGTTTGAGGTTTTCGATCATGCCGTCCGCCTTGATCAGCTTGCGTCGCTGTGCGGCATAGTCCTTGGACAACAAGCCAGCCAGCGGCTCGGCTGGTGGAAAATAGGGATCACCATAGTAAAAATCGCGATCGGCAAAAGCCAGGTTCATGGCCTGATACAAGGTATGGATGTAGCGCGTGGTGTTGTAGCCCATGGACTTCAGATCAAAACCCTCGAGTATGTTCAATGCTTGCAACAGCACCGGGCCCTGGGTCCAGGTGGTCAGCTTGTAGACGTCGACACCACGGTAATTGGTGGTCACCGGTTGCTCCAGTTTGACTTCCCAGTTGGCCAGATCGTCCATGGTAATCAAGCCACCAGCCGCGCGCGTGGCAGCAACCAGCTGCGCGGCGATGTCACCTTTGTAAAAGCGCTCATAAGCGGCGTAGATGGCCTGCTTGCGATCCTTGCCGACGGCCAGAGCCTCGGCTTCGGTGGCGACCAGTTTTTCCAGCGTCGCGGCCAGATCTGCCTGTTTGAACACTTCACCAGCGCGTGGCGCGGCACGCTGATCAGGATGGTCGGGATCCAGATGCGGCAGAAATACCTTGCTGGAACTGGGCCAGCGCTGAATGATATCGCGGCGGCGTTCCATGTTGTCGGCCTGGGATTGCTCGATGGCATAGCCGTGCGCCATTTCGATGGCCGGGGCCAGCACCTCGGCCAGACTCAGCTTGCCGTATTCGGCCACCATCACCATCAGGCCACCTGGTGTACCGGGTGTGACCGCCGCCAGCGGACCGTATTCAGGCGGATACAACATGCCCTTGTCACGAAAGAATTCAGCTGTGGCGCCCGTGGGGGCAACGCCCAAGGCGTTGATACCAATGACCTTGCCGGTGTTGGGGTTGTAGATCAGCGCCTGGGTTTCACCGCCCCAGCCCAGGGTATCCCACATGGTCGCGGTTGCACCCAGCATGGCGGCAGCAGCATCAACTGCGTTACCACCTTGCTGAAAGATGCTGGCGCCAGCAGTAGCACCCAGCGGTTTACCGGTCATCGCCACCCAGTGCTTACCCATCAGCACCGGCTTGTTGGTCGACTGCGCGACCGTATCAAGCGCGAGTGCCATCAGTACTCCAAAACAGCCCAACAACAGCAGGTGACGAGCACCCGATTGACGGTTCGGCATGATCATTTTCGACATGGACTTTCTCCGGACGGTGATCGGTAACCAAGGCATTGCTGACAGCACTGCAAGACATCATCTCAGTGTAGCGCATTCACGCTAGTCGACAACACCATGATCCGGCCTGCAATATGCTCGGGTTAACCCCACCTTATTCACCACCCGCTCGTCACGAGGCGTCGCCAGGCCCTGTAGATGGGGCGTTTCACGACCGAGGGCACCGGCAACGTACTCGCTGGTACGGTGATGATGCACAACCGAGCGAAACGGCGCAGATAGGGGGCTTGCGGCGTCGCAGTAGAGGAAGTGGTGAATAAGGCGGGTCAACTGTGTATCGACTCGCCGCTCTCGGCCTGAAAGCTCCAGCGTTCCGCCGATGCCCCGCGCCATTCGCTGGCCATGGGACAGGATGAAAGTTCCTCGCCGAGCAATGCGCCGGGCTTAAGCAACGGGTAAATCTCGGACAAGGTGCGCACGTTCAGGTCATCGACACGTCGATACACATGATCCGGACGGACTTCATCCGGCCGCTGCATACCCATTGCCGCAAGCATTTCAAGCAGGGCATGGATGGTCGCACGATGAAAGTGATGGACGCGCACGGCTTTGCTTGCTACATGCAGCCCCTTGACCAAGGCCGGATTCTGGGTGGTAATACCGGTCGGACAATTATTGGTGTTGCAGCGTAGCGCTTGAATACAGCCAAGTGCGAACATCATGCCGCGAGCCGAGTTACAGGTATCGGCACCGAGTGCCAGGGCGCGGATCATGTGAAACGCCGAGAATACCTTGCCCGAGTAAATAACCCGAAGCTTGTCACGCAATCCGGCACCAATCAACGAGTTGACGACAAACGGCAGTGCATCCCTGCCAGGCATACCGATTGAGTTCGAGAATTCCAGCGGAGCGGCTCCGGTGCCGCCTTCGCCGCCATCAACGGTGATGAAATCAGGCGCTGTGCCAACTTCGAGCATGGCCTTGCAGATGGCCAGAAAATCGGTGCGCCGACCAACGCAAAACTTTATTCCTACCGGCTTACCGCCAGACAACTCGCGTAATCGTGCGACGAATTCGATCAGCTCGATCGGGGTGGAAAACTCGCTGTGCCAGGGTGGTGACAGCGCAGTCTCATAGGGCTCCAGACCGCGCGCTTCAGCGATTTCAGGGGTCACCTTGACCGCCGGCAGAATGCCGCCGTGACCTGGTTTGGCGCCTTGTGAGAGCTTGATTTCGATCATGCGGATCTGCTCGTTCGCAGCTGTCTCGCGGAATCGTTCCGGATCGAATGAACCATCCTTTTGTCGACAACCGAAATAGCCGGTTCCAACCTGCCAGATCAGATCACCGCCCGGTTGCAGATGGTGGCGCGAAACGCCTCCCTCGCCGGTGTTGTGGGCAAAGCCACCAAGCTTCGCGCCTTCGTTCAATGCCAACACGGCGCGGCTGGACAGCGCTCCAAAACTCATCGCAGAAATATTCAGGTGCGAGGCCGAATAGGGCTTGCTGCAATCGGCGCCACCGAAATTGATGCGCGGCTCGTGTTCCAGCTGCTTGACCGGCGCCAGTGAATGACTGGCCCATTCGTAGCCAACCCGGTAAACATCGCGCTGCGTACCAAGTGGACGAGTTTCGACCTGACCCTTGGCACGTTGATAAACCAGCGAACGGTATTCACGCTCGACCGGGTAGGCATCGAGATTGGATTCGATCAGGTATTGCTGCAATTCGGGCCGTACGCCTTCGATCAGATAGCGACCGTGGCCGATGAGCGGAAAGTTGCGCAGGATTGTATGGCGTATCTGCGTGGCATCGCGCAGCCCGACCAGGAACAGCGGAACCAGCAACACCAGGCTCCACAAAATCGGCGGCCAAAGCAACCAGATCAAGCCAACCAGCACGAAAACACCGGCAGAGATGCCGTAAAACCAGTTTCTTACCATCGGGTATACCTCAATAACACTTGTCGCGGGAGCTGTGGCAATCGTCAGCCAGGTGACTGTCGTGATTGCGGTCACTGACGAAAGCCAACAGGAGCATAGGAACACCATGACCGCTCGACTGCATGGTTCATTGCGCAGTACGATCGATCCGGATTGACCGTGATGATCTCAAAAAGACAGCATGGCAAGCCATACTACAGCATTTTCAGCCACTGCAGCTACTCATACAGTCATCCGGACCGGCATCATCTGGAGCGCAATAATCATCGCGCACAGCCATGCGGGTGTGCCGGTAAAGCCTCAGCCCACGCAGTGCTCCCTGCAGCTGTAGCTTGGGCTACTGTCACTGCGGTCACACCATACAATCGGCAGCTTAACCCGCATAGTTCATGAAGGCGGACAGTTGCTGGTCCTAATTTTACGGATAAACAACGGCGATAACCGTGAATTAATGCGTACAAGTGTACCCGTCAGTAATACTGTAACGTTCAGCGAGTCAGAAAGTGCTTAGACGCAAGGCATGGCTCGCAGGTCATGAAATATGCGGGCTAAGCTGAACTGGTCACGGATACAGTAATTGACTGTGCCAGTCGCCAGTGTCGGGATCCAGATTCCAGCGCTGGCGATCATGCAGGCGAAACTCGCGACCGTGCCAGAACTCGATCATATCCGGCTCAATGCAGAAGCCGGACCAGTGGTTCGGGCGCGGTACCTGCCGATCGGCATACTTTTCCGTGTAATGTTTTAGCGCCGCTTCCAGCTGGGCCCGACTCGCCAGCGGTTGCGATTGCTGTGAGGCCCAGGCACCCAGTTGGCTGATGCGCGGTCGACTGGCGAAATAGGCATCGGCATCGCTGTCACTGACTTGCACCACGCTGCCTTCAATCAGAATCTGCTGTGCCAGTTCGCGCCAA